>NZ_CP022961.1:2331875-2665000 GCF_002285795.1 Plantactinospora sp. KBS50
CGGCTCGATGGTCTCGCCCGGCGTGGTGATCTCCGGCTCGTTGGTGGAGAACTCGGTGGTCTCGCCCAACGTCCGGGTGCACTCCTGGGCCCACGTCGAGGGCTCGGTGCTGATGGAGGGGGTGGAGATCGGCCGGCACGCCGTGGTCCGCAACGCCATCCTCGACAAGAACGTGATCGTGCCGGAGGGTGCGGAGATCGGCGTGGACCTCGACCGGGACCGGCAGCGGTACACGGTCTCCCGCAACGGCATCGTGGTGATCGGCAAGGGCCAGCGGATCGAGGACTAGCCGGCGGCCCCGCCGCGCCCTCGCACCGAACCGGTGCCGGGCCGGTGTCGAGCCGGCGGCCCGCCGAGCCGGGCCAGGACGAACAGGCATGACCCGGGCGGTTCCCGGGTACCCAGCGCAGCCCGCCAGCCAAGCAGGAGGAGACCCGAATGGCCCATCCCCGCGCCGGAACGCCCGCCGAGCCGGGCGACCTCGTCGACGTACCCCGGCTGGTCACCGCCTACTTCACCGGGCACCCCGACCCGGCGGACCCGGCGCAGCAGGTGGCGTTCGGCACCTCCGGGCACCGCGGGTCGAGCCTGGACAACGCCTTCAACTCCGACCACATCGTCGCCATCAGCCAGGCGGTCTGCGACTACCGCGCGGCCAACGGGGTGGACGGGCCGCTGTTCCTGGCCCGGGACACGCACGCACTGTCCGAGCCGGCCACGGTCGACGCCGTCGAGGTGTTCGCCGGCAACGGCGTCACGGTGCTGCTGGACAGCCGGGACGGCTACACCCCCACGCCCGCCCTGTCGCACGCCATCCTCACCCACAACCGGGGCCGGGACACCGGGCTCGCCGACGGCGTGGTGCTGACCCCCTCGCACAACCCGCCGGCCGACGGCGGGTACAAGTACAACCCCACCAACGGCGGCCCGGCCGACACCGACGTCACCCGGTGGATCCAGGACCGGGCCAACGAACTGCTCCGGGACGGCCTGCGCGGGGTGCGGCGGATCCCGTACGCCCGGGCGCGCGCCGCCGAGACCACCGGCTCGTACGACTTCCTCGGCCGGTACGTCGACGACCTGCCCGCCGCGGTGTCCCTGGACGCCGTACGGGCGGCCGGGGTGCGCATCGGGGCCGACCCGCTCGGCGGCGCCAGCGTGGCCTACTGGGGCCAGATCGCCGAGCGGCACCGGCTGGACCTCACCGTGGTCAACCCGTTGGTCGACCCGACCTGGCGGTTCATGACGCTGGACACCGACGGCAAGATCCGGATGGACTGCTCGTCGCCGAACGCGATGGCCTCGCTGATCGGCCAGCGGGACCGGTTCCAGGTGGCCACCGGCAACGACGCCGACGCCGACCGGCACGGCATCGTCACCCCGGACGCCGGGCTGATGAACCCCAACCACTACCTCGCGGTGGCGATCTCCTACCTGTTCGCCAACCGGGCCGGCTGGCCGGCCGGCGCCGGCATCGGCAAGACGCTGGTCTCCTCGTCCATGATCGACCGGGTGGCGGCCGACCTGGGCCGCCGGCTGGTCGAGGTGCCGGTGGGGTTCAAGTGGTTCGTGCCCGGCCTGCTCGACGGCTCGGTCGGCTTCGGCGGCGAGGAGAGCGCCGGCGCGTCGTTCCTGCGCCACGACGGCGGGGTCTGGACCACCGACAAGGACGGCATCCTGCTCTGCCTGCTCGCCTCCGAGATCATCGGTGTGACCGGGCGCACCCCCAGCGAGCACTACGCCGAACTGGTGTCCCGGTTCGGCGACCCCGCGTACGCCCGGATCGACGCCCCGGCCGGCCGCCAGGAGAAGGCGGTGCTCGGCCGGCTGTCGCCGGACCAGGTCACTGCCACCGAGCTGGCCGGCGAGCCGATCACCGCGACGCTGACCCGGGCGCCGGGCAACGACGCGGCGATCGGCGGGCTGAAGGTGACCACCGAGTCGGGCTGGTTCGCGGCCCGCCCGTCCGGCACCGAGGACGTCTACAAGATCTACGCGGAGTCGTTCCGCGGCCGTGACCACCTGACCCGGATCCAGGAGGAGGCCCGGGACCTGGTCACCGAGGTGCTCAAGCGGGCCTGAGCGGGCGGTCGGCCGGGCGCGCTCCGCCACCGGCCGGCCGGGGCTCGGCGGCCGGGTCAGTCCGGCGGGATGTCCTGCCGGTGCGGTGCGGCCTGCCGGCGCAGCGTCTCCGGCAGCAGCTCCCGCAACTGCTCGGGCAGCAGCGGCAGGTCCAGCAGGCTGAGCTTGAGCTGGCTGCGCTCCCGGTACCGGCGCGGGTCGAAGCGCACCACCTGACCGGCGCCGCGCTGGAACCCCACCTCCAGCTCCCCGCCGCCCTCGACGTGCCGTACGACGTGCCCGTCCACCTCGACGGCCACCCGGCCGCTGTCCTCCCGCAGGTGCACCCGGATCCGCTCGGCGGGGGAGAGCACCACCGACCGGCTGATCCCGGCCATCGGCGCCGACGGGGTCATCACCACCGCCTCGGTGGCCGGCGAGATCAGTGGGCCGCCCGCCGCGTAGCTGTACGCGGTGGAGCCGGCCGGGGTGCTGATCACCAGCGAGTCGCACCGGTAGTAGCCGTACTCCTGGCCGTCCACGGCCAGCGTGGCGTTCACGAAGCCCTCGCCCGGCTGCCGGGCGAGGGCGATGTCGTTGAAGGCCACCACCCGCTCCTCGCAGACCGCGCAGCGCAGGCAGCTGCGCGGCTCGATGGTGAAGTCGTGCGTGGCCAACCGGTCCAGCGCCCGGGGCAGCTCCGGCGGGTCCACCTCGACCAGGAAGCCGAGCTGGCCCAGGTGCACGCCCATCACCGGCTTGGGCCGGTCCACCGTCATCCGCAGCGCGCCGAGCATCGTCCCGTCGCCGCCGATGCTGATCAGGGAGTCGCACTCGTTCACCAGCATGGCCGGGTCGGCCGGCAGCACCCCGTCCGGCACCCGGTGTCGCTGCTGCCGGTCCACCAGGATCTCCACCTGATGCCCGTGCGCCCAGTCGAGGATCATGGTCACGATGGCGGCGACATCCCGGGTGGGGTGCAGGACGAGGCCGAGCCGGTTGTACCGCATGGGTCCACCTCACCATCTGGGACCTGCCGATGAAACTCGATCTCGTGGGACGGGCCGTGACCTCGGGCGACCCGCCGACGTTACACAGCGTGGCATGCGCCGCGTGCGTCGAAAGGTGCTCATGAAGCTCGGAATCATCGGTCCGCAGGGTCCGGACACGTTCGCCACCAACATCGGCGACGCCGCGCAGCGGATGGGGCACCAGGTCGTGCCGCTCGGATCCGGCCGGCCCCGCCACGCCACCCTGGCCGGCCGGGCCGTCCAGCACGTGCTGGAGTCCGTGCCCGACGTGGAACGCCGGCTGCACGCCCGGCTGGCCCGCGCGGCCCAGGCGCACGAGTGCGACGCGGTGCTGTCCACGAATCACGCGCTGGCCGCCGAGGCGGTGGCCGAACTGCGCCGGGCGCGGATCCCGGTGGCGCTGTGGTACCCCGACGCCGTGGTGAACATGGGCCGGCAGTGGATGCTGCTGGCGCCGTACTCGGTGGTCTTCACCAAGGACCCGCTGCTCGCCCGGCGGCTGCGCGACACGCTGGACATCAACGCCCGGTACCTGCCGCAGGCGTGCAACCCGCGCTGGCACCGGCCGATGTCCGAGCCCGCGACCGAGCGCACCATCGTGGTCGCCGGGAACGTCTACCCGAGCCGCCTGCTGCTGCTGCGCCGGCTGCACGAGGCGGGCATCCCGCTGAGCCTGTACGGCGCGCCGGTGCCGCGGTACCTGCTCCCGACGATGCCCCCCGGCCTGCGGATGCGCCCGCCGATCTTCCGGGAGGACAAGTCGCGGGTCTTCCGCGGTGCGGCCGCCGTGCTGAACAACCTGCACCCGGGGGAGATGACCGGGGTGAACCTGCGGACCTTCGAGGCCACCGGCGCCGGGGCCGCGGTGCTCTGCGAGGACCGGCCCGTGCTGGCCGACCTGTACGACCCCGGCCGGGAGATCGTGTCGTTCACCACCGTGGCCGAGTTGATCGAGCGGGCGCGCGAACTCCTCGACGAGCCGCGGCGCACCGCGGAGATCGGCGACGCGGCGACCAAGCGGGCGCACGCCGAGCACACCTACGAACACCGGCTGCCGGAGCTGTTCGCCCAGCTCAGCTAGGCGGCGGGGTAGCGGGCGCCCGCCGCCGCCGGCGGCCGGGCGCCCGCCGCCGTACGCCGTCGGCCGCGGTCGCGGACCGTAACCGGACGCCGCCGGCCGTCGTTTGCCCCGGTGTGAGAGTGCTCTACATCGGCGGCATGGGCCGCAGCGGAAGCACCCTGGTGGAGCGCATTCTCGGAGCGACCCCCGGCGTCTGCGGGCTGGGCGAGGTCGCCCAGATCTGGCAGCGGCTCGGGCGGGACGACGTCTGCTCGTGCGGCCGGCTGCTGTCGGCCTGCGACTTCTGGTCGGCCGTCGGCGCGGAGGCGTTCGGCGGCTGGCACACCGTCGACCTGGACCGGATGTCCGAGCAGCAGAGCCGGCTGGAGGCGCTGCGCATGCAGCCGCGGCTCGCCGGCTCCCGCCTGCCGCCCGAACTGCGCGCGGTCATCCAGCGGCACGCCGAGCACTACGCCCGGATCTACCGGGCCGCCTCGGCGGTCTCCGGATCCGAGGTGATCGTCGACTCGTCCAAGTTCTCCGGCCTGGCGTTCTGCCTGCGCTGGCTGCCGGACCTGGACCTGCGGGTGGTGCACCTGGTCCGGGACCCGCGCGGGGTGGCGTTCTCGTTCGCCAAGCGGGTGAAGCAACCGCCGCGGGACGGCTGCGACGAGATGCCCCGGCTCGCCCCCGCGCGCTCGGCGATGTACTGGGCCGTGCAGAACTCGGCGTTCGGCCTGATGGCCTGGTCCTGCCGGCGTACCGCCGGGCGCGGTGCGGACGGCCCGGCGCCGGTGCGGCTGTGCCGGCTGCGGTACGAGGACTTCGTCGCGGACCCGGCGGCCGGGCTGCGGACGCTGGCCGACTTCGCCGGGGTGCAACCCAGCGCCGTCGAGCTGTCCGACCTGGACGCCGGCCGGGTCCGGCTGGACCTGTCGCACAGCGTGGCCGGCAACCCGATGCGGTTCGTCGCCGGTGACATCCGGTTGCGCGCCGACGAGGCGTGGCGCACGGGCCTGGTGCCGCGGCAACGGTTCGCGGTCACCGCCATCTGCGCGCCCTGGCTCGCCCGGTACGGCTACCTCGGGTCCGGCCGTCCGGCCGCTCGTGCGGTGGCCGGGGCGCAGCCGGCGCCGCGATGAACCCGGCGCACGGGCCGGCCCGGATCGCGCTGCTGAGTCACGGGCTGGACCGCGGCGGCGGCGTACCGGGGGTGGCCCGCTGGCTGCTCGACGGGCTCCGCGGCGCCGGCCACCCCGTCGACCTGTACGACCTGGCGGTCTCCCGCGCCGACGAGACCAGCCGCCGGCTGCTGGCCCCGGGATCCTGGTCCCGGCGCAGCCTGCGGGACAGCCGCTCGGCGCCGCTGCCGCACGAGCACTGGGGCGGCAACGCCGTCGAGCTGGAGATCATGCGGTACCGGCCGCGCCGCGAGCTGACCCGGGCGCTGCGCGGGTACGACCTGATCCAGGTGGTCGCCGGCGCACCGGCCTGGGCCGCCCCGGCGCTGCCGGCGGGCCGGCCGGTGGTCCTCCAGGTGGCCAGCACGGTGCGCTGGGAGCGGGCCACCCCGACGGCGGCCGCGCCCGGCCCCGCCCGGGCGCTGCGCCAGGGGATGACCGCGCTGACCAGCCGGCTGGAGCGGCGGGTGCTGCGCCGGGTGGCCGCGGTGCTGGCCGAGAACCGGCCGATGTTCGAGCACGTCCGCCGGCACGGGCAACCCCGGGTCCGGCTCGCGCCGCCCGGCATCGACGTGGACGTCTTCACGCCGCACCCCGCGGGCTGGCGCGCCCGCGGGCCGCTGCTGTCGGTCTGCCGGCTGAACGACCCGCGCAAGGGCCTGGAGCGGATGATCCGCGGGTACGCCCAGCTACGCCGGCTGGTGGGCGCCGACCGCTGCCCCCCGCTGGTACTCGCCGGCCGGGACCGGCCGGCGCAGACGGTGCTGCGGCTGATCGACCGGTTCGGTCTCACCGAAACGGTGTTGATCCGCAGCGACGTGCCACCGGCCGCCCTCCCGGCGCTCTACCGCGACGCGTCGGTGTTCCTGCAGACCTCGTACGAGGAGGGCCTCGGGCTGGCGGTGCTGGAGGCGATGGCCAGCGGCCTGCCGGTGGTCTCGACCGACTCGGCGGGCAGCCGGCAACTGGTCCGCACCGGTTCGACCGGGTGGCTGGTGCCGCAGCACCCCGAGGCCGACGTACCCGGGCTGGTCGCGGACCGGGCGGCGCAGCTGCTGACCGGGCGGGGCGGCGAGTTCGGCGCCCAGGGCCGCGCGTTCTGCGTCGAGCACTACTCCACGAAACGGACGCTGGACCGGTTCCTGGAGACGTACGACGAGGTGTTGACCGCCGGAGCGGGCGGACCGACCGGGTCGGCCCGGTGGCACCGGCCCCGGGCCAACGGAGGGGAAGCAACATGACGTCTGCCCCGCATCGAGCGGCGGCGCTGGCCGTGGACACCCTGTGCGGGATGGTGGGGAGACGGCAGACCGTGCGGGTGGCCCGGTTCGCGCTCAACCGTGCCCGGCTCGACCTGCCGAACTCCCCGGACTGCAACGGCGAGCACGCGCTGCAACGCTGGGTGCTCGCGGCCACGCCCCCGGACCGGCCGTGCACGGTCTTCGACGTCGGGGCCAACGTCGGCGCGTGGTCGCTCGCGCTGCTGCGCACCTCGGGCGAGCTGGGCCGCCCGGAGCCACCGCGGATCCACGCCTTCGAACCGACCTCGGCCACCTTCGAGACGCTGCGCGGCCGGCTGCCCGCCGGGGTACGGGCCAACCGGCTCGCCCTCTCCGACGACGCCGGGGAGCGCCGGATGTTCATCGTGGCCCCCGGCTCCGGGCGCAACTCGTTGCAGCCGGTCGACGACGCCCCGGTCACCGCCACCGAGGGGGTCGCCACGGACACCGTGGACGGCTACGTCCGGGCCAACGGGATCGAGCGGATCGACCTGCTCAAGATCGACACCGAGGGGCACGACTTCACCGTGCTGCTCGGCGCCCGGGGCTGCCTGGCCGAACGCCGGATCGCGCTGGCCCAGTTCGAGTACAACCACCGCTGGGTGTACGCGCGGCGCTTCCTCAAGGACGTCTTCGACCTCGTCCGGCCGTACGGGTACCGGATCGGCAAGCTGACCCCCCGCGGGGTGGAGAGCTATCCGGGCTGGGACGCCGACCTGGAGACGTTCGTCGAGAGCAACTACGTGCTGGGTACGGAGGCGGCGCTGGCCGTGCTGCCCCAGGTCTCCTGGTGGAAGTCCGGGCGGAGGTGACCGCCGGGGGGATCCGGGAGTCCGTCCGCCGGGTCCGGCCACCCCGGCTGCGCGGGTCCGCGATCCGGGCCGGCATTCTGCGTACCGCCGGGGTCAACATGGCCTCGGTCGCCGCCGCCGGCTTCGGCGGGGTGCTGGCGGCCCGGGCGCTCGGCCCGGCGCCGCGTGGCGAGTACGCGGCCATCATGGCCTGGTTCGGCGCGCTGCTCATGATCGGCCAACTCGGCCAGACCGCGGCGACCGCGTACCACGTGGCCCGGGAGCCGGAGCAGGCCCGCGACTACGTGGCCACCTCCCGCACCATCATGGTGCTGACCGGTCTGCTCACCATCGCCGTCGGTCTCGCCGCGGCGCCGACGCTGGGCCGGCACCACGCCGAGGCGGTGTGGGGGTACCGCGCGGTCTTCGTCACCTGCCTGCCCACCTTCATCGGGGCCAGCTACACGTTCGCGCTGCTGGCCGCGCACCTGGCGCTGTGGAACCTGGTCCGGATCACCCAGCCGCTGGCCTACCTCGGGCTGCTCGGCCTGCTCTACCTGAGCGACCGGCTGACGCTGACCACCCTGGTCTGGACGCTCTGCCTGACCACCGTGGCGCAGACCGGGCTGGCGTACCTGCTCTGCCGCCGGCGGGGTCTGGCCGGCGGGCGGAGCCGTCCCCGGCTGGCCCGCCCGCTGATCCGGTACGGCCTGAGCCAGGTCACCGCCGCCGTGCCGACGACCATCACCGGCCGGCTCGACCAACTCGTCCTCTCGCTTGTGGTCGCGCCGGCGGCGCTGGGCCACTACGCGGTGGCCACCTCGCTGACGAACCTGGCGCTTCCGCTGGTCGCGGCCATCGGCAGCGTGGTGTATCCGCGGATCGCGGCCCGGACCATGTCGGCCGAGAGCACCACCGCGCTGCAACGCCGGGCGGTGACCGCCAGCGTCGTGCTCTCGGCCGGCCTGCTGCTCGCGCTCGCCGTCTCGGCGTCCTGGGTGATCCCCGTCGTCTTCGGCCCCGAGTTCCGTGGCGCGGTGCCGCTGGTCTGGCTGCTCGCTCCGGGCACCGCCTTCCTGGCCTGCGGGATGGTCTGCGCCGACCTGCTGCGCGGCCACGGCCGGCCGCTCGCGGTGGCCCGGGCGCAGGCCATCTCCGCGGTGGCGATGGCGGCCCTGCTCGCCGGTCTGCTGCCCACGATGGGGCTGTTCGGCGCGGCGTTGGCCTCCACCGTGGCGGCCGGGGTGGCGCTGGCCTGCATGCTGCGGGCGCTGCCCGGCCGCGCGGCGCCCGCCGTGCCGCCCACGCCGGCCATCCAGCACCAGGGCTGAGCCGTACGCCGTTCGCACCGTCGCGCGAGGGCGGGTCGCGCGAGGGCGGGTCGCGCGAGGGCGGTCGCCGGGGCCGGTGGTTGCCGGGCGGTCGCCGGTCAGCCGTCGGCCAGCACCGCGAACAGGTCCGGGCCGTACCCCGCGCGTCCGCCGGGTGCAGCAGCCCGGTGTCGTCCGGCCGCATCATCCGGTAGCCGTACCCGGCCAGCAGGTCCGCGACCGGGCCGCGGTCCTCGCCGAGCACCCGCTCGCTGACGCCGTTCCACTCCAGTTGCAGGGCGGCGATCCGGCCCTGCGCCAGGGCCCGGGTCGCCCCTTCGAGCACCTGCCGCTCCGCGCCCTCGACGTCGATCTTCACCCCCGCCACCCGGCGGTCGCCGATCACCTCGTCGAGGGTGCGCACCTCGACGCTCCGGCCGGCCGCACCGTCGTCGCCCGCCGGCAGCAGGTGGTTCATCGTGTCCCGGCCCCGGGTGAGCCGCAGTCGGCCCGGCTCGGCGGCCAGCGCGCATTCGAGCACCTCGACCGCCGCGCCGTTGAGCGCGACGTTGCGGCGCAGCCGCCCGGCGGTGTCCGGGTCGGGCTCGACGGCGACCACCGTGGCGCCGCACTCGGCGGCCCACAGCGCGTACGCCCCGACGTTGCTGCCCACGTCGACGAAGAGGTCGCCGGGGCGCAGCCGCCGGCGCCAGGCCAGCATCTCGGGCCAGTCCGGCGGGTTGGCGTACACCACCGCCGAGGCGCCGCACTGGTGCAATTCCGCCCACATCCGGGACCGGGCGCCGATGGTGGCCAGGGTGGGCCGGCCCAGCCGCCCGCGTACCTGGAAGGAGACGGCCCGCAGCACCCCGCGCAGCCGGTGGCCCCGGTTGGCCGGGTGGGTCCAGACGTGCGCCAGCACGCCTCGGGCGTTGGTCAGCGTGTCCATCGGGTCGGCACCTTCGTTCGGCTCCGGCGCGGTTCTCCATCTGATCAACGACCGGCGGCCCGCTCGGACTCGGCGGGCCGGCCGGCACCGGACCGGCACCGGACCGGCACCGGACCGGCACAACCTCGCCCCGACCCGGCTCGTTCTACCACCGGCGGGCACCCCGCCGCCGGTCCGCCGGGCCGTCCCGTTCCGCCGACGGCATTGTGAGGACACGTGACCGCGATCAGGCCAGCGCAACCCGCGGGCGAGCCACCGCGGACCGCGCAACCGCGGACCGCGCAACCGCCGTCCGCCCCGGCCGCCACCACCCCGCAGCCGCCCGGCGCCGGGCCCGCGGGCCGGTCCGGCGGCAACACCTCGCTGGCGCTGCTGATCGGGGCCCTGGCCCTGCTGCCCTGGCTGTTCACCGCCGTGGCCCAGCCGTCGTTCGCCGTCCAGCTCAGCCTCGGGGTCGGATCCGTGCTGCTGGTCGTGACGGCCGCCCTGCTGGTGGTCGCCGAGGTGCACGGGGACTTCGGCATCGTCCGCTGGCGGATCGGCTCCTGGTACCTGCTGTGGTCCGCGCTCATCTTCGGCCCGCTGTCCCTGCAGTGGCTGCAGGACGACCCGAGCGAGGGCCTCTCCTGGATCTCCCGGATCGACCGGTCCAGCGTGATCGGCGCGCTCGGCGTGGTCTGCGCGGCCTACGGGTGCTGGGCGCTGGGCTACCGGTGCGGATTTCCCCGCGCGGTGGTCGGCGCGGTCACCGCGGCCAAGGTCGCGGTGCTCGGCGGTTCCCGCTCGGTGCTGCGCGGCCCGGCGATGCCGTGGCTGGTCTACGGTGTGGGGCTGCTCGGCTTCCTGCTGAACTACCTGCAGACCGGCCGGTACGGCTACGTCGGCGCGGACCCCACCAGCATGGTGTCCAACCCGATGGCGACCACCCAACTGCTGTACGTCGTGTCCCAGATGACGCTGATCGGGCTGGGCGGGGCCGCGTACCGCGCCTTCGACCCGAGGATCCGGGGCGGCCGGGCGACCCTGTGGACGCTGTTCGCCGTCGAGATCAGCATGGGCATGCTGCGCGGTTCCAAAGAGGCGTTCTTCATGGCGACCCTCGCCCTGCTCATCCCGTACGGCGCGGTGCGCGGCCGGCTGCCGTGGCGGCTGCTGGCCGCCTCGCTGGTCCTGCTGTTCGTGGTGGCGGTGCCGTTCAACGCCGCCTACCGGGAGGCGGTGCGGCAGCGCGGCGCGACCGGCGAACTGCGCTCGGCCTCCCTGACGGCCGCCTTCGCCGCCGCGCCGGAGATCCTCTCCTCGGCGCTCAACTCGACCGACGGGCGGGGCCGTTCGGACGACGTGTTCCTGTTCCGGATGCGGCGGATCGACAGCGTCGCGATCGTCTGGCAGTTGACCCCGTCCCGGGTGTCGTACCTGGATCCGGTGCGGTTCCTCCGGGCGCCGTTCGTCGGCATGATCCCGCGGGCGATCTGGCCCGACAAACCGGTGGAGACCCCGGGTTGGACGTTCGCGCAGGTCTATCTGGGCCAACCCGCCTCGGTGTTCTCCGCGTACGCCGTGACGCCGATCGGCGACCTGTACCGCAGCGGCGGCTGGCTGGTCCTGCTGCCGGGGATGCTGCTGATGGGGATGGGCTACCGGCTGTTCGACGGACTGTTCCGGACCGGATCGGACCCGCGGGCGTTCTGCTTCATCATCGTTTTCTTCCCGCTGGCCATCAAGTCCGAGTCCGACTACTACTCGATGCTCACCTCGCTGCCGGCCGGGCTGGTCGCCGGGGCGCTCGGCGCCTGGCTCATGTGCCGGCCGCTGCGCGATCGCCGGACACCCGCGAGGGCGCCGGATCCGGCCGGCTCTGCGCCGCTGATCAGGGATTCTGCCGGCGGCGCGCGTCACGCGGCACGGGGATCCGTCGTTGATGGGGAGGCGGTGACAGCGCGGCGTACGCCGGTAGGAACGGAGATGTCGTGACCATGCAGTTTTCCGGGCGCCGGGTCCTGATCACCGGTGGTACCGGCTCGTTCGGCCGGACGATGGCCCGCCGGCTGCTCGACGGGCACGTCGCCGAGGTGCGGGTGCTCAGCCGGGACGAGGCCAAGCAGGACGGCATGCGCCGGTCCCTCGGCGACGACCGGGTGCGCTACCACGTCGGGGACGTCCGCGACTTCGACAGCGTGCTGCGGGCCAGCCGCGAGGTGGACCACGTCTTCCACGCCGCGGCCCTCAAACAGGTGCCCTCCTGCGAGTTCTTTCCGCTGGAGGCGGTCCGCACGAACATCCTGGGCAGCGCGAACGTGGTGGAGGCGGCGCAGCGCAACGGGGTGGGTTCGGTGGTGGTGCTCAGCACCGACAAGGCCGTGCACCCGGTCAACGCGATGGGCATGAGCAAGGCGCTGATGGAGAAGGTGGCCCAGGCGCACGCCCGGAACAACCCGCAGAGCCGGACCGTGGTGTCCTGCGTCCGGTACGGCAACGTCATGTACTCCCGGGGATCGGTGATCCCGCTCTTCGTCGAGCAGATCAAGGCCGGCCGGCCGCTGACCGTCACCGATCCCGGGATGACCCGGTTCCTGATGTCGCTGTCGGAGTCGGTGGAGCTGGTCGAGCACGCCTTCCAGCACGCCCGGCCCGGCGACGTCTTCATCCGCAAGGCCGCCGCCTGCACGATGGGCGACCTGGCCGAGGCGGTGTGCCGGGTCTTCGACGCCCCCGCCAAGATCGACCTGATCGGCGTACGGCACGGCGAGAAGCGGGACGAGACGCTGGCCAGCCGGGAGGAACTGGTCCAGGCGGACGACTTCGGCGAGTTCTTCCGGGTCCCGCTGGACGCCCGTGACCTCAACTACGCGCTCTACGTGACCGAGGGCGACCCGCAGGTCGCCGTGCACCGGGACTTCACCTCCGCCACCGCGCCGCGGCTGGCCGTACCGGAGATCGTGGCGCTGTTGCGGACGCTGCCGGAGATCCGCGCGGAGCTGGCGCTGCGGGAACCGGTGCCGGCGTGACCCGGCTGGCGATCACCGGTGCCGGCGGGTTCCTCGGCTGGCACGTGCGGGTCCTCGCCCGCGCGCTCGGCTGGCCCGAGCCGGCCGTGGTCACCCGGGCCGACCTGGCCGACCCGGACCGCTTCGCCGCCGTGGTGGACGGCGCCGACCGGCTGCTGCACCTGGCCGGGGTCAACCGCGGCGAACCGGCCGAGGTGGCGGCCGGCAACGTGCAGCTCGCGGCCGCGGTGTGCCGCGGCCTGGACCGCTGCGCCCGCCCGCCGCGCCGGCTGGTGTTCGCCAACTCGGTCCAGTCCGGCAACGGCACCCCGTACGGCGACTCGAAGGCCGCCGCCGCGGCGGCCCTGGGCAACGGGCGCGACCTGGACGACGTGCGGCTGCCCAACCTGTACGGCGAGCACGGGCGGCCGTTCTACAACTCGGTGGTGGCCACCTTCTGCCGGCTGCTGGCCGAGGGCGGCCGGCCCGAGGTGCACGTCGACCGCGAGCTGGACCTGGTACACGTGACGGACGCCGCGGCCCGGCTCGTCGGCGCGCCGGCCGGCGGCTGCTGGGACGCCGCCATGCCGGCGCTGCGGACCGGGGTACGCGAGCTGGTGCACCGGCTCACCCGGATGGCCGGGGACTACCGCGGCGGCGACGTCCCGGCGCTGGCCGACCGGCACGCGGTCCGGCTGTTCAACACCTACCGGTCGCACTGCTTCCCGGCGAACTACCCGGATCCGCTGGTCCGCCGGGCCGACGACCGGGGCGAGCTGGTCGAGACGGTACGCAGCCACGGCAGCCCCGGACAGACCTTCTGCTCCACCAGCCGGCCCGGTGTGGTCCGGGGCGAGCACTTCCACCTGGCCAAGGTGGAGCGGTTCGTGGTGCTGCGCGGCACCGCGGAGATCGCGCTGCGCCGGGTGGCCGGGGAACCGGACGTGATCCGGTTTTCGGTGTCCGGGGACGAGCCGGTGCTGGTGGACATGCCGACCATGTGGGCGCACCGGCTGGTCAACACCGGCTCCGAGGAACTGCTCACGATGTTCTGGACGAACGAGCTGTTCGACCCGGCGGCGCCGGACACCTATCCCGAGCCGGTCGGGGCGGACCTGCCGGAGCGTGCGGCGGTGCCGGCGTGACCCGGGTGATGACGGTGGTGGGCACCCGGCCCGAGATCATCCGGCTGTCCCGGGTGATCGCCCGGCTGGACGCCACCGTCGAGCACACCCTCGTGCACACCGGGCAGAACTGGGATCCCACGCTGTCCGACATCTTCTTCACCGAGCTGCGGCTGCGCCCGCCGGACCGGTACCTGGGGGTGGACGTCACCTCGCTGGGCCGGGTGCTCGGCGGGGTGCTCGTCGGGGTCGAGCAGGCGATCACCGAGGTACGCCCCGACGCGCTGCTGGTGCTGGGCGACACGAACAGCTGCATCGCCGCGCTGATCGCCCGGCGGATGCGGGTGCCCGTGTACCACATGGAGGCCGGCAACCGCTGCTTCGACCTGAACGTGCCGGAGGAGACCAACCGGCGGCTGGTCGACCACGTCGCGGACTTCAACCTGGTCTACACCGAGCACGCCCGGCGCAACCTGCTGGCCGAGGGGCTGCACCCGCGGCGGATCCTGCACACCGGTTCGCCGATGCGCGAGGTGCTGGAGCACTACCGGCCGGACGTGGACCGGTCCCGCGTGCTGGACCAGTTGGAGCTGGAACCGGGCGGCTACTTCCTGGTCAGCGCCCACCGGGAGGAGAACGTGGACGACGCCGGCCGGCTCGCCCGGCTGCTGGACTGCCTGCGGGCGGTCCGGCGGAGCTGGGAGCTGCCGGTGCTGGTCTCCACCCACCCCCGTACCCGCAAGCGGCTGGAGGCGCTGGCGCCGGATCCCACCGGGCTGGAGGGCATCTCGTTCCACGAGCCGTTCGGGCTGCTCGACTACGTCCGGTTGCAGGCGCAGTCCCGGTGCACGCTCTCGGACAGCGGCACCATCAGCGAGGAGGCCGCGATCATCGGCTTCCCCGCGGTGACGCTGCGCGAGTCGATCGAGCGGCCGGAGGCGTTGGACGCCGGCAGCGTCATCATGACCGGCCTGGACGCCGACGGGGTGGTGGAGGCGGTCGCGGTGGCCATCCGGCAGGCCGCGGTGGAGCCGATGCCCTGTCCGGCCGACTACCAGGTGGCCGACACGTCCCGGCGGGTCCTCGACTTCATCCTCTCGACGGTCCGCCGGCACCACGACTGGGCCGGCATCCGCCGCTGAGTGGGAATCGGGGAATTTTCCAGACGAGGAGGGCAGCCCGTGACCGTGGTGCTGGATGTCGCCGGTGGACAGGGCGGAGGCCACGGCCGCTGGCGTCGCGAACTCGACGCGTACCTGGCCGGGCGGCCCGGCGCGGTCCGGGTGCTCGGTCGGGACCGGCGGCTGACGGTCCGCTGGCTGGTCGAGCGGGAGCGGCGGGCCGCCCGCGCCGACGTGGTGATCGCCTCGAACAACGCCTCCTTCGCGGTGGCCGGCGGACAGCGGCGGGTGCTAAGCCGCAACGCGCTGCACTTCCTGCACCCGTCGGAGGAACACCTGCTGCGCCGGATGCCGCGCGCCTGGCGCTCGCAGGTGCCGGTGGTGCGCCGGCTGCTCAGCCGGGCCGACCTGGTGGTGGCCTCGTCGAGCGCGATGGCCGAGCGGGTGGTCCACCACCTGCCCCAACTGCGCTCGCGGGTGGTGGTCCGGCTGGAGCCGGTGACACCGAACGGGACCCGCGTGGCCGGCGCCGAACCGTACATCCTGGTGCCGGTGGCGCCGGGGCCGTACAAGAACCTGGTGCCGCAGTTGCGGGACCTCGTGACGGTGGCCGACCGGGTCGGTCACCCGGCGACGATCCGGGTGACCGCGTACCCGGCGCACCTGCCGCCGGAACTGCGCGCCGCGCCCCGGATACGGCCGCTCGGCGCGCTGAGCCACGAGCAGTTGGTCGAGCACTGGTGCGGCGCCTCCGCGGTGTTCTTCCCCGGCCTGGTGGAGTCCTTCGGCTATCCGATGGCGGAGGCCCGGGCGTACGGGCTGCCGGTCCTCGCACCCGACACCGGGCAGAGCCGCGAGGTCGCGGGGCCGGCCCTGCGCGGATACCGGATCGGTGACCTGGACAGCCTCGCCGAGGCGCTGGCGGCGGCGGACGAGCCGGTCGCCCCGGACGTCACGCCGTTCGACCGCACCGACTACTTCGACTGGCTGTTCGCCACCGGGACGCCGAGGCTGGGGGAGCGGACCGCTCCGGCCGGTGCCGTGTCCTGACCGGCACCGACCCCGGCACCGCCCCGGCATCGGGGTCGGTGCCGGATCGGTGCCGGATCGGTGCCGGGGTTCGGCCGGGGTCGCGTCAGCTACGCGGCTGCACCCAGCGGTTGCCGGCGCGCTGCTCGAACCGCCAACCCGTCGACGCGACCGGCGGCTGCTCGCACAGCCAGCGGAGCCGATCGATGATCTTGTTGGGATCGTCGAACGGGTCGAGGGCGGCGGCCTCGCCGGGGTCCAGCGCCGGGACCGGTACGTGCGAGATCAGCGGGTGCAGCGGCCGGATGTCCGTCTCGCCGGCACCGAGCAGGTCCTCGTGCAGCTTCTCCCCGGGCCGCAGGCCGGTGTAGACGATCCGGGCCGCGCCGGGCGCCTGCGCGGCCAGTTGCCGCGCCACGTCGTCGATCCGGACCGGCTCGCCCATGTCCAGCACCAGCGCCTCGCCGTCCCGGCCGATGCCCGCCGCCTGCAACACCAGGTGTACGGCCTCCTGCACCGTCATCAGGTAGCGGGTGACGTCCGGATGGGTGACCGTGATGGGCAGCCCGGCCTCGATCTGCGCCTGGAAGGCGGTCACCACCGAGCCGCGGCTGGAGAGCACGTTGCCGAAGCGGACGCTCAGGAAGGTGCCGTCCCGGGTCTGCGCCGAGGCGGCGGTGAGCCGCTCGGTGATGCGCTTCGAGTAGCCGAGCACGCTGACCGGGTTGGCCGCCTTGTCGGTGGAGATGTTCACGAACTTCGTCGCGTCCCGGCAGGCGTCCAGGACCGCCATCGTGCCCCAGACGTTTGTCTGCACCGCCTCACCCGGATGCCGTTGCAGCAGGGTGAGGTGCTTGAGCGCGGCGGCGTGGAAGACGACCTCCGGGCGGCGTTCGGCGAAGATCCGGGCGATGCCCTCGGCGTCGCGGATGTCGGCGAGGATGAGTTCCGGCCCGTCCAGCATCGCGCGCCCGGAGAGGGACAGTTGCAGCGCGTGCAGCGCGGACTCGTCCCGGTCCAGCATCATCAGCTCGCCCGGGTCGGCCCGCATGATCTGGCGGCACAGCTCGGAACCGATCGAACCGCCGGCGCCGGTCACCAGCACCCGCCGCCCGGTCAGCCCGGTGGCGTTGGTGACCAGGTCGGCGACCACGTGCCGGCGGCCGAGCAGGTCGGAGATGTCCGGCGCGCGTACGTCGGTGACCCGGATGCGGTGGTCGACCAGTTCGCGTACCGGCGGCAGCACCTTGAAGTCGGCGCCCGCGGCGCGGGCCCGGTCCCGGATCTGGCGGATCAGCTCGGCGTCGGCGTTGGCCACCGACAGGATGACCGTCGTGGCCCCGGTCCGGCCGATGGCGGCGGGGATCTCCTGCCGGCCGCCCAGCATGCGTACGCCGTCGATGCGCAGGTGCCGCTTGCGCGGGTCGTCGTCCAGCAGCCCCACCGGCAGGTACCGCCCGTCCGGGTCGGTGAGCATCGCGCGCAGCAGCCCCTGACCGGCCGCGCCGAGGCCGAACAGCAGCACCGGGGTGGCCCGGTCGGTGGTCGGACGCAGCGACAGGTCGTGACGGTGCCGGAAGCTCCACCGCACGGAGAGCATCAGCAGCAGCGCCACGGCGGCGCCGACCAGGGGCGCGCTGGCCGGTATCGGGTGGTTCGCGGACCAGGTCACCGCCGTGGCGAGGATGACGCCGGTGACCCCGACCGTCCCGGTCAGGACCCGCGCCTCGGCCAGACTGCCGACCGGATGCGCGCCCCAGTAGCGGTGACCGAGCCGGCAGAGCACGGCGTGCCCGGCCGCGGCGACCAGGGCGGCGGCGAGGACCTGGGTGGCCTGTCCCGCGGTGAGGTCGAACTCGTACCTGGCCCAGACCGCGGCGAGAAACCCGACGATCCAGGCGGAGCTGTCGCTGGCCAGCAGGAGCAGGGCACGAAGCTGCGGCTGCCGTCGGTGGGTGGCGGCTGGCGTGCCCTCCGGCTCGGTGGGCGGCATCTGCAAGACCCCCTAGGCGGTTCGCCGGCGCCCGCCGAATGCGGTGCGCGGTCGCCGCAAAATGGATGGCGAAGACGGCGGTGGAATGGTTACCCAATCGGTTCGGACAACGTCCGGAGTTGGCCGAAGGATACGGACGGACACTCATGATGACGCGCCGGGCGTATCCATTGGGTGGGTAAACCAGTTTTTCTCCGATAAGTCGTCGATTTGTCGCCACCCGGCACCCGAACTCTGGGTCTGAGCAGGGCTACCGGAGATCACGAGGACCCGGAACGTGAACGCAAGAATTCTTCGAACATGAATGTGTGGGCCATTCGGAAACGCATTGACTCGGCCCGCTGAAATGCATCGGATATGCCCTTGCCCGGTGGGTTGTCCCGCTATTGTTCCCACCGAGATTTGAGGCGCCGCTCCCGCGACCAGGAGGATCCTGATGGGCGATCGACCCCTGCCGTTCGCGCTTCCAGACATCGGGGAGGAGGAGATCGCCGCCGTCGCCACCGCGCTCCGGTCGGGCTGGGTGTCCAGCGGGCCGCTGGTGTCGGAGTTCGAACGGCGGTTCGCCGCGTGCTGCGGCGAGAACGTGACCGCGGTGGCGGTCCACTCGGCCACCGCGGGACTGCACCTCGCGCTGGAGGCGCTCGGCGTCGGTCCGGGTACCGAGGTCCTGGTACCGACCTGGACCTTCACCGCCGCCGCCGAGGTGGTCGTGCACCTGGGCGCGGATCCGGTGTTCGTGGACGTCGACCCGGTGACGCTCTGCCTGGACATCGAGGCCGCGGCCGCCGCGGTGACCCCCCGGACCGTGGCCGTGCTGCCGGTGCACTTCGCCGGCCGGGTGATGGCCGGCGCGCCGCTGCGGGCGTTCGCCGAAGCGCACGGCCTGGCGGTGGTGGAGGACGCCGCGCACGCGTTCCCGGCCGCCAGCGCGGGGACGCCGGTCGGCGGCGGGGACAGCGCCGCCACCGTCTTCAGCTTCTACGCGACGAAACCGATCACCACCGGTGAGGGCGGCATGCTCGTCACCCGGGACCCGCGGATCGCGGCCCGCGCCCGCACCATGCGGCTGCACGGCTTCGACCGGGACGCCTTCGCCCGCTACCGCAGCGAGCGGCCGGCCTGGCAGTACGACATCGTCGCGGCCGGCTTCAAGTACAACCTCACCGACCCGGCCGCCGCCCTCGGGCTCGTCCAACTGCGGCGGGCCGGGTCGATGCGCCGGCGCCGGGAGTCGATCGCCGAGTTCTACCGCGGCGCCTTCGCCGAGCTGCCGATCGACCTGCCGGCCCCGGTGCCCGCGGGCGACGTGCACGCCTGGCACATCTTCGACGTACGGCTGCGCCCGGACGCCCCGGTCGACCGCGACGGGTTCGTCGCCGAGCTGTCCCGGCTGGGCATCGTGTGCAGCCTGCACTTCACCCCGCTGCACACGCTCACCTACTGGCGGACCCGGTACGCCCTCACCGACGCCGGGTTCCCGGTCGCCAGCCGGGAGTTCGCCCGGGTGGTCAGCCTGCCCATCTACTCCGCCATGACCGACGACCACGTGGACCTGGTGGTCCGCGCGGTCAGCAAGGTGCTGCAATGATCAAACGCGTCTTCGACCTCACGGTGGCCGCGCTGGCCCTGCTGATCTGCGCTCCCGTGCTGCTCGCCGTCGCCGTGGCGATCAAGCTCGACGACGGCGGCCCGGTGCTGTTCCGGCACGAGCGGGCCGGTCGCTACGGCCTGACCTTCCGGATCCACAAGTTCCGCACCATGCGGGACGGCCCCGGCGCCGAGGTCACGGCCGACTCCGACGCCCGGATCACCCGGATCGGTCGGCTGCTGCGGGCCACCAAGCTGGACGAACTGCCGCAGTTCTACGACGTGCTGGCCGGCCGGATGAGCCTCGTCGGTCCCCGGCCGGAGGTGCACCGGTACGTCTCGTGCTGGCCGGCCCGGGCGCGGCACCGCATCCTGTCGGTCCGTCCCGGCATCACCGACCCGGCGATCAACGCGTACTTCAACGAGTCGCGGGAACTGGCGCAGGCGCCGCATCCCGAGCAGTACTACGTCTCGGTGGTGCTGCCCCGCAAGGTGGAGCTGTACCTGCGGTACGTCGAGACCCGCAGCTTCGGCGGTGACCTGCGGATCCTTGCCGCCACGGCGCGGTCCGTGCTCACCGGGCGGGGCGCCCGGGCCGGCGACGTGCCGCCGGGTCCGATCGTCGGCACGGAGCCCGCGTTCAGCGATTCCGCCCGCTGACGGCCCGGGGTCAGGCCGGCGAACCGCCCGGCCCGCCGGACGGCGGGGTGCCGCCGCCGGGTCCGCCGGAGGGTGGCGTGCCGCCGCCGGGTCCGCCCGAGGGTGGCGTGCCGCCCTGTCCGCCCGGTCCGCCGCCCTGGTCGTTGGGCGCGTTTCCGCCGGTCGGTGCGGTGCGGGTGTCGACCGGGACGGTCAGCGACACCGCGTAACCGGCGGTGACGTCGCCGGTCACCGCGCCGAGCTGGTTGACTCCGTCGTCGTCGCCGAAGACGTTGTCGTCCTCCAGCGTCACCCGGGACATGGTGTCCACGGACTTCTCGTAGCCGGACTGGGCGTAGACGGTGTGGCAGGTCTCCGCCGGCAGGGCGACCTGCGAGGTGGCGATCGCGTTCGTGGACTCGGTGATGCTCGCCTGGTCCGGGTACACCTCGAAGTGCACGTGCGGCCAGCGCCCCTCGTAGCAGCCGGGGAAGATGCTGGTGAACCTCACCCTGCCCGAGGCGTCCGCGACCTGTACGCCGCGCAGGTAGTTCTGCTCGGTCACGCCCTGGGAGTAGAGCGAGTAGAGCCCGCCCCGGTCGCACTGCCACACGTAGACGGCCACCCCGGCGAACGGGGCGTTGCCGTTGGCCATGTCCAGGATGGTCAGCTCCAGCGTCATCGGTACGCCCTCGGCGGTGCCGCTGGCCGTACCGAAGCTCGACCGGATGTCGCTGCGGACGATGCCGCTCTGCTCCAGCACGTCCGGCCCGTTGGAGCCGTCCCCGGGGTACGGGCCGGCGGTCTCGTCGGGGATCTCGGTCGTCCCGGCGGCGCCCGCGGCGCTCGTGCCGCCGGCCGACGCCGTCGACCCGCTCGACGTGCCGCCGCAGGCCGCCGTGCCGAGGGCGACGGCGCCCAGGCCGAGCGCCCGGAGGATCTGCCGGCGCCCGGTCAGGGTGCCCAGGTCGAATCCGAGCCCCTGGTCGACGAGTTCGGCGTCGGGCCGGGGCAGGGGTCGGCCATCGAAGGATCGGGATGACATCGGTGCCTCCGCATCGTCTCGGCTTCTCGTGCCGACGACGGTGCCAGCGGCCCTTGGGAGAGATCGGTGCGCAGGCTGTGGCGCGGCTGTGCGGCCGGTTCAGCGCCTCCGGTGCCAGAGCGTGCGCGCGTACAGCAGCAGGTGCTGGTCGATCCACGGCGTCGCGAGCACGGCCAGCGGCCGTGCCCGGCCGTCCGGACCGGGCTCGGTGATCACCTGTACCTCGTCGTCCCCGATCCGGGCGGCGCGCAGGGGATGTCCGTCCGTATCATCCGCTTCGTCGGGTTCATCCCCGAGGATGATCTCCTGCCTGATGGGTTCCGGGGTGGCCAGGATCGCCTGCGGCCGGACCACACCCTGCGGGGTCACCGCCACCACGGCGGCGACCTCGACGTCGCCGAGCACGCCCCGCATCAGGGCCATCAGGTGCCCCGGTACGCGCAGCCGCTCCCGCAGGTACGGCCAGGTCCGTCGCTCGTCCTCCTCGAGCCCGACCGCCGATACCGACCCGCACATCCGCCGGTCAGTCCAGCCCCTTGTCGAGGCCGGCCCGGCGCAGCGCGTCGGCCATCGCGCCGGAGAAGGCGCCGGAGCCGCCGTCCGGGCGGGGTCGGGATCCGCGTCCGCCGCCGCGCTGGCCGCCGTCGCGTCCGCCGGCAGGTTGACCGCCGCCGCGCTGGCCGCCGGCACGCTGGCCGCCGTCGCGTCCGCCGGCAGGTTGACCGCCGCCGCGCTGGCCGCCGGCGCGCTGGTCGGCGACCCGGCCCGCGCCGGACCGGTCACCGCGCCGGCCCCGGTCGCCCCCGGCGCCGGCTCCCGGTTCGTCGTCCAGCCGCAGGGTCAGCGAGATCCGCTTGCGCGGTACGTCCACGTCCAGCACCTTGACCCGGACCACGTCACCGGGCTTGACCACGTCGCGCGGGTCCTTCACGAACGTCTTCGACATGGCGGAGACGTGCACCAGCCCGTCCTGGTGCACACCGACGTCGACGAACGCGCCGAACGCGGCCACGTTGGTGACCACCCCCTCCAGCAGCATGCCGGGGGAGAGGTCGCCGATCTTCTCGACGCCCTCGGCGAAGGTCGCCGTGCGGAACGCCGGCCGCGGGTCGCGGCCGGGCTTCTCCAGCTCGGCGAGGATGTCCGTGACGGTGGGCAGCCCGAAGGTGTCGTCGACGAAGTCGGTGGCGCGCAGCCCGCGCAGGATCGCGCTGCGGCCGATCAGCGCCCGCAGGTCGCCGCCGGTGACGTGCAGGATCCGGCGCACCACCGGGTAGGACTCGGGGTGCACGCCGGAGGCGTCCAGCGGGTCGTCGCCGTCCGGGATGCGCAGGAAGCCGGCGCACTGCTCGAACGCCTTGGGGCCGAGCCGGGGCACCTGCCGCAGCGCGGTACGGGACCGGAACGGTCCGTTGGCGTCCCGGTGCAGCACGATGTTCTCGGCCAGCCCGGAGCCGATCCCGGAGACCCGGGCCAGCAGCGGCGCCGAGGCGGTGTTGACGTCCACCCCGACGGCGTTCACGCAGTCCTCCACGACCGCGTCCAGGGAGCGGGACAGCTTCGTCTCGGACAGGTCGTGCTGGTACTGGCCGACGCCGATGGACCGTGGGTCGATCTTCACGAGTTCGGCGAGCGGGTCCTGCAACCGGCGGGCGATGGAGACCGCCCCGCGCAGCGAGACGTCCAGGCCGGGCAGTTCCTGGGCGGCGTACGCCGAGGCGGAGTAGACCGACGCGCCGGCCTCGGAGACCATCACCTTGGTCATGCCCAGCTCGGGGTGGCGCGCGACCAGTTCGGCCGCGAGCTTGTCGGTCTCCCGGGAGGCGGTGCCGTTGCCGATGGCGATCAGGTCCACCCGGTGCGCAGCGGCGAGCTGGCCGAGGGTGTGCAGCGCGGCGTCCCACTGCCGGCGTGGTTCGTGCGGGTAGATGGTGTCGGTGGCCACCACCTTGCCGGTGGCGTCGACCACCGCCACCTTCACCCCGGTCCGCAGGCCGGGGTCCAGCCCCATGGTGGCGCGGGTGCCGGCCGGAGCGGCCAGCAGCAGGTCACGCAGGTTGGTGGCGAAGACCCGGACGGCCTCCTCCTCGGCCGCCTGCCACAGCCGCATCCGCAGGTCGGCGCCGAGGTGGATGAGGATGCGGGTGCGCCACGCCCACCGCACGGTGTCGGCGAGCCACCGGTCGCCCGGGCGGCCCCGGTCGGCCACGCCGAACCGGGCCGCGATCTGCGTCTCGTACCCGCCGGGGGCGCCGGTCGGCTCGGGCTCGTCGGCCGGTTCCGGCTCCATGGTCAGGTCGAGCACGCCCTCCTTCTCGCCGCGGAACACCGCCAGCACCCGGTGTGAGGGCAGCCGGGTGAACGGCTCGTCGAAGGCGAAGTAGTCGGCGAACTTGGCGCCCGCCTCGGCCTGGCCGTCGCGTACCCGGGAGGAGAGCCGGCCGCGCGACCACATCCGCTCCCGCAGCGAGCCGATCAGGTCGGCGTCCTCGGCGAAGCGTTCGATGAGGATGGCCCGCGCGCCGTCCAGCGCGGCGGTCGGGTCGGCCACGCCGCGGTCCGGGTCGACGAACGCGGCGGCCGCGGCCCGGGGATCCACGGTCGGGTCGGCGAGCAGCCCGTCGGCCAGCGGCTCCAGGCCCGCCTCGCGGGCGATCTGCGCCCGGGTCCGGCGCTTCGGCTTGTACGGCAGGTAGATGTCCTCCAGCCGGGCCTTCGAGTCGGCCGCCATGATCTGCGCGGTCAGCGCCTCGTCCAGCTTGCCCTGGGCGCGGATCGACTCCAGCACGGCCGCGCGGCGTTCCTCCAGCTCGCGCAGGTAGCGCAGGCGCTCCTCCAGGGTGCGCAGCTGGGTGTCGTCCAGCGCGTCGGTGGCCTCCTTGCGGTAGCGCGCGATGAACGGCACCGTGGCGCCGCCGTCGAGCAGCTCCACGGCGGCCCGCACCTGCCGCTCCCGTACCCCGAGTTCCTCGGCGATCCGCTGGTGCACTGCCTCGGTCACGATTCTCCTCCGCCGCGAATGGTCCGCGATGCATTCTGCCGCCTCCGGCCCCCGCCGGTCGCCGCCGCCCCACCGGCGGGTCGGACCGGCCGCGACCGGGCACGCTCGGCGCTGGTGCTGACCGTCCGCACACGATCGAACGCGAGACCGAGTCTGGACACGTTCAAGGGTTTCCGGTTAGGTCGAGAGTGCATCGATCTTCTCCGCGAGGGGTGGTGTCCATGACGAGCCCTGCCGCCGACACCCCGGCCGACCCTGCGCCGCCGGGCGCGACCCATCCGCTGAGCCGGCTGACCGCCGCCGAGATCGACGCGGCGCGGGAGCTGTTCGAGGCCGGCGGCCTGCTCGGCCCGACCGTCCGGTTCGCGCTGCTGGCCCTGGAGGAACCGGCCAAGGACGCGGTGCTGGCACACCGGCCGGGTGCCGACCTGGACCGCCGGGTCCGGGCGGTGCTGCTGGACGTGGCGACCGGCGCGTCGCGCAGCGCGGTGGCGTCGCTGACCCGCAAGGAACTGGACAGCGTGGTGGACCTCGACCCGGCGGTGGACGGCCAGCCGCCGATCCTGCTGGAGGAGTTCATCGCGGTCGACGAGATCGTGAAGGCCGACCCGGGCTGGCAGGCGGCGCTGCACCGGCGCGGGATCACCGACCTCGACCTGGTCCGGCCCTGTCCGTTGTCGGCCGGCAACTTCGACTTTCCCGGCGAGCGGGGCCGGCGGATGCTGCGGGTGCTGTCCTTCCTCGCGCACCGGCCGGAGGACCACTGCTGGGCGCACCCGATCGACGGCGTGGTCGCCTACGTCGACCTGATCGAGCGCCGGGTGGTCGAGCTGATCGACCACGAGCTGCTGCCGGTGCCGCGGGAGGAGGGGAACTTCGACGACCCGGCGTACGTCGGCCCGACCCGGACCGACCTGCGGCCCATCGAGATCACCCAGCCGGAGGGCGCCAGCTTCACCGTCGAGGACGACGTGGTGCGGTGGCAGAACTGGACCTTCCGGGTGGGGTTCGACCCGCGCGAGGGTCTGGTGCTGCACCAGTTGTCCATCGCCGACGGTGACCGGGACCGTCCGTTGGTCTACCGTGCCTCGGTCGCCGAGATGGTCGTGCCGTACGCCGACCCGTCGCCGGTGCGGTTCTGGCAGAACTACTTCGACGCGGGGGAGTACCTGCTCGGCCAGCAGGTCAACTCGCTGGTGCTGGGCTGCGACTGCCTCGGCGAGATCCACTACTTCGACGCCGTGCTCGCCGACGGCGAGGGCCGGCCCCGGGTGGTGCCCAACGCGATCTGCATGCACGAGGAGGACTACGGGGTCCTGTGGAAGCACACCGACCTGTTCACCGAGTCCGCGGAGACCCGGCGGCAGCGCCGGCTGGTCATCTCGTTCTTCGTGACGGTCGGCAACTACGACTACGGCTTCTACTGGTACCTGTACCTGGACGGCACCATCCAACTGGAGGTGAAGGCCACCGGCGTCGTCTTCACCTCGGCCTACCTGCCGGACAGCCCGTACGCCGCGCAGGTGGCGCCCGGGCTCGGCGCGCCGTACCACCAGCACCTGTTCAGCGCCCGGTTGGACATGATGCTCGACGGCGTGGGCAACGCCGTGGACGAGTTGGACGTGCGCCGGGTGCCGGTCGGCCCGGACAACCCGTACGGCAACGCCTTCACCCGCCGCAGCACCCGGCTGCGGTCGGAGTCCGAGGGCGCCCGGATGGCGGACGCCGCCGCCGGGCGGGTGTGGCGGATCGTCAACCCGGGCAGCGTCAACCGGCTGGGCCAGCCGGTCGGCTACCTGCTGCGTCCGGAGGGCACGCCGGCGCTGCTGGCCGACCCCGGCTCGTCGATCGCCCGCCGCGCGGCGTTCGCGAGCCGGCACCTGTGGGTGACCCGGTACGACCCGGCGGAGCGCTATCCCGCGGGCGACCAGGTCAACCAGCACCCGGGCGCCGGTGGGCTGCCGGCGTTCGTGGCCAGGGACCGGGACATCGACGACGCCGACATCGTGCTGTGGCACACGTTCGGCACCACGCACTTCCCGCGTACCGAGGACTGGCCGGTGATGCCGGTCGAGTACTGCGGTTTCACCCTCAAGCCCAGCGGCTTCTTCGACCGCAACCCGACGCTCGACGTACCGGCCAGCGGTGGCGGGCACTGCGCCGCCGCCGAGGACGGGTCGGCGTGCCACTGACCCGGTGGTCCCGCGGTCGCCGGCGGTGCCTGTCGTGGCGCGGACCGTCGTGGCGCGGCCTGTCGTGTCATGGTCCGTGGTGGCGCCGGTCCGGCGCCACCGACGGTCAGCGGCGGACGGTCAGCGCCAGCGCGGCGGTCGCCGCCTGCACCCCGGTGACCAGGGCGTGCAGCTCGGCCGGCAGGCTCGCGGTGATCTGCGTGAGCTGCTCCCGGGTCTCCTGCCGGGACATCGTGACCACCAGCAGGTGTTCCAGGCCGAGGGCGAGCAGCAGCGCCGCCAGGGTGGCCATCTGCGGATGGATCACGCCGGGCCGTTCGAGCTGGTACGCGAGCCGGACCTGCGGCTGGGCGCAGACCATCGGTTCCACGCCCGGGAACCGTACGGCGCCCTTGCGGGACAGCACGCCGCGGCTCTCCTCCCGGCGGAGCATCCCCATCGCGACCAGCCGGCGGCCGACCGCCTCCCGGGCGTTGTCCCGCAGGTGCTCGACCCAGGCCCGGACGACGTAGGTGCCCAACCGGCGTTGGAGTTCGCCGAGCGCCGCGTCGCTGACCACCTCTCCCCAGGGCCGCTGGTCGAGTACGACCACCTTGCCGCCCGAACAGCTGATCCGGCGGTTGATCAGCAACTCGCCCAGCACCGCACCGGCGAGTCCGGTGCCCAGGAGTTCCTCGTTGGCGCGGGGCTTACCGGTGTACTCGTCGTGTCCGATAAGGAACAGTTCATCCGCAAGGCGGAGTTCGGTCATGGCTTCCTCGGGTGGCCGGCGGAGGGGGTACCGCGCGTGGCCGGTGCCGGTCACGAGACCGACACGGTCCGCGGAGAACCTACGGCATGGCTGCCGGCCCTTTCAAGCACCGCCGTCGTCCCGTTGTCCGTCTTTTACCGGGGCGTCATCACCCTTCCTAATACGAACGGACGAAATGTTTGTCCTATGAGCTCACGTCTTGAGACGTTACCGAACGTGGCCGTACGATCGGGCGTCGTCAACAGCGGCTTCCCCCTCACGTTGTGGAGACCCCTTGTCCACCAACCTCCCCACTGCGCACAGTGGATTGGCTCGACGCCGTCTCGGCGTGGTTCACCTAGTCTTCTTCACGGTCGCCGCATCCGCGCCCCTCACCGTTCTCGGCGGTGGTATCACCACCACCTTCCTGGTGACCGGCAACAAGGGCACGCCCATCTCGTTCGTGGTCCTGGCCGCCGTGCTGGCGTTCTTCGCCGTCGGTTATGCCGCGATGAGCCGGTACGTCTCCAATGCGGGTGCCTTCTACTCATACCTGGCAAACGGTCTCGGCCGCGCCGCGGGCGTCTCCGGCTCGTTCATCGCGCTGGTCGCCTACAACACGATCAACTTCGGCCTGTACGGCCTCTTCGGCGCCATCTTCGGTGACTTCCTCAACACCAAGTTCGGCGTCGACGCACCCTGGTGGGTGTGGGGCCTCGGCGCCCTGGTCCTGGTCGGCCTGCTCGGCATCCTCCGGGTCGACCTGAACGCGACCGTGCTGGCCGTGCTGCTGATCGCCGAGATCCTCGCGGTCTGCGTGTTCGACATCATCTCCTTCACCCACCCGGCCGGCGGCGCGGTCGACTTCGCCGGACTGAGCGTGGGCAACCTGTTCGGCTCCGGCGTGGGCGCCGTGCTCGCGCTCGGCATCGCGGCGTTCGCCGGCTTCGAGTCCGCGGCCATCTACAGCGAGGAGGTCCGCGACCCGCGTCGTACGGTCGCCCGGGCCACCTACATCGCGGTGGCCTTCACCGGTCTGTTCTACGCGCTCTCCGCCTGGGCACTCAGCGTGATCTACGGCCCGAGCGAGGTGCAGGGCGTGATCAACGAGCAGGGTCCGGGGGCGGTCTTCGGCCCGCTGGCCCAGTACGCCAGCCCGATGCTCGCCGACGTGGCCAACGTGCTCTTCATCACCAGCGTCTTCGCGGCGCTGCTGTCGTTCCACAACGGCGTCGCCCGCTACCTGTTCGCGCTCGGCCGCGAGCGGGTGCTGCCCGAGTTCCTGGGTCGCACCAGCGTCCGGTCCGCCTCGCCGATCGCCGGCTCGCTGACCCAGACCTTCCTCGCGTTCGTCGTGGTCGTGCTGTTCGTGATCACCGGCCGCGACCCGGTCGAGGACCTCTTCACCTGGATGAGCGGGACCTCGGCGGTCGGCCTGGTGCTGCTGATGACGCTCACCTCGGCCTCGGTCGTCGGCTTCTTCCGCCGCCGGCCCTCCGAGGAGGGGGTCTGGCGGACGCTCATCGCGCCCAGCCTGGCCACGGTGCTGCTGGCCGGTGTGCTCACCATCCTGGTGTGGAACTTCAACGCGCTGCTGTCCCCGAGCAACCCGAGCTACCTGCGCTGGGTGCTGCCCGGCCTGGAGGGTCTGGCCGCGATCATCGGTCTGATCTGGGGCGCGGCGCTGCGTTCGGCCCGGCCCGAGGTCTACGAGGGCATCGGCCGCAGTGCCACCCAGACGAACATCGAGGAGCAGGACGAGTACGTTCCGGTCGGGGTCTGACCCCTTCCGCGGCACGATGCCCGGGTGGTGGGACATGTCCCGCCCCCGGGCATCGTGCGCTGCGCTAGCGTGGCGATCATGCAAGGACCTGCGGAGGGGCGTGCCCGCCGGCTGTTCGGCGGGCGCGCGGGCGCGCTCGGCGACCTGGCCGCCAGCCCGTACCGGGCGGACCGGGACCGGATCGCCAGCTCGCCGTTCTTCGCCCGGCTGGGCGGGGTCACCCAGGTGGTCAGCCCGGGCGGCTCCGGCCTGCTGGTACACAACCGGCTCACGCACAGCATCAAGGTCGCCCAGGTCGGCCGGGCCATCGCCGAACGGCTGACCGCCGGGCCGCAGGCCGGGCTGCTGGAGCGGCTCGGCGGCTGCGACCCGGACGTGGTGGAGGCCGCCGCGCTGGCACACGACCTGGGCCACCCGCCCTTCGGACACCTCGGCGAGCGGGTCCTCGACCGGCTGGCCCGCCGGCAGCTCGGCCTGCCGGACGGCTTCGAGGGCAACGCGCAGTCGTACCGGATCGTCACCAGCACCGAGATCCGCAAGACCGCGACCATCGGGCTGGACCTCACGGCCGCCGTCCGGGCGGCCATGCTCAAGTACCCGTGGACCCGGCGCGGCCATCCGGACCCGCACCCCCGGCTGCTCGATCCGCCCCCGCGCGGCGCGGCCGCGCCGCCGGACGAGCCGGACAGCGGGTCGGCCAAGTTCGGCGCGTACGACACCGAGGCCGCGGACCTGCGCCAGGCCCGGGAGCCGTTCGCCGGCCGGATCGCCGACTGGCAGCAGACCGTCGAGGCGTCGGTGATGGACACCGCCGACGACATCGCCTACGCGATCCACGACGTCGAGGACTTCCACCGGGTCGGCGTGCTCCAGCAGGGCGTGGTGGCCACCGAGCTGACCGGCTGGCAGCGCGACGCCGGCCAACTGCGGCACCTGACCGACGCGGCCCTGCTGGGCTCGCGCCGCCGGCCGGGCGCCGCCATCGAGCGGCTCCGCCGCCAGGTGCACCGCAAGGACGCCTGGATCAGCGACGACGACGCGTTCGCGGCCGCCGTCGAACACGTCCGCACCGAACTCGTGGACGGCCTGCTGGCCGCGCCGTTCGACGGGTCGCTCGAGGCCGAGCAGTACGTGGCCGGCTTCTCCGCCCGGTGGACCCGGCGGCTGGTGGACGCGGTGACCGGCACGGCCGACCCGGGCACCCGCTCCGGTCATGTCCGGCTCGGCGTCGCGCAGTGGCACGAGGTCCAGGTGCTCAAGCTCGTACACCACCGCTTCGTCCTGGAACGGCCGGACCTGGCGCTGCACCAGCGCGGCCAGGCCCGGCTGCTGGCCACGCTGGTGGAGGCGCTGTACGCCTGGCTGCGCGACCCGGACGAGAGCGACCGGCTCCCGCAGCGGCTGCACGACCTGGTCGAACTGGGCGAGGCCGAGCTGCACCCGCGCACGCCGGACCGGATCGCCCGCGCCCAGGCGCGGGCCACCGTCGACTTCGTCGCGGCGCTCACCGACGGGCAGGCCGGAGCGCTGCTGGACGCGCTCTCCGGCCGCTCCGGCGCGCTCTGGACCGACGCCTTCGTGCTCTGACCGCTTGTCCGTGCTCCGGCCGCGGTGTTCTGCTCCGGCCACGGTGTTCCGCTCCGGCCGCCGCGGCGTTTCGACCCGCCGTCTCACCAGCCGCGTCCGGCCGGCCGTTGGCCGGCGGTCAGGCCACGGTCTGCCACCACCCGTCCACCGCCGGCGGCTCGGCCACGTCGACCCGCTCGCCCGGACGGGGCACGGCGAGCCGCACGCCGCGGGCCTTGGCCTCCCGCCAGACCCGGTTGACCGGCTCGTCCCAGTCGTGCAGGGCCAGGTTGAAGGTGCCCCAGTGCACCGGGATCATCAGGTCGCCGCGCAGCTCCAGGTGGGCGGTGACGGCCTCCTCCGGGAACATGTGGATGTCCGGCCAGGCCCGGTCGTACGCGCCGACCTGCATCAGCGTGGCGTCGAACGGGCCGTATCCGGTGCCGATGTCGGCGTACCCGGCGAAGTAGCCGGAGTCGCCGGTGTAGAAGACCCGGCGCTGCGCACCGGCGATCACCCAGGACGCCCAGAGCGTGCGGTCCCGGCGCAGCCCACGCCCGGAGAAGTGCCGGGCGGCGGTCGCGGTGAGCTCCAGCCCGCCGATCCGGGTGGTCTCGTCCCAGTCCAGCTCCACGATCCGGTCCTCGGGTACGCCCCACCGGGCCAGGTGCGCGCCGACCCCGAGCGGCACCAGGAACGGGACGGTGCGGGTGCGGGCCAGCGCGCGGATGGTGGCCATGTCCAGGTGGTCGTAGTGGTCGTGCGAGATGAGCACCGCGTCGATCGGCGGCAGCTCGTCCAGCGGCACCGGCACCCGGTGCATCCGGTGCGGGCCGACCAGCCGGGACGGCGAGCAGCGGTCGCTCCACACCGGATCGATCAGCACCCGCCGGCCCTCGATCTCGACAAGCGTCGAGGCGTGGCCGTACCAGATGATGGCCAGCCCGTCCGGCGCCGGCCGGGCCGGCCCGGGGCGCAGCACCGGCACGGCCGCGCCCGGGTGCCGTCGCTGGCGGCCCAGCACCAGCTCACGCAGCAGGTGGCGCTCCTGGCCGGGTTCCCCCGGCGGCATGATGCTGCGGGTGTTCACCGCGTTGCGGAACCGCTGCCCGCCGAACTGCGGCGACCGGGCCAGCCGGTCGGCGCGGGCGCCGGTGGACCGGCCGCCGAAGGCCGCCGGTACGTCCCAGACCGCCCACGCGGCAGCCGCCAGCGCCCCGGCGACCAGCGCTGTGCGCCGCCAACCGCCGCCGCGAGTCCGCTCCGTCTTCCGTTCTCCCGCCATCGTCCCACCCATGCCGTCGGCCGATCAGGTCGCCCGCCACGCTACGCCGGCCCGGCCGGCGCCGCCGAGCGCCGTCCGCCGGATCCGCGGTCCCGCCGGAATCAGGACCCCGGGGTGTCGCCGCGCCGGGCGGAGGCGGCCAGGAAGTCGCGGTTCAGCCGGCCGATGGTGCTCAGCGGGATGCCCTTGGGGCAGACCGCGGTGCACTCGCCGGCGTTGGTGCAGCCGCCGAAGCCGGACCCGTCGTGCGCGTCCACCATCCCGATCACCCGGGTGTAGCGTTCCGGCTGCCCCTGGGGCAGCAGGCTCAACTGGGTCACCTTGGCCGCGGTGAACAGCATCCCCGAGCCGTTCGGGCAGGCCGCGACGCAGGCCCCGCACCCGATGCAGGCCGCCGACTCGAACGCGGTGTCCGCGTTCGCCTTGGACACCGGGGTCGAGTGCGCCTCGGGCGCGCTGCCGGTGGGCGCCGTGATGTAGCCGCCGGCCGCGATGATCCGGTCGAAGGCGCTCCGGTTGACCACCAGGTCCTTGATCACCGGGAAGGCACGCGCCCGCCACGGCTCGATGTCGATCGTCTCGCCGTCGGAGAAGTGCCGCATGTGCAACTGGCAGGCCGTGGTGCCGCGCTGCGGCCCGTGCGCGTTTCCGTTGATCACCATGCCGCAGGCGCCGCAGATGCCCTCCCGGCAGTCGTGGTCGAAGGCCACCGGCTCCTCGCCGTCGAGGGTGAGCCGCTCGTTCAGCACGTCGAGCATCTCCAGGAACGACATGTCCGGGGAGATGTCCCGAACCTGGTAGGTGACCATCCGGCCGCGCTCGTCCGGGCCGGACTGTCGCCAGATCCGCAGGGTGAGGTTCACTTGTAGCTCCGCTGGCTGGGGTGGACGTACTCGAACGTCAGGTCCTCCCGGTGCAGCACGGGAGGCTGGTCGGCGCCGGTGAACTCCCAGGCCGCGACGTAGCTGAAGTGCTCGTCGTCGCGCTGGGCCTCGCCGTCCGGGGTCTGGCTCTCGGCCCGGAAGTGGCCGCCGCAGGACTCGGTCCGGTGCAGCGCGTCGACGCACATCAGCTCGGCCAGTTCGAACAGGTCGGCCACCCGACCGGCCCGTTCGAGGGCCTGGTTGAGCCCCTCGCCGTCGCCGGGCACCCGGACCCGGTGCCAGAACTGCTCGCGCAGCGCGCGGACCTCGCCGAGCGCCTTGCGCAGCCCGGCGTCGGTCCGCTCCATCCCGCAGTGCTCCCACATGATCTGCCCGAGTTCGCGGTGGAACGAGTCGACCGTCCGGTCGCCGTCGACCGCCAGCAGCCGGGCGATCCGGTCCGCCACGTCGGCCCGCGCCCGGACCGCCTCCGGGTGGTTCTCGTCGACCGGCTCGAACTGCCCGCCGGCCAGGTAGTCGCCGAGCGTGCTGGGCAGCACGAAGTACCCGTCGGCCAGGCCCTGCATCAGCGCCGAGGCGCCGAGCCGGTTGGCGCCGTGGTCGGAGAAGTTCGCCTCGCCGACCACGAACAGCCCCGGGATGGTCGACTGGAGGTCGTAGTCCACCCACAGCCCGCCCATCGTGTAGTGCACCGCCGGATAGATCCGCATCGGCACCTCGTACGGGTCCTCGCCGGTGATCCGCTGGTACATCTCGAACAGGTTGCCGTACCGCTCCTGCACGGTCCGCCGACCGAGCCGGGAGATCGCGTCGGCGAAGTCGAGGTAGACGCCCAGGCCGCTGGGTCCGACCCCGCGGCCGGAGTCGCAGACGTTCTTGGCCGCCCGGGAGGCGATGTCCCGGGGCACCAGGTTGCCGAACGACGGGTACATCCGCTCCAGGTAGTAGTCCCGCTCGTCCTCGGGGATGTCCCGGGGGGACCGGTCGTCGCCGGCGGTCTGCGGCACCCAGACCCGGCCGTCGTTGCGCAGCGACTCGCTCATCAGGGTGAGCTTGGACTGGTGGTCGCCGGAGACCGGGATGCAGGTCGGATGGATCTGGGTGTAGCAGGGGTTGGCGAAGTACGCCCCCTTGCGGTGCGCCCGCCAGGTGGCGGTGACGTTGCAGCCCTTCGCGTTCGTGGACAGGTAGAACACGTTGCCGTACCCGCCGGAGGCCAGCACCACCGCGTCGGCGAGGTGCGTCCCGATCTCGCCGGTCACCAGGTCCCGCGCCACGATGCCGCGAGCCCGGCCGTCCACCACGATCAGCTCCAGCATCTCGTGCCGGCTGTGCATGGTCACGTGGCCCAGGCCGATCTGCCGTTCCAGGGCCTGGTACGCGCCGAGCAGCAGTTGCTGGCCGGTCTGGCCGCGGGCGTAGAAGGTGCGCTGCACCTGCGCGCCGCCGAAGGACCGGGTGTCCAGCAACCCGCCGTACTCGCGGGCGAACGGCACGCCCTGGGCCACGCACTGATCGATGATCTCCACGGAGACCTCGGCCAGCCGGTGCACGTTGGACTCCCGGGACCGGAAGTCGCCGCCCTTGACCGTGTCGTAGAACAGCCGGTGGATCGAGTCGCCGTCGTTGCGGTAGTTCTTGGCGGCGTTGATCCCGCCCTGGGCGGCGATGGAGTGCGCCCGCCGGGGACTGTCCTGGTAGCAGAACGACGTGACCTGGTAGCCCATCTCGCCCAGGGTGGCGGCGGCCGAGCCGCCGGCCAGGCCGGTACCCACCATGATCACGTGCCGCTTGCGCCGGTTGGCGGGGTTGACCAGCTTGGCCTCGAACCGGCGCCGGCTCCACCGGTCGGCGATCGGGCCGTCCGGGGCCTTGGCGTCGGCGATCGGGTCGCCCTCGGTGTACAGCATGTTCACGCCACCAATCCGGTCAGTACGGCGAACGGGACCACCAGGTACCCGGCGCAGAGCAGCACCGCGAACACCAGCGCGACGCGGCGGGCGGTCCGCTCGCCGCGCGGCCGCTGCTGGCCGAGGCTGCGCAGCGCGCTGAAGACGCCGTGCCGCAGGTGGAAGCCGAGCGCCACGATGGCCAGGGTGTAGAAGAGGGTCACGTACCAGCGGCCCGGTGCGAAGTCGGCCACCACGTTCGCGTACGGCCGGCCGGGGTCGCCGACCGGGTTGACCGTGCCGGCCGTCAGGTCCAGCAGGTGGTAGATCACGAAGAGCAGGATGATCACGCCGCCCCAGCGCATCGTGCGGGCCGCGTAGCTGCCCTGCACGCGGGCGCGGTGCGCGTACCGCACGGGTCGGGCCGCGCGGGCCCGCAGCGCCAGCACGGTGGCCGCCCAGATGTGCGCGAGCACGGCGGCGGTCAGCACGACCCGCTGGATCCACAGGTACCAGGTGCCGGGCAGCACCGGCGCGCCGATGGTGCGCAGCCAGTGCGCGTAGTGGTCGAAGGCCGCCGCGCCCGTGAAGATCTTGAGATTGCCCAGCATGTGCGCGATGAGGAAGAGCACCAGGATGATGCCCGACACCGCCATCACGGCCTTGAGGCCGACGGAGGAGCGGACCGGAGAGCGGCTCATGACTACCACGGCTCGAACGCTAAGGTGAGGCTATCCAGTCGTCCAATGCATCGAGGGCTCAGTTCCGATAGCTTTAAGCTATACGGGTGCAGCTGCAGCAGTTGAGGTACTTCGTGGCGGTCGCAGAAGTGCGACATTTCACCCATGCGGCCGATCTGGTCGGGATCACCCAGCCCTCATTGAGTAAGCAGATTCACGCCCTGGAGGCCGACCTCGGCGCCCCGTTGTTCGAACGGGTACGCGGCAACATCGGCCTCACCGCGGCCGGCGAGACGCTGTTGCCGCTGGCCAAACGGATCCTCGCGGACGCCGAGACCGCCCGGGGGCAGGTGCAGGAGCTGGTCGGCGTGCGCCGCGGCCGGGTCCGGCTCGGCGCCACGCCCAGCCTGTGCACCTCGCTGGCACCCCCGGTGCTGCGCCGGTTCCACGACCGCCACCCGGAGGTCGACCTGCGGGTCGAGGAGGGCGGCTCGCAGGACCTGGTCCGCGACCTGCTGCGCGGCGAACTGGACCTGGCCCTGATCATCGAACCGGCCCGCGGCGTGGACCCGGCGCTGCGGTCCGAACCGCTCCTGCGGGAGGGCCTCGTGGTGGCCTCGCTGGAACCGCTGCCCGCCCCGGCCGGCGGCGGGACCGCTCCACAGACCGCTGTGGCGGGTGCGTCCCGGGCGCCGGCCGGCGGCGCGACGGTGGAGCGGCGGGTGCGGATCGGCGAGCTGCGCGATCAGCCGATGGTGATGTTCCGCAGCGGCTACGACCTGCGGGACGCCACCCTGGCGGCCTGCCACCGGGCCGGCTTCGAACCCCGGCTCGCGGTCGAGGGCGGCGAGATGGACGCGGTGCTGAGCTTCGTGGAGGCCGGGCTCGGCATCGCGCTGGTGCCCGGGATCGTGCTGGCCCGCCGGCCCCGGGTGCAGGTCACCCAGCTCGCGCCGCCGGGCATCCACCGGACCATCGCGCTGGCCCGGCGCCGGGAGGTGTCGCTCAGCCACGCCGCCCAGGAGCTGCGGCGTATCCTGCTGGAGTTCGTCCGGGAGAACGCCGAGGCGGGCAACCTGCCCCGCGGCGTCGACGCGTACTAGATCGTCCCCGGCCGGCCCTCAGCGGCCCTCGGCCTCGTCCATGGCGCGGTAGATCCGCTGCTCGGACACCGGGTACGGGGTGCCGAGCGCCTGGGCGAACACGTTCACCCGCAGCTCCTCGATCATCCACCGGATCCGCTGCACCTGCGGATCCGACCGGCGGGCCGGGGCAAGCGTCGCCACCAGATCCGCGTACTCCTTGGCGACCACGGCGATCCGGTCCTGCTGGGCCTTGTCCCGCTGCGGGTTGCCGGGCAGCCGGTCCAGTCGCCGCTCGATGGCGGTCAGGTAGCGCAGCAGGTCGGGCAGCCGCTCGTACCCGGCCTCGGTGATGAACCCGGCGTGCACCAGGCCGGTGAGCTGGTTGCGGATGTCGGCCAGCGCGGCCACCACGGCCAGGTTCCGGGTGGCACCGAGGCGCTGCTCGACCGCGTACGCGGCGGCGAGCACCCGACGTACCCGGTCCATGGTCTCCACGACGGTGTCCACCAGGTCGGCGCGGACCCGCTCGCGCAGCGCGGCGAAGCCCTCCGCGTCCCAGGCCGGGCCGCCGGCGTCGGCCATCAGCCTGTCGATCGCCGCGCCCGTGGCGTCGGCGATCAGCGGCTGCACCCCGCCGTGCGGGTTGCGGCTGAGCGCCAGCTTGGCCTCGTTGCTGAGCCGGCCCTGGAGGAACTTCGCCGGCGACGGCACGGTCAGCGCCAGCAGCCGCCGGGTGCCGGCCCAGTGCGCGGCGTTCCGCTCGGCCTCGGTGTCGAACACCCGGACCCCGACCGTGCCGCCCTCGTCGACCAACCCCGGGTACGCGGTCACCGGGTAGCCGGCGCGGACCTGCTCCACGGTGCGCGGCAGGGTGCCGATGCTCCACCCGGTGAGCCCGGTCCGGGCCACCTCGGGCGCGGCGGCGGCGACCACCTGACGTACCCGGGGTCGCAGCTCGCGTTGCAGGGTCGGCAGGTCGCGGCCCTGCGCGACCGGCCTGCCGTCCTCGTCCAGTACCCGGAAGTTCATCCGCAGGTGCGGCGGCAGCCGGGTCGGGTCCCAGGCGTCCCGCGGCACGGTCACCCCGGTCATCCGGCGCAGCTCGCGGGTCAGCGCGTCCAGCAGCGGTTCGGTTCCCGGCCGGATGCTCGCCAGCGCCGCGCGGGCGAAGTCGGGCACCGGTACGAAGTTGCGGCGCACCGGCTTGGGCAGCGAGCGGATCAGCGCGATCACCAACTCCTCGCGCAGGCCCGGCACCTGCCAGTCGAACCCCTCCGCCGGCACCTGGTTGAGCAGCGGCAGCGGGATGTCCACGGTCACCCCGTCGGCGTCGGTGCCCGGATCGAAGGCGTAGGTCACGGGGAGGCTGACGCCCTCGGCCTGCCACCGGTCCGGGTAGTCGTCCTCGGCCACCCCGCCCCGGCCGGCGTTGATCAGCAGCTCGCGGGTGAAGGTCAGCAGGTCGGGCCGGTCCCGGCGGGTCTGCTTCCACCAGGCGTCGAAGTGCCGGGCCGAGACCACGTCGGCCGGGATCCGCTGGTCGTAGAACTCGAACAGGGTCTCGTCGTCGACCAGGATGTCCCGGCGACGGGCCCGGTTCTCCAACTCGGACACCTCGTCCAGCAGCTCCCGGTTCTCGGCGAAGAAGCGGTGGTGGGTCTGCCAGTCGCCCTCCACCAGGGCGTGCCGGATGAACAGCTCCCGGCACAGCGGCGGGTCGATCCGGCCGAAGTTCACCTTCCGGGAGGCCACCAGCGGTACGCCGTACAGGGTGACCTTCTCGTACGCCATCACGGCGCCCTGCTTCTTCTCCCAGTGCGGCTCGCTGTAGCTGCGCTTCACCAGGTGCTGCGCGAGCGGCTCGACCCACTCGGGCTCGATCCGCCCGACCACCCGGCCCCACAGCCGGGAGGTCTCCACCAACTCGGCCGCCATCACCCAGCGCGGCGGCTTCTTGAACAGCGCCGAGCCGGGGAAGATGCCGAACTTCGCGCCCCGCGCGCCCAGGTACTCGTTCTTGGCCGCGGCGTCCTTGAGCCCGAGGTGGGACAGCAGCCCGGCCAGCAGCGCCTGGTGCACCCGCGGCGTGTCGATCTCCGCGGGCAGGTCGGCGCCGGGAACCCGCCGGCCGTCGGCCGCCTCTCCGGCGGCGCCACCACCAGCACCGGCGCCGCCGGGGTCGGCGTCGCGCGCCGGTGGGCGCCGGCCGCGCCGCCCGGCACCCGAATCGGCGGTACGCAGGGCCTGGCGCACCTGGCTGACGATGTCCTGCCACTCGCGTACCCGCAGGTAGTTGAGGTACTCGGCCCGGCACAGCCGGCGGAACGCGCTGGAGGAGAGTTCCCGCTGCTGCTCGCGCAGATACCGCCAGAGGTTGAGGAAGGTGACGAAGTCCGACTCCCGGTCGGTGAACCGGGCGTGCGCCTGGTCGGCCTGCGCCTGCCGGTCCGCCGGCCGTTCCCGCGGGTCCTGGATGGACAGCGCCGCGGCGATCACCACCACCTCGGTGGCGCAGCCCACCCGCTCACCCTCCAGCACCATCCTGGCCAGCCGGGGGTCCACCGGAAGCTGCGCCAGCCGGCGGCCCAGCGGGGTCAGCCGGCGGTCGGTGTCGGTGCCCGCCGGGTCGAGCGCGTTCAGCTCGTGCAGCAGGTTGACCCCGTCGGTGATGTTGCGCCGCTCGGGCGGCTCGACGAACGGGAAGGCGCCGATGTCGCCGAGGCCGATCGCGGTCATCTGCAGGATCACCGACGCCAGGTTGGTGCGCAGGATCTCCGGGTCGGTGAACTCGGGCCGGGACAGGAAGTCCTGCTCGTCGTAGAGCCGGATGCAGATGCCGTCCGAGGTACGCCCGCACCGGCCCTTCCGCTGGTTCGCCGACGCCTGCGAGATCGGCTCGATGGGCAGCCGCTGCACCTTGAGCCGGTTGCTGTAGCGGGAAATCCGCGCGGTGCCGGGGTCGACGACGTACTTGATGCCGGGCACCGTCAGCGAGGTCTCGGCCACGTTGGTGGCCAGCACCACCCGGCGGCTGGAGTGCGACTGGAAGACCCGGTGCTGCTCGGCGGTGGACAGCCGGGCGTACAGCGGCAGGATCTCGGTGCCGCGCAGCGCCGGCGCCCGCGCCACCAGCTTGCCGAGCGCGTCCGCGGTGTCCCGGATCTCCCGCTCCCCGCTGAGGAAGACCAGGACGTCGCCGGGACCCTCCGCCGCCAGTTCCTCGACCGCGTCGCCGATGGCCTGGATCTGGTCCCGGACCGTGTCGGTGTCCTCGTCGTCCCCGGCCGCCTCCACCAACGGCCGGTACCGCACCTGCACCGGGTACGTCCGGCCGGAGACCTCCACGATCGGCGCCGGGGTGGGCTCGCCGCCGCGCGGGTCCGGGGCGGCGAAGTGCCGGGCGAACCGTTCCGGGTCGATGGTGGCCGAGGTGATGATCACCTTGAGGTCGGGGCGGGCGGGCAGCAGCTGTTTCAGGTAGCCGAGAATGAAGTCGATGTTCAGGCTGCGCTCGTGCGCCTCGTCGATGATCAGCGTGTCGTACTGCCGGAGCATCCGGTCGTGCTGCAACTCGGTCAGCAGGATGCCGTCGGTCATCAGCTTGACCAGCGTCCGGTCGCCCACCCGGTCGGTGAACCGGACCTTGTACCCGACCACCTCGCCCAGTTCGGTGTCGAGTTCGGCGGCGATCCGGTCGGCGACGGTGCGGGCGGCCAGCCGGCGCGGCTGGGTGTGCCCGATCCGGCCGCGCACCCCGCGTCCCAGCTCCAGGCAGATCTTCGGCAGCTGGGTGGTCTTCCCGGATCCCGTCTCACCGGCCACGATCACGACCTGGTGGTCGCGGATCGCCGCGGCGATCTCCGCCCGGCGCTCGCTCACCGGCAGCTCGGCCGGGTACCTGACCACGGGCACCGACTCCCGGCGGGCGGCCAGCCGGGACTCGGCCGCCGCCACGTCGGCGGCGATCTGCGCCATGGTGTGTTCCCGGCGGCGCGGGTCCCGGATCCGGCGGGTGCCGTCGAGCCGGCGGGAGATCCGGCGCTGGTCGGCGTGGCCCAACTCGGCGATCCGGGCGGCCAACCCGGCGGCCGGGTCCCGGCCGGTGTCCGGGTCCTGGGCGGTGTCCGGGTCCTGGGCGGTGTCCGGGTCCTGGGCGGTGTCCGGGTTCTGCGTAATGGGCTGGTCCTGCGCGTCGGGGGAGTCCGACGCGTCGCGGGAGTCGAGCGCGTCGGGGGAGTTCAACGCGCCGGGCGGTGTCGTCTGCATGTCGTCGCCAAGGATAGGCACTCCACCCGTACGGCTGCCGATGGTTATCGCCCCGGTGCCGGCGCGGCGGTCCGGCCCCGGGCGCCCACTACCATCTGATCTTGCCGGGTGGGCCGGCGTGCGGTCCGAAACCGATCGGGAGGGACCATGGAGTTGACCGAGCGGGCGCTCATCCAGGCGGCCGCCGCGGTGGCCCGACTGCGCCGGCACGGCGACCGGCACACGGTCGCGGCCGCCGTGCTCTCCCCGGACGGCCGCGTCTTCACCGGCGTGGACGTCCGGCGCGGCGGCGGCCCTGCGGGGATCGCCGGTGCCGAGCGCGCCGCCGGCTCCGCGGCCGATGTCGGCGGCGCCTGCGCCGAGGTGGTGGCGGTGGGCACGGCGGCCACCCAGGGGGTGCGCGAGCTGCGCACGATCGTGACGGTGGGGGACCGCGGCCGGCAGGTGCGGGAGCCGTGCGCCGACTGCCGCCGGCTGCTGGCCGAGCTGTTCCCGGACCTCCGGATCATCCTCGGCACGCCGGAGGAGCCGTACGTGATGACCGTCGCCGAGTTGTCGGTACGACAGCCGTGAGCATAACCGAAACCGCCGAGACTGGGAAAATTACTCCACTTATCCCCTAAATACCGCAAACCGCGCTATCTACTCGTTGTCGACACAGTCGGTACGGGGGGAGCGCTCATGACATCCCGACGGCAACTCATCCTGGGCGGGCTGGCCGGCGGTGCCGCCGTACTGCTGCCCGGTGTGCCCGGCGCGGCGGCCGGCCGGTCCGGCGCGGCCGGCCGGCCGTCCGGATGGGCCGGCCCCGCGCTGCTCCGCTCCCCGGACATCGCGACCCGGACCGACCCGGCCGAGCCGGCACCCCTGCTGGACCCGAACACCATCCCCAAGTACGTCACCCCGCTGCCGATCCTGCGGCCCATGCCCAGGGTCGGGTCCACCGCCGGGATCGACGAGTACCAGATCGGCGCCCGGCAGATCCGCCAGCAGGTCCTCCCCGCCGGCCTGCCCGGCACGACGGTCTGGGCGTACGGATCGGCGCCGCACCCCGGCACGTTCGGCTGGCCGGCGCCCACCATCGAGGCCCGGGTGGGCCAGCCGGTACGGGTCACCTGGATCAACCAGCTCGTCGACGGCGACGGTCGCTACCTGCCCCCCATCCTGCCGGTGGACCCGACGCTGCACTGGGCCAACCCGGGCGGTGGGATCCAGGGCCGGGACGCCATGCCGGGGCACACCATGACCGACGCCGGGGCGATGGCGGGCGCGGGGGCGATGACCGGAGACGCGGGTCCGGCCGGTGGTGTGGCCCGCTACGCCGGCCCGGTGCCGCTGGTCACCCACGTACACGGCCTGCTCGCCGAGCCGGACTGCGACGGCTACCCGGAGGCCTGGTACCTGCCGGACGCCCGGGACATTCCCGCCGGGTTCGCCCGGGTGGGCAGCTGGTACGACCGGCACGCCGAGGCCGCCCACGACCGGGACGGCGCACGCTGGCGACCGGGCACGGCCACCTGCCGGTACGGCAACGAGCAGGAGGCCGGCACGCAGTGGTACCACGATCACGCGCTGGGCATCACCCGGCTGACCAACTACGCCGGACTGAGCGGGTTCTACCTGCTGCGCGGCGGGGACCGGGACCTGCCGGCCGGAGTGCTGCCCGGTCCGGGGCCGTCCGGTCCGTCGCGGTCCGGTGCGTCGTCCTCCGATCCTGCCTCCTCCGGTGCGTCGTCCTCCGGTGCGTCGTCCTCCGGCGCGTCGTCCTCCGGCGGGCCGGACGAGATCCCGATGGTGATCCAGGACCGGTCCTTCCGGGTCGACGGTTCCCTCTTCTATCCCGACCGCAGCACCATGGGATCCGGTGCGCCTGCGGCCGTACCACCGATCTGGGTGCCCGGCTTCAACGGCAACACCATGGTGGTCAACGGTGCCACCTGGCCGGTGCTGCGGGTGGGGCGGCGCCGGTACCGGTTCCGGCTGTTGAACGCCTGCAACGGGCGCACGCTGATGCTGGCGGTCGCCGGCCACCCGACCGCCCGGCCGGCCCGGACCGCCGTGCCGATCTGGCAGATCGGCGCGGACAACGGATTCCTGGCGGCCCCGGTCCCGCTCGACCGGGTGCTGCTCGCCCCCGGCCAGCGGGCCGACATCATCGTGGACTTCGCCCGCGTACCGGAGGGAACGTCCCTGTACCTGGTGAACGAGGCCCCCGACGCGGCGTTCGACGGCAACCCGCGGAGCGCGCCGGCCGACCCCGGGACCACCGGGCAGGTGCTGAAGCTCGTGGTGGGTGGCGCCGATCGGGCGGACCGTAGCGTACCGCCCGACCAGCTCAGCCTGCCGGCGCTCGCGGCGGTCGGCCCGGCCCGGCGGACCCGGCGGCTGGTGCTGGCCGGGCACGGCGCGCCCGGTGCGCATCCGAGCGCCTTCCTGCTCGGCACCCTGGACGAGCAGGGCCGGGAACGGCCGCTGCACTTCGGCGAGCGGGTCACCGAGACCCCGGTGGCGGGCGAGGCGGAGATCTGGGAGGTGCACAACCACACGCCGGACGCGCACCCCATCCACCTGCACGGCGTGCACTTCCGGCTGGCCGGGCGCGGTCGCGACGGCACCCTGCCGGCGCGGCCGCAGGAGCGCGGCCCGCTGGACACCGTGCTGGTGCATCCGGGTGAGGTGACCCGGATCCTGGCCCGGTTCACCATTGCGGGCCGGTTCGTCTGGCACTGCCACAACCTCGAACACGAGGACAACGACATGATGCGCCCGACGGAGGTGCTGCCCCGGGGCGCGACGCCGTCCGGCGACGGCGGCCGGCCCGGCCCGGACGCCGGCCGGCTCGGGGTGGCCGGGGCGGTGACCCTGGGCGCGGGCGTGGCCGGGCTGGCGGCGCTGGCCCGGCGTCGCCGGGCCGGCGGATCCTCCCCGCTCGGTCCGCCGCCAGCCACCGGCGCCGGTATCGACGAGGTGGCTGGCGGCTGACCCGACGGCGTTGCCGGAACCTCAGGCGGCGGTGGACCAGATGGCCCGGAACGAGGCGGCCTCCCCGGCGAGCCAGCGCTCCACCTGGTCGGGCCGACCGGTAGGTGTGGTCCGGTGTGCCACCCCGCGTCGCACGTCCACCAGGATCGGGGTGGCGTGCGGCAGGACCTGGTCGGCGTACCGGTTCATCAGGTGCAGCGTGGCCAGGACGGCCTCGTCGCTCGGTGGGGCCTCGTCGAAGTGCAACCGGACCGCCTCGGCCGTCCCGTCGGCGTACCGGAGTCCGAACTGGGGATTGATCTTCACTGGCAGGTCGCCGACCATGCCGATGGCGTCCCGGGTCTGCGCCAGGTCCACCCGGTCGGGGTCGCCGAGGGAGTGCAGGTAGGCCACGGCGCCGGGCACCAACGCCTCGTACAGCGGGCGCCAGCGGGGCTTGACCTGATCGGCGATCTGGGCGAGATGCCGGCCGCCGGTGCGGAACGCGATGTCCGCCTTGAGGGCCTTCACGAGCTGGCCGTGCGGGTTGAATCCGGAGCCGCTGGCGCGCTGCTTGCGCAGACCGCCGACGAAGGTCGCCTTGGCCGGGCCGGTGCGGTCGACGTACCGGGTGAAGCCGAGCAGTGTCGCGTACGGAGGGGGCGTCGTAGGGGCGGTGGCAGCAGGCGCGGTCACGGCTGTCCTCCCAGTTCAAGACCAATATTCGTACATACATTCTAATCGAGGATGGCCGTTCCGCCCAGCGAATCTCGGGGCGTTGTCCCTGTCGCGTCCGCGCGAACCTTGTGGAGTCCGGATCTATGTTGTGGACGATCTTGTGGAGTCCGGATCTACCTTGTGGGGCGCACAAGAGCAGGCATCGACGATGGTGCAGAATCCCTCGGCGTGAGTGTCGATCTTCCGGGCGAGTCGCCGGCGGTGCCGGCTCGTAACCGGGTACGGGTGCCGGCTGGGCGGTCGTACAGCGTGAACGTTCGGCTGACCGCTGAGAACTGCGTGATGTGGCGGCGGCTGCGGCGCGGGTGGGGCTGACGCCGACCGGATACACCGGAGAGGTCGCGGTCGCTGCTGCCCGTGGTGGCGTTGAGACGGCGGCGACTGGTCCGAGCCGGGCTGAGCTGGCGCGGGTGCAGCGGGATCTGTTCGCCGCCCGCACGGCGCTGGTTTGTGCCGCCGATGCGCTCGACGTCGGGCGGGCTCCGTCGACCGGGGGTGACGTCGCGGCTTGCGCTGCCGTGGTGGCGCGGCTGGACGCGGTGGCCGAACGGCTGCGCGGGCTCCATCGACGGGTTGCAGCGTGATCCCGAGGGTCCGGCCGCGTGGCGCGGACGTGCGCGAGGTGCTGCGGTATTTGCTGGGGCCCGGTGAGTACGGCGAGCACCGAGATCAGCGGTTGGTGGCAGCGTGGGCGGCGGCTGCGGTCGGCGGGGTGGCAGGTCTGCCGTCGGCGTCGTCCCCCGGCGCGGCGGGCCGGCTGGCTCGTCTGCTGGAACAGCCGGTTTTTGCCGGGGTCAACCCACCGGCCAAGCCGGTGTGGCACTGCTCGGTGCACAACCACTCGGACGATCCGGTGCTGTCCGACGAGCAGTGGGCGCAGGTCGCGGCCGCGTTCCTTGACGGGGTCGGGTTGGCCCCCGTCGGGGATCTGGCTGCGGTGCGGTGGGTGGCGGTGCGTCACGGCGACGACCACGTTCACCTGGTCGCCACACTGGTACGCCAGGACGGGCGCACCGTTTGGCCGCGCCACGATTACCGCCGCTGCCAAAGCGTGGCCCGGGAATTCGAGGAACACCTCGGGCTGCGCCCGGGGACCCGGACGCCGGCTGTGGCTGGGGCCGGGCATGGGTGAGGCGACGCTGCGGCCGGTGCGGGGCGGGGTGGGCGGTGACCCTCTCGGCGAGTTTGAGGTCGGCTACGTCGGCCTCGATGGCATCGAGCACCGCATTCCGCTGGCAGGCGCCTGGTCGGTGCGATTCGAGCGGGGCCGCCCGGCGCGGCGGTTTCCCCAGTACAAGGGGCAGAAGCACTTTCCTGGTCGGTGGTGGACGGCGACGATGGGCCATCACGTCGGCTACGAGTCGTGGCTGGAACGCGACCACCTGATGCTGCTGGACTTCGACCCGGATGTGGTCGCCGTGGCTTCCCAACCGTTCTGGCTGTTCTGGGCCAACGAGCAGGGCAAGGCGCGTTCGCACGCCCCGGACTACTTCGCCCGGCTGGCCGACGGCGGCGCCCGTGTGGTCGACTGCCGCCCGGTCGAGCGGATCAAACCGAAGGACGCGGTGAGGTTCGCCCGGACTCGCGCGGCCTGCGAGCAGGTCGGCTGGGACTACCGGGTGGTGGGCGCGCCGGATGCGATCCTCGTCCGCAACGTGCGCTGGCTGGCCGGCTATCGCCATCCGCGTCACGACCTGCCAGCGGTAGTGGCCGCGCTGCGGCGGGTGTTCGCCGAGCCTGGTGGGCTGTTGGCCGGCGCGGAGGCGGCCGGTGATCCGATCGCGGTGCTGCCGGTGCTGTTTCACCTGCTTTGGCGCCATGACCTGCATACGGACCTGTCCACACCGCTGCATCCGGACACCGTCGTCACTGCGGCAGTGGCCAGGTGACGCCGCGACCGGTACTGCGCCCAGGTGACTGCGTGCACTTCGACGGCGGTGAGCACCAGGCGGTGGGGCTGGCCGGGGCGTCGGTGCGGCTGCGCTCGGAGGCCGCAGGCGCCGACCAGGTGGTGCTGGCCGGGCACCTGATGGCGTCACCCGACTTCGCGGTCGTCGACGGGTGCCCGGCACCGGACGTGGAGCCGTTCGGGTTGCTCGACGCGCTGCCCGAGGACGTGCTCGCCGCGGCCAAGCAGTGGGAACGCCACATCGTGGAGGTCGAGACCGGGCTGCCGCCGCACGCACCGCTCGATGCGACGCCGAGTCCCGAGTACGACCCGGCGAAGCGCAGCCTGGCCGAGCGGCAGCGGGCCAAGGGCGCCGAGTTGGGCGTCAGCTACCGCACGGTCGAAAACCGGCGGCTGCGCTACGCCGCCCAAGGGCTGTGGGGGCTGGTCGACCAGCGAGCGGTGCGGAACTGGGAGGTCACCGGCCGGGCCGACGCGCGGCTGGTCGAGGTTGTCCGGGAGGTCATCGCGGCGCAGACCGACGCCTCGACCGGCACCCGCTCCCGCTTGATCCGCCAGGTCGTCAAACGGGTAGCGGAGATCCACGGGTCCGGGGTGGTGCCGCTGCCCGGTCGCAGCGCCTTCTACGAGCTGGTTGACCGGCTCGCCGCCGGCAAGCACACCTTCGGCTCGGCGGTCACGCGCCGGCAGATGGCCAACCGACCCACCGGCGTGTTCACTCCGACGTTCGCCTCCCGCCCGGGTGAGCAGGTGCAGATCGACTCCACCCCAATCGACGTCATGGTGATTCTCGACGACGGCCTGCCGGTCCGGGCCGACCTGACCATCGCCGTTGACATCGCCACCCGCACGATCTGCGCCGCCGTGTTGCGCCCGGTCGGCACGAAGGCGGTCGACGCGGCGCTGCTGCTGGCCAAGATGCTGGTCCCGGAGCCGATGCGGCCCGGCTGGGCAAACGCGCTGCGACTGTCGGCGTCGCGGATGCCGCATGCCCGGCTGGTCGACATCGACACCCGCATGCGGGAAGCCGCAGCGCGGCCGGTCATCGTCCCGGACCAGATCGTCATCGACCACGGCCGGGTGTTCGTCTCGGAAACCTTCGAGCGAGCCTGCAACCGACTCGGCATCTCCGTCCAGCCGGCCCGCAAGGGCACCCCGACCGACAAGGGCGTGGTCGAGGCCACCAACGACGCAGTCAAGACCCTGTTCGCGCAGCACGTCGCCGGCTACACCGGCAGCAACCCGACGATGCGCGGTCGCGACGTCACCGGCGAGTGGACCATCGGCGAGTTGCAGGATCTGCTCGACGAGTGGCTCATTGTCGGCTGGCAGCACCGCCCGCACGACGAATTGCGTGACCCACACCAGCCTCGCCGGGTGCTCACCCCGAACGAGAAGTACGCCGCGCTGGTCGCCGCCGCCGGCTACCTCCCGCTGACCCTGTCCGGCGAGGACTATCTGGAGTTGCTGCCGGTCAAGTGGAGGCGGATCACCGACGAGGGCATCCAGATCGACAACCGCACCTACAACGCTGCCGCCCTTGGCCCCTACCGGCACCAGCGGTCCGGAATGGTCGCCAAGCGTGACCGGTGGGAGGTGCACTACGACCCCTACGACGTCTCCCAGGTCCACCTACGCACCCCGGACGGCTGGGTCACCGTCCCGTGGACGCATCTGCCGATGGTGTCCGCGCCGTTCGCCGACTTCACCTGGCGGCACGCCCGCCGTCTGGCCGGAAGGGGAGCCACCGAAACCCAGATCGCCCGGGTTCTCGACCTGCTCACCCGCGCCGAGCACGGACCGGACAAGGCGAGCGCCCGCATCACCGCCCGCACCCGCGCCGGTCAAGCCACCCACCGACCTCAACTGCCCGAGCCTGCCCCACCCTTGGCCGTCAACGAATCCACCGCGCCGGACGCCGAGGTCATCCCGTTCGGGATCTTCGACGCCGACGCCGAAGCGGAAAAGTGGATATGAACACCGTCGCCGACGACGATGTGATCACGCCGGAGGAACCGCCGACCACCAAGGAAGGCTGGCGCCGGTTCGTGGACTACCAGCCCGAACCACCGGCCGCGCTCAGCGCCGAGCAACTCCTCGCGCTGACCCGGTCGCGGCGGGCCGCGCACGACGAAGCCCGCCGCGACTACCACGCCGAACTGCCGCTGGTGAACACACCGATCATCCGACAGATGCTCGGCACCGGTCGGCTGCTGGTCCAGCTCAACCGGCGGCAAGTCTCCGCCCGGCGCGGCCTGATCCTGTCCGGCGCCAGCGGCACCGGCAAAACCACCGCACTGACCCAACTCGGCCGCACCCACGAACGCGCCGTCCGCAAACGGCACCCCGACAGCCGCCACCGGCTTCCGGTCGCCTACGTCACCGTCCCACCGGCCGCGACCGCCAAAATGCTCGCCGTCGAGTTCGCTCGCTTCTACGGCCTGGAGTTTTCCGCCCGGGCCAACATGCCCGACATCGTCAACGCGGTCTGCACCGCCGCCGCTAACACCGGCATCGAACTGGTTCTGGTCGACGAGATCCACAACCTCAACCTCGCCACCCGAGCCGGCGCCGAGGTGTCCGACCAGCTCAAATACTTCGCCGAAAGGCTGCCGGCCACCTTCGTCTACGCCGGCATCGACGTCGAAGCCGAAGGGCTGTTCGCCGGCGTCCGCGGACGCCAGATCGCCGGCCGGTTCACCCTCATCGCGTCCACCCCGTTCGCCTACGGCGCCACCGAGCAGCGCACCGCCTGGCGGTCACTAATCGCCACTCTCGAAGCCAGCCCGACTACCGGCCGAAGGTCGCCAAGGACCCGATCGCCCACTGGATCGACGACGACTGCTGGCGACCACCCAGCCTGCCCCGAACCACCTACCGCACCCAGCGCGGCTTCGGCGGCCACACCATCCCCAAGGCCAACCAGCACAGCATCGACCGGCACCGACGCAGCGCCCGCTGGTTCGCCCGCAACCGCCGCGGCGGCCGCGGCATCCTCTACCACCGCCACGTCGGGCCCGTCCTCGCCCGCGACTGGTCACGTCGTATGGAACTGTTCATCGGCACCGTCGACGCGAGCGCCGAAGCAGCCGCCTTCCCCGACCCCGACACCCCGGCCACCAACGTCGGTGACACCACCGCGCCCGTCATCGCCGACTACAAGAGACCAACCGCGGTGCAGTCCGACTACCTCGACACCGCCATCAACCCCGCCCCCTGGCCGACCCGCGACTCGCCACCAGAACCACGCGGAGGACGACCGCTACTCGGACACGAACGCAAGGTTTTTCTCACCGCACCGACACGCTGACCTCGGCGTCCAACCGCGGCATACGATCTCGACATGCAGCGGCTGGCGCTCTTCGATCTGGACAACACGCTCGTCAACCGCAGCGCGGCCTTCCGCGCATGGGCCCACGAGTTCGTAGCCGACCACCACCTCGACGACGCCGCATTGACCTGGCTCCTGGAAACCGACGCCCGAACCTACGGCACGAAAGGCCCCTTCTTCCACGCCGTTCGCGAGGCTTTTCGCCTCGATCAAGCTGCCGACGAACTCTGGCAGCAATACCGCCAGCGCATGCCGGAACTGGTTGCCTGCCGCTCACAAGATCTGGAAGCGCTGCGCCTGCTGCGCGCCGCCGGCTGGCGGATCGGGATCGTGACCAACGGCATGACCGACAACCAACACTGCAAGATCCACCGCGCTGGCCTTAACACACTGGTCGACGGCTGGTGCATCTCCGACGAAGTCGGCATCCGTAAACCCGAACCGGCGATCTTCAGCATCACCGCGCAGCGCTGCGGCACATCGATAACGCGCGGCGGCTGGATGATCGGCGACGACCCGATCCTCGACGTCGCCGGCGGACGCCGCGCTGGATTGCGCACCATCTGGCTGCAAACCGAGTCGACATCGTGGCCCGAGCGCCAACCAGGACCCGACAACACCGTCGTCGCCGTCGCAGACGCCGTCGAAGTCCTCCTCCAGACGGCGATGCCCGCCACGAGAAATTGACGGCCTACGGCAGGATCGTTCTCCATGATCGATGATTTCGCGAAAGAGTACCTGCACAGCGATCTGCGAGATATTCGCGAGGTGATGCTGTGGAAACTCGACGGGCTTTCCGAGTACGACATCCGCCGTCCCCTCACCCTGACCGGAACCAACCTTCTCGGCCTGGTCAAGCACCTGTCGATCACGGAGGCAAGATACTTCGGCGACATCTTCGACCGGCCGTTCCCCGAACCCATACCCCGGTGGGACGACGCCGACGCGGGCGACGCGGCCATGTGGGCGACCGAGCACGAGACGCGCGAGGAGATCATCGACCGGTACCGTCGCGTGTGGGAGCACTCGGACGCGACGATCGCCGCCCTGGCGATCGACTCGCCCGGCCACGTGCCCTGGTGGCCACGCCCCAATGTGAAGCTGTTCAACATCCTGGTCCACGTTCTCACCGAGACCAGCCGGCACGCCGGACACGCCGACATCCTGCGCGAACAGCTCGACGGCTCGACCGGGTTCATGGCCAAATACGCGGACGCGCAGCCCGACACGGCCTACTGGGAAGCTCGGCGCGCGACGATCGAACGGGCCGCTACAGCAGCCGCCACCAAGCCCGATCACGCTCCAGGAAGACCGCACAGACCCGCTCCGATCGAACCTTGACCGGGAAACCGCGAGTAAGTCCGGACACTTCGATCCACCAGTGTCCGGACTTACCTTGCAGGCCGCTGGTCAGCGCTTTGATCATCCACAATTCTCGCCTGGACGCGACAGTCCCGTCCAGGCGTAGTTGGCCAGTCCGCCTGAAGGTGGCCAGCAGCGTGGTCTCGTCCGCCCGAAGATGGCCAACCCTGCACCGAGGTTCTCGGCAGCTTCGTCCCGACTGCCACTCTGGAACACTGGCCGCGTGACGGACGAACGCAGAACGCGAGTTCGGGATGTACGCAGCCAACTTGCCCAAGAAGGGCCGGTGTGGACGCGCGGACCTGAACTCGACTTCCAGACCGTGACCTTGCCCGAACGCGACTGCGACCTCGTTCGTGATCTCTTGGTCGCCGAGAAGGCGCAGACGGTCGTGGAGATCGGGCTCGCGTACGGGAGTTCCGCCCTCGCCATCGGAGAGGCCCTGCTGGCCGTCGACGCACCGAACCCCCGCCACATTGTGATCGATCCGTTCCAGCAGCAGGCGTACAACAACGTCGGGTGGGACTTGCTGTGTTCTGCGGGCTTGGATTCCATAGCCGATCTTGTCGCCGCCCCCTCGTCGCTCGCGCTGGCCCAACTCGTCATGGACGGGGTCGTGGCAGATGCGGCCTTCATCGACGGTAGCCACCGGTTTCACGAGGTCTTCGTCGATATCTACTTCCTTCGCAAGATCGTCAAGCCGGGCGGTCTGCTCCTTCTAGACGATGACTACCACCCGTCGGTCCGGGCCGCAGTGCGATATTACGAGCGGAACGTCGGGTTCACGCCACTCCCGGACGCGTTCGCGACCGGATCCCTCAAGAACATCGGTGGGGACGGCACGGCCGAGGTTGTCCGCCGATGCCGAGCCGTCAGGCTGCCCGCTCCGTCGTTCGAGCCGGCGTTCGAGGGCTTTAAGCCCTTCTGACTGGCCGACCCCTTGGGCGATCGCGTCTACCCTTCCGGGGCATCGATGAACATTTCTGATGCGCCTCCCCGGTTGTGTCGATGAAATCCGATAGCGTGCCGAGATGCTGCACGCGGTGCCTGGCCCTGGTAGTCCGCTGACGGCTGAGTTCGAGGTCAGCGCCATCGGCTCCGATGGGGCCGAGACTCGTGCAACCTTGTTCGACTCGGCTGAGGCTCGGTTCGATCTCGGCAAACCAGTCCGCTCGTTCTCTTCGCGCAAACGAAAAGCGGCACTTCCCGGGTCTGTGGTGGTCGTCGACGACGCGCGGACATGTCGGCTATGAGTCCTGGCTGGAGCGGGACCACCTGATGCTGCTCGTCTTCGAGCCTTCGGTGGTCGGCATCGCCTCGAGCTGAAAGACCGCTTCGGGGTCGAGCCCATCCTCCGGGTCCTCAACGTGGCTGTCTCCACCTACTACGGCTGGCGCGCCCAAGCCGCGAAGCCGTCTGTCCGGCGACGCGAGGATGCGGAACTGGCCGTGGAGATCGCAGAGATCCACGACGTGTCGGGCGGCACCTACGGCAGCCCACGAGTGCATGCGATGTTGCGTCGGCAGGGCCGGCAGGTGGGGCGCAAGCGGGTCGAGCGGCTGATGCGCGACGCCGGCCGGCAGATCGCCGGCCGGTTCACCCTGATCGCGTCCACCCCATTTGCCTACGGCACCACCGAGCAGCGCACCGCCTGGCGGTCCCTGATCGCCACCCCCGAAGCCATGCTCCGCCTGCACCAGCACAGTCCCGGAACCCTGGTCGCGTTGGACGAGTACCTCCACCGCCGCAGCTCCGGCATGATCGACAGCCTGTCCCAACTGATCCGCGGCGCGGCGATCCTGGCCATCGAGGACGGCACCGAACAGATCACCCGCGACCTGCTCGACCTGGTCCCGGTCGACTTTGCCGCCGAGAAAGCCGCCCGGTCCGCTCCACCCGGCCAGCGCAAACGCCGGAACGCCAAGACCGCCGCCGCGACGGCCTGATGCACGCCCGCCTGCCGATCGCGGTTACGCCCGGCCACCACGAGACCGCCACGTCCTACGTCGCCCGGCTCGCCATCCTGCACGGCATCCCCTTCTCCGAGCTCTGGCGGCAGGTCAGCCGCCCTCGCCAACCCGCCAGCACCACCATGGTGATCGCCGGTGATCGGCTCGCCGCCGTCACCGGCATCCCCGAAGCCCGGTTGGCCCGCGCCCTCATCGAGATCCGCCACCCCGAACCTGACTGGCGCGCCTTCCGCCACGAGCCCCAACACGGATGCCCCGCTGCACCGGACGCCACCCCGGCGGCGGCCTCCGGCAACTGTTCCCGCACCACCGTTACGTCTGCACCCGGCACCGCATCTGGATCGGCCCACCTGATCTGACCGACCAGCCTTACCCGAGCCTCGACCAGCTACCCGAGATCGTCGCCGCGCAACGCGCCCACCTGCGTCTGCTGCACCGTCTCGGCCCCACCGCCACCTATGACGCCGTCCTCACCGGCTTCCTCATCTGCGGCCACCGCTGGGACCAACAACCCGACCCCATCACCGACCTGGACGCCCGGAACGCCTGGCGGACCCGGATCGACACGCTCACCCACCCGGCACCGAACAGGCCATGTTCAGCACCTCACGACTGTTCGCCGCCACCTACCCCGAAGCCATCAAGATCGCCGCGCTCGTCGGCTCCCTGCACTGGCGCCGACAAGCTGCCGGCGACCCCGACGGGCAACGCCGCTTCGCTGCCGAGATCTGCCGCCGTCTCGGCCAACCCGACTACCGGCCCAAGGTTTCCAAGGACTCGATCGCTCACTGGATCGACGACGACTGCTGGCGACCGCCCACCCTGCCGCCAACCACCTATCGCACCCTGCCCGGCTTCGGCAACCCGACCATCAGCAACCCAACCAGCACAGCATCGACCGCCACCACCGCAGCGCACGCTGGTTCGCCCGCAACCGCCGCGGCGGACGCGTCATCCTCTACCACCGCCACGTCGGCTCCGTCCTCGCCCGCGACTGGTCACGCAAAATGGAACAGTTCGTCGGCACCGTCGAAGCCAGCGCCCAAGTTCAGACCTTTAACGACCTCGACGGCCAGGAGCCGAACCAGTCCTCCATCGCCGACTACATCAGACCCGGAGCTATGAAGTCCGACTACCTCGACGGCACCATCAGCCCGGCAGCCTGGCCCTCTCAGGCCGGCCGGCGGCCAGGTGAACCTTGTTGCCCACCGTTCCCGAGCGACGGCTCAGTTTGATCGATCACCGGCTTCCTGGCCTGCGCCGATTCTTCACCGCCCAGAACAGGTTGCCCACGCACACCACGGCGCAGACGCCGAACGTTACCGGCGTCCACCAGGCTCCGCCGGGCGTCCACCAGGACGCCAACGCCAACCACGTGAAGATGACCAACAAGATCGTCCAACCGATCACAAACCACGGAACCCGTTGACCAGCCACGCGTTCTCCCGTTCGATGGCGCCTACGCGATCACGGAGCCCGCCATTCCATCGACCATGACGGATTAGTTGAGTCGATACTCCCAGCCTTCTGGGTGCCATTGAAAGTCCGCTTCCAGCAGTTCCCGCACGGTGAACCCGTTGATCACATGTTCCAGACCCCGGTACGTCGCGAGGTGCCCAATCAGCATGACCCGCTGTCCCGCCCACCGGGTCGGCAGATCGGAGAGCATCCCCGCCACCCGCTCGATGGCCTGACTATGGCTCTCGCCGTCCGGATACGGGTGATCGCAGAAGTCCAGGCGATCACGCTTGACCTCGGCCCCGGGCGAGCCGTTGCGCGCTCCGAAGTCACACTCGCGCAGCCGCCAGTCATACAGGATCGGGATGTCCGTGCCGCCGAACGCGATCTCCACCGTTTCCGCCGCGCGGCGCAGATCCGAGGTGAACACCGCTGCGATGCCGTCATCGCGGCGTCGCCGACCCATCTCGGCGGCATTGGCACGGCCTTGCTCGCTGAGCCGGCCGGGCAACCACCCGGTCGCGATGCCACGCTCGTTGTCCTCGGTCAGGGCATGGGTCTCGAACACGATCTCGATCGGCATCGCACGAGGTTACTGAGGTCCTTCAAGCTGCGCTGTCGGTTCTGCCGAGTCAGGGCCCGTCGCGCATCGGGTTCAGCGCTCCGGCGAAGACGGATCGGTAGGAGGCGAAGTGGGAGGCCTCCTGTCGCGTCCACGCCAACACCTCGGCCGCGGTGGGACCCGCCTGAACTGGTTGGCATGCATCGACGCGCTCGCGCCAGAAGCATTCGTTACGGACGAATCGATCGTCGATGGCCGTCACCAGCCCGCGACGCTGATCCACCGAAAGCCCGTAGGCGTCGGCAAGAACGCGAACCTGGCGCGCCTGCTCGATCGGCTGACCGCGGTCCGGCTTGGACGAGATGCACCATGACCAGGCCATATAGCCGACGTCCTCCAGCGGATCACCGACCGCCGCGAAGTCGAAATCGATGAACGCCACCGGCAGGTCGTCGCGGAACACTGTGTTGTTCGGACCAGGGTCGTGATGGCAGACGACTTCTCCGCCGCCGATTCGTTCGGCCAGGCCACGGCTCGCGTCATGCATGCGCCGCAGCAGTATTCCCGCCGCCGTGATCTGCTCGTCGGCGAACGCCCGCCATTTCTCAGGCACCTCGCCAGGAAGGAAGGTCAGGATCTCGCGGCCGAGGTCATCCTCACCCAGGTATCTGGGCGCGCCGTCGAAGCCCTCGCTGGCCAGATGCGCCAACAACATCGCAGCAAGTCGCGAGGCTGGCGACACCGGGCGTCGCACAGTTCCACCGACCCTCACCACGCCGGGCGTCAGGCGGCCACCGCCCAGCATCACCTCGGACTCCACGGACCCACCGACCATCGGACAACCCTACGGTGAAGCAGTGGGCAGAGACGGCCGACCAGGACCACCAAGATCGGCTAAGCTGCCGCGATGCCGTTCGAACCCGGACAGGTCGTCACGCGCCGCTATCTGCGCGGTCCATGGGTCACCTGGGCCCAACCGATGCGTGTCATCAGCGACGACGAGCACGGGCTGCTGCTCTGGCACTCGGTCGGCAGCGACATCGCCCGCCTCGTCGACGCCGACGGCAACACCCCGCACGATGTCGCCGTCGATCGAATGCGGGACCCGAAGCTGACCCTGCAGAGCTGGACGGACTACGACATCCTGGTCCTCATGCGGCCGGAGACTGCCCATGCCGTGTGGTGGTGCTTCCAGCAAGACGCGTTCGCCGGCTGGTACGTCAACCTCGAAACTCCCTACCTCCGGCGTCCGGACAGCGTGGACACCACCGACCACGTCCTCGACATCGTGGTCACCCCGGAACGACAGTGGGAATGGAAGGACGCCGACGAGTTCAACGAGCGCACCGGCGACCCCCTCTACTTCGACAGCGCCACGGCCGAGACGATCCGGTCGGAGGGCAACCGGCTCATCAAGCTCATCGAGGCCGGGGAATTCCCCTTCGACGGCACCCACACCGACTTCCGCCCCGACCCAGACTGGCCCACGCTCCGGCTCACCGGCACCCTCGAACTCCAGCCGCACCGGACGGCGTGACCCCGTCCAAGCCCTTCTTCGATCGCGGCACCCACGGAGATCTGCCTACGCCGTCGAATAATGTCCTGATGTCACGGCCAACCATCAGGATCCGACGAGTCGCCGACCTGGACCGTTGCGTCCAAGCTCTGCAAGCGGTGCACGAAAACGACGCATACCCCCTGAACTGGCCGACCGACCCGCTCAGCTGGCTCAACCCGCCACGGTTGCAGCAAGCATGGATCGCCGAAGAATCAGGCGGCATCGTCGACGGTCACGTCGCAATCCAACGCTCACCCAGCGAAGCGCCGGCACGCCACGTCGAACTCTCCCGGCTCTTCGTCACTCCCACCGCGCGGCGCCACTCCCTCGCCGGCGCGCTCGTCGACCACGCCCGAAGATGGGCCGCCGAGCACAACTACGACCTCACACCGAACGTCACAGACGAACAACGCTCAGCCGCCGTCGCCTTCTACGAAGCCACCGGCTGGCGGCACACCCACACGATGGACGCCGACTGGACCACCCCCGACGGCAGGCCCGTCAAGCTACGCCACTACACCCTCACCAGCATGACATCCGACGCGGATGGAAACCTACAGCCACCGCCGAGCCCGAAAAACGCAAAGTAAATCCGGACGCTCTCAACCCGCACCGTCCGGACCTACTCTGCGAGCCGCTGGTCGGCGCCCTGATCATCCGCAACGTGGAACCGGACGCGACCCTGCGAGTGTCCGGACTTAGCTTTGCGAGTCCTGGTCAGCGCCTTGATCATCCGCAACCTGTCACCAGCTGCAACACGGGGAGAGGATCGCCGTGACAGTGATTTCCGGTGGTGGCAGGTGGGTCGTGGTTACGCCTCGGAGCCGCGAATGCCGGGCGGCTCCCATCCGATCGGGGAGGCGGGATCCTCCAGCGGTTGGTGGCGACTGCGCAGCGCGTCGAACAACGCGACAATGGCCAGCACTCCGGCTACCGCACTCAGCCCGAGCATCGGCTCCCGGCGGGCCAGCACCGTCGGGGCCAACAGCAGGGCCACCAGGCCGATCACATGTGACCGGGAGACCCGCCCGAAGATCTCGTACTCCAGCCGCAGCCGCGCGATGAGGAAGAGCACCGGACCGCCCACCACGAACAGCAGCCACGTCGCCCGTGCCGGATCGTACGGATCGGCGATCACCACCTCGTAGCCGACCGCGCTGATGAGCACGCTGAGCACGATCAGCACATGGGTCCGTTCCGATGCCGTCCCCAGCCGGGCGGGCCTCGGTGACCGCTCCAGTGCCGGGGGCAGCAGGAGGCCGGCGCGGTGGAAGTAGATCCGCCACAGCAGCGCGCTGGTGGTGAAGGCGACCGCGAAGGCGACGGCCCGCTGCGCGGAGTAGGCCACGCCGCTGAAGACGGCGCCGATGGACAGGATGGATTCGCCGAGCGCGATGAGGAAAATCTGCTGGTGACGCTCGGCCAGATGCGTCCCGGCGATCCGCCAGTCGCCCACCTTCGCGGCTCCGATCCGTGGCAGCGGCCAGCCCAGCACCCAGGCAAGGTAGTCCACGCCGAGCGCGGCGGCCCAGAGCGGCAGGCGGAGATGGCTCGGGCCGAGCGCGCCGACCAGCCAGAGCGGGGCGGCCGCCGTCGCCCAGGCGGCGAGCCGGAGCGCCACCAGTCGACGCGGATGGCCCCGGAGTGCGACGGCGAGCACGAGTGGCCGGATCATCATCACCGACATGTACGCGGTCACGAACGGCAGCGCCCGCTCCTCCAGGGCGCGCGGCAGCGTCACCGCCATCACCAGGCTGGCGAACATCGTGCCGATCACGACGGCCTGGATGATCGCGCGTTCCGGTTTGTAGCGGCTGGTGATCCAGGCGGTGTGCGACCAGATCAACCAGAGCGCCAGGAACAGCAGCAGGGCACGGCCGAACCCGGCCACAAGGTCCCAGCCGGAATCGTCGTCAAGGTCGGCGAAGCGTTGTGAGACCCGGGTGAGGGCGAAGACGAACGCCAAGTCGAAGAAGAGTTCCAGGAAGGTGGCGCGTCCCGAACTCCTTTCGGGGCGCAACAGCCTGGACTCCCGACCCGCCACGATTCTCCCGTCCCCCGTGGCACCAACGAGCCGGCCGCCGGCAGGGTTGCGTCCCTGCGGCCGGCCGTCTGGCCGTCATCCGTCCGGCGGGGCTGGCGATCCGCGGCTCAAGCGCCCTGTCCCGGCTGGTGCGCCGCCGTTGTGATGATCGAGGAGAACGCCGCCGCGAGGGGTTCGCCCACCGCCGACGGCTCGTTGAGGTAGCCGTTGACCATCGCGCCGTCTCGCAGCATCATCAGCTGCCGCGCGACGGAGTCGACGTCGTTCACGGTGGCCTCCGTGGCGATGCTGGCGAACTCGTCGAGCATCCACTGGCGGTGGGCGTCAACGGCCACCCGGACCGGGTCGTCGGGATCGGTGAACTCCGCCGCCGCGTTGATGAACGCGCATCCGCGGAATCCCGGGCGGCAGCTCACGGAGCCGATGTCGGTGGCGAGGGTGCGCAGCGACCCCAGCGGGTCGCCCTTGCGGCGCGTGCTGGCCATCCACTGCCGTTCCGCCGCCGCCTGTTCCTCCAGGTACGCGACCACAAGCTCGTTCTTCGTACGGAAGTGGCGGTAGAAGGTGACCTTCGTGATGCCGACCTGCTCGATGATGCGGTCGGCGCTCGTGGCGCGGATGCCCTGGGTGTAAAACAGCTGGTTTGCCGCGGCGAGGATGCGTGCTCTGGTGGCAGACCCCGAGGTGGCGCGCTTCACCGTCTCGGCGATATCGCCCTGCATGTTCTACTCCATCCCGTTTTGGCTGGTTGCACCGGCGCTACGAGCAGTCTAAAGTCGATGAGGTAGACGTACTAGTAACCCTACATCGGGATGACGAAGGAGAACGCCAATGTCCGCACCCCTCTACACCGCCGTCGCGACCTCGACCGGCGACGGCCGCGCCGGAGGCCGCGCGGTGACCGACGACGGCGCGCTCGACGTGACGCTCGCCGTTCCCGCCGGCATGGGAGGCCCGGGCGGGGCGACCAACCCGGAGCAACTGTTCGCGGCCGGATGGGCGTCGTGCTTCCACTCGGCGCTCAAGCTCGTGGCCACGCAGCGCAAGGTTCCGCTGGTCGACTCCGGCGTGGTCGCCGAGGTCTCGATCGTGGCGACCGCGACCGGCGGGTGGGGGCTCAGCGCCGCTCTGCGTGTGCAGATCGGCGGCGGGATCGCCCCCGATGTCGCCGAAAGCCTCACCGCCGCGGCGCACGAGGTCTGCCCCTATTCGCTCGCCACCCGCGGCAACGTGCCCGTCACCGTCACCACGACCACCGTTGCCTGACCGTCACATTCCCCAGGAAAGAGAGACCATGACTCAGTCCGAGTCGAGAGCGCTGTCGCCGTTCAGCGCAGTGCTCCGTCGCCTGTACCTCACCCGCTTCGCCTTCGCCGTCGTCTGGGCGGTGCTTCTGTTCCTGACCGCGTCGAGCGCCGGGCCGCTCCTGACCGCCCTGCTGGTGATCTATCCGCTCTTCGACGCGGCCGCGGTCCTGTCGCAGGTGCGGTCGCAGCAGCGTGCTCCCGGGTCCCGCACCGCGGAGTGGATCAACGTAGCGGTCAGCGTCGTCGTCGCCGTCGCGCTCGGCTGGGCATCGACGGTGTCGATCGCCGCCGCTCTCGCAGTCTGGGGTGTGTGGGCCGTCGGGGCCGGGATCCCCCAACTCGTCGCCGCCGTCCGGCAGCGGCGCTCCGGTGGTCAGGTGCCGCAGATCCTCAGCGGCGGCCTCTCGGTCGTGGCCGGACTGGCGTTCCTCGCCCAGGGGCTCCAGGGCGCCGGCACCATCGGCGGAGTGGGCGGCTACGCCCTCGTCGGTGGGATCTTCTTCCTGATCTCCGCCTTCCGCCTGAACTCCCTGCTGCGGCCGGCATCATGACCGGCATGGCGGGACAGCCGTTCGACTACGACCTGATCGTGGTGGGCGCCGGCCCGGTCGGAGAGAACGTCGCCGACTACGCGACCAGGCGCGGCATCCGCGCGGCGGTCGTCGAGTCCGAACTCGTCGGGGGCGAATGCTCCTACTGGGCGTGCATGCCCTCCAAGGCACTCCTGCGCAGCGGTCAGGCAATCCGGGCGGCTCGCCGGCTCGCCGGAGCCCGCGAGGCGGTCGCGGGTGCCATCGACGTCCCGGCGGTCCTGGCCCGAAGGTCGTCGTTCACCGACCACTGGAGGGACGACGGGCAGGTCGCCTGGCTCGACTCCGCGGGCATCGACCTGATCCGCGGCCGTGCCCGGGTCGTCGGCCAGGGCCAGGTCCGGGTTGCCGACCGGGTCTACTCGGCGCGGGCGGTCGCCCTGGCGACGGGCTCCGTCCCGATCCGGCCCGAGATCCCGGGTCTCGCGGCCGCCGCCCCCTGGGGCACCCGCGAGGCGGTCGCCGCCGACCACGTACCCTCGCGGCTCGTCATCATCGGTGGCGGCGTCGCCGGCACCGAACTCGCCTTCGCGTTCGCGTCCCTCGGCTCGCGGGTCACCATGCTGTCCCGCGCCGGGCTGCTCGACCAGGAGGAACCGTTCGTCGGAGAGCACCTCGCCGCCGCGCTGGCCGACGAGAAGGTCGACGTGCGCCTGGGCGTCACGCCGGCACGGGTCGACCGTGACGCCGACGGGATCGTCACCGTCGTCCTCAACGACGGCACCGGGTACCGCGCGGAAGAGGTGTTGGTCGCCACCGGGCGTCGCCCGAACACCGACAACCTCGGTCTCGAGACGATCGGTCTCGACCCGGCAACCGGGGTGCGGGTGGACGACACGATGCTCGTCGACGGCACCGACTGGCTCTACGCCGTCGGAGACGTGAACGGTCGCGCGCTGCTCACCCATCAGGGCAAGTACCAGGCGCGAGCCGCGGGCGAGGCGATCGCCGCGCGGCTGCAGGGGTCGCCGGTCTCCGACCAGACGTGGGGGAGGCACGTCGCCTCGGCGGACCGAGCGGCCGTGCCCCGAGTGGTGTTCACCGATCCGGAGGTCGCCAGCGTCGGGCTTTCCGAGGCCCGCGCGCGCGGCGAGGGACTCACGATCCGGTCAGTCGAATACGACCTCGGCTCGGTCGCCGGGGCCAAGCTCCACGCCGACGGCTACGCCGGTCGTGCCAAGCTCGTCGTCGACGAGGACCGAGGCGTGGTCGTCGGTGCGACCTTCGTCGGCCAGGACGTCGCCGAACTCCTGCACGCGGCGACGATCGCGATCGTCGGCGAGGTCCCGATCGACCGGCTCTGGCACGCCGTGCCCGCGTACCCCACGATCAGCGAGGTCTGGCTGCGGCTGCTTGAGGCGTACGGCCGACCGGCCTGAGATCAGAGTGCGCGCCCGCGCCGAGGAGTCGGCGCGGGCGCGCCGCAAGCCGTCGACGCCGGCGGGACAATGTCCCTCATGCAGTTCAGCGCGGAACCGGCCGGCAACCAGGTACTCGTCGGCTCGTTGCCCCAGCCGGACTATCCACCGGCGCTGCGCACACACGCGCCACCCGCATGGTGGAGCCGCGCCGAGCTCACCCTCGAATACGCCCGCACCGCGTACGCCGCCCGCGGGCAGTGGTCGACCAACGAGAAGCGCCTCCTCGACCAGGCCGGTCTGCGCCACCTCGACGCGCTCATCTGCACGATGACGCCTGACTCCGGCGCCCTGACCACCGCACTCGACCGCGTCGCGGACGCCCTTCGGCGGGCCGTGGCTGACCCGTAACAGTGGATGGTGCCGGTCACCCGCCGGGCTATGTTGGCTGCATGCTGCTCCGGTCCGCCATCGGCCGCTTCAACGGCTACTTCGCGTCCTTCCAGTCCTCGCCGTGGTGGCAACGCCGCTTCACGGTCATCACCTACACCGGCCGCCGATCCGGACGGACGTTCAGCACTCCGGTGGCGTACCGGCGCGCGGGGAACACCGTGACAATCGGCGTGCAGATGCCCGACGCCAAGAACTGGTGGCGCAATTTCCTCGACGGCGGCCCGATCACGTTGCTGCTCGACGGCGCCCACCGCACCGGCCACGCGGTTTCCCGCCGGGACGATCGGGGTCGGGTCACCGTCTCCGTGCAACTGGACGACTGATGCCCGGCGGCCCCGGACATCGGCGAACCCGACCTCCGGGACCCGGCGACGTCGTGGATCAGGTTGTCGCCGCCGTTGCTGCTCGTCAGCAGGTCAACGGCATTCGGATCGTCGGCATCGACGGCCCGAGCGGTTCAGGGAAGAGCCACCTTGCCCGCAGGCTCTCCGAGGCGCTGGCGGCGCCGGTCATCGAGGTCGACGACTTCGTCTCCTGGGACAATTTCGCCGGGTGGTGGGACCGCTTCGACACTCAGGTACTCGCGCCGCTGCTTCGCGGCGAGGACGCCGTCTACCAGACACGAGACTGGACCGACTGGTACGGCGACACCCTCGGCGAGTGGAAGACCCAGCGGTGGAGCCCGGCTCTGATCTTCGAGGGCGTCACCTGCACCCGCCGCGAGACGATCGGTCGACTCGCCTACACCATCTGGGTTGACGCGCCGGCACCCCTGCGACTGGCGCGCGGCCTCGCCCGCGACGGCTCCTTGGCCGGTGCCGAGCGGCTCTGGCGGAACTGGATGGCCGAGGAGGAGAAGTTCTTCGCCTCCGACGGTACCCGCGATCGGGCCGACCTGATCATCGACACCGCCGAACACGGATGACGGCGGCCGGGCCTGGCTCGGCCCCGCCCGGCTCGGCTTCCAAGGAAGTCACACGGCCCATCCAACGACGCATGCGGCTGCGAGACGGCTCAGCCGAGCCGGTACTCCCAGCCTTCGGCCGCCACTCGAAGTCCGCTTCCAGCAGCGCCCGCAGCGTGCGCCCGTTGATCACATGCTCCAGCGCCCGGTACGTGAGTTGTGCAAACTCGGCGGTAGCGGGTTACCGGCGATCCTGTGGGTGTGGTTCGTACAGTGGCGACATGCCGTGGTCGCAGGTCCGGTCGCTGGGCGGCGCGCCAGTCGCGCGCGTCCGGACCTGGGAGCCGAGTACGGGTGCGTCCTCCGTCGTTGACGCCTCCCGTCGTTGACCTTGGAGTTAGGTTAGCCTAACCTAGCGCCCATGGCGCGCACGAACATGAAGGATGCCCGGCTCAAGCCCGACGTGGTGGAGCCGCTCGTGCTCCAGGTGTCGCGCCGCGAACGGCTCTCCGCGCACTTCGTCCGGGTCACCTTCGGTGGCGACGATCTGGCGCGGTTCCGGTACATGGGCTTCGACCAGTGGTTCCGGCTCTTCCTCCCGGTGCACTCCGACTCGCTCGAACGCCTGCCGGCCAGGCTCGACACCCTTTCGTACCTGCGCTTCCTGACCATCCCGAAGTCGTCACGACCGGTGCTGCGCAACTACACCGTCCGGGCGTACCGGCCGGACGGTCCGGAACTGGACGTCGACTTCGTCATCCACGGCCGGACCGGTGCCGGCGGTGCGGACGGCGCCGGCGAGCCGCGCACCGGCGAACCCGGCGCGGATCAGGGCGCGGATCAGGGCGCGGCCGGCCCGGCCGCCACCTGGGCCGAGGCGTGCCAGCCCGGCGACCGGGTCGCGATCCTCGACGAGGGGATCATGTTCAATCCGCCCGCCGACGCCGACCGGGTGCTGCTGGTCGCCGACGAGACCGGCCTGCCCGCGGCCGCCGGCATCCTCGCCTCGCTCGCCCGGGACGCCCAGGGGCACGCGGTGCTGGAGGTGCCGTCCGAGGAGGACCGCCAGCGGCTCGATGCGCCGGCCGGGGTCGGGATCACCTGGGTCACCCGGGACGACCCCCGGGCGCTACCCGGCCGGGCGGCACTCGCCGCGGTACGGGCGATGCCGGCGCCGCCGCCCACCGTCTACGCGTGGACCGCCGGTGAGCAGGGGCTGCCGTCGGCGCTGCGCCGGCACTGGGTGGCGGCGGGGGTGCCGAAGGAGCGCATCATGTTCTGCGGGTACTGGAGGGCGCCGAAGAGGCGCTGACCGGACCGCGGGCGATCATCGTTCCGTGATCGTCTGTGCCACCCTGGGTGAATCTGGGCGACCGGAACCGGTTTCGGTCGCGTCGGACGTGGCGCCGGGCCGACCCGCTCCCGCATCCTTTGTCGATGGACTGCCCGTTCTGTCTGCCCGCGGTCGCCTCGCTGATCGTTCTGGAGAACGACTCCTGTTACGCCATCTGGACCGAGGAGGTGCCGGTCGGGTCGGCGATGGTGCTGCCCAGGGCGCACCGCCGGACCGTGTTCGAGCTGACCCAGGCGGAGTGGGCGGCAACCCGCGACCTGCTCACCGAGCTGCGCGCGATGATCGGCCGGGCACACCGGCCGGACGGCTGGAACGTGGGCTGGAACGTGGATCCGGTGGGTGGGCAGTCCGTCCTGCACGCCCACTGCCACCTGGTGCCGCGCTACCGGGAGGAGCCGCTGGCCGGCCGGGGAATCCGGGCCTGGCTCAAGGACCCGGGCAACCGGCCGCCGCAGCACGCGCCGGTGCGTACCCCGTCCTGGCGGCCCGCGGTGGACGGCGCGCCGGTGCCCGCGGGCAGCGAGTAGCCGGTGCCCGCGGGCACCGGCTAGCCTCAGGTCCCCAGCTGGCCCACGTCGGTGATCCGGACGACCGCCGCGCCGGTCTCGTCGGAGGCCGCGAGGTCCACCTCGGCGCTGATGCCCCAGTCGTGGTCGCCGTCCGGGTCGTCGAAGATCTGCCGGACCGTCCACCGGTCCCGGCCCTGGTCGATCATCAGCAGCGCCGGGCCGCGGGCGTCCGGGCCGGTGCCCAGTTCGCCGTACGCGTCGAAGTACGGCCCCATGGCCTCGGCCCAGGCGTCCGCGTCCCAGCCGTCCGCGCCGTCCAACTCGCCCAGCTCGTCGTAGCGGCGCAACGCGGCCAGCTCGACCCGGCGGAACAGCGCGTTGCGGACCAGCACCCGGAACGCCCGCAGGTTGCGGGTGACCGCCGGGGGCCGCTCGTCGAGCACCGCCACGGGGGCGTCGGTCGGGTTGCGCAGCCGCTCCCACTCGTCGATCAGGCTGGAGTCCACCTGCCGGACCAACTCGCCCAGCCACTCGATGAGGTCGGTCAGCTCCTCGGTACGGGCGTCCTCGGGCACGGTCTGCCGCAGCGCCTTGTACGCGTCGGCCAGGTAGCGCAGCACCAGGCCCTCGGAGCGGGACAGCCCGTAGAACGAGACGTACTCGGTGAACGTCATCGCCCGCTCGTACATGTCCCGGACCACCGACTTGGGCGCCAACTCGTGGTCGGCCACCCACGGGTGGCCGCGCCGGTACATCTCGTACGCCGCCGCCAGCAGCTCGGCGAGCGGCTTCGGCCAGGTCACCTCGTCGAGCAGTTCGAGCCGCTGCTCGTACTCGATGCCGTCGGCCTTCATCGCGGCCACCGCCTCGCCGCGGGCCTTGAACTGCTGGGCCGACAGGATCTGCCGGGGGTTGTCCAGGATGGATTCGATCACCGACAGCACGTCCAGGGCGTACGCCGGGGACTCCCGGTCCAGCAGCTCGATCGCGGCCAGCGCGAGCGGGGAGAGCGGCTGGTTGAGCGCGAAGTCGAGCTGAAGGTCGACGGTGAGGCGTACCCGCCGGCCCTGCTCGTCCGGCTCGGGCAGCTCCTCGACCACGCCGCCGGCGCGCAGCGCGCGGTAGATCGCGATGGTCCGGCGGATGTGCCGGCGCTGCGCGGCCCGGTCCTCGTGGTTGTCGGTGAGCAGGTGCCGCATGGCCGCGAACGCGTCGCCGGGCCGGCCGATCACGTTCAGCAGCATCGAGTGGCTGACCTGGAAGCTGGAGGTCAGCGGCTCCGGATCGGCCGCCACCAGCCGTTCGAAGGTGGGCTGGCCCCAGCCGATCGACCCCTCGGGCGGCTTCTTGCGGACCACCTTGCGCCGCTTCTTCGGGTCGTCGCCGGCCTTCGCGAGGGCCTTCTCGTTCTCGATCACATGCTCGGGCGCCTGCACCACCACCCGGCCCACGGTGTCGAAGCCGGCCCGGCCGGCCCGGCCGGCGATCTGGTGGAACTCCCGCGCCTTGAGCAGCCGGGTCCGCACCCCGTCGTACTTGGACAGACCGGTGAACAGCACCGTGCGGATCGGCACGTTGATGCCGACTCCCAGGGTGTCGGTCCCGCAGATCACCTTGAGCAGGCCGGCCTGGGCGAGGGTTTCCACCAGCCGCCGGTACTTGGGCAGCATGCCCGCGTGATGGACGCCGATGCCGTGCCGCACCAGCCGGGACAGCGTCCGGCCGAAGCCGGCGGTGAACCGGAAGTTGCCGATCGCCTCGGCGATCATGTCCTTCTCGGCCCTGGTGCAGACGTTCACGCTCATCAGCGCCTGCGCCCGCTCCAGCGCCGCGGCCTGGGTGAAGTGCACGACGTAGATGGGCGCCTGCCTGGTCTCCAGCAGCTCTTCGAGGGTCTCGTGCAGCGGGGTCATCGCGTACGAGAAGATCAGTGGGACCGGCCGCTGGGCCGAGGCGACGACGGCGGTGGACCGGCCGGTACGCCGGCTCAGGTCGTCGACGAACCGGGTGGTGTCGCCGAGGGTGGCCGACATCAGCACGAACTGGGCCTGCGGCAGCTCGATCAGCGGCACCTGCCAGGCCCAGCCCCGGTCCGGCTCGGCGTAGAAGTGGAACTCGTCCATGATCACCAGGTCGACGTCGGCCCGGCGCCCCTCGCGCAGCGCGATGTTCGCCAGGATCTCGGCCGTACAGCAGATGATCGGTGCGTCCTCGTTCACGCTCGCGTCCCCGGTGAGCATGCCCACGTTGTGCGCGCCGAAGATCTCGCAGAGCGCGAAGAACTTCTCCGACACCAGGGCCTTGATCGGCGCGGTGTAGAAGCTCACCCGGTCCCCGGCCAGCGCGGCGAAGTGCGCGGCCGTGGCCACGAGGCTCTTCCCGGAGCCGGTCGGGGTGTTCAGGATGACGTTGGCACCCGAGACGATCTCGATCAACGCCTCTTCCTGGTGCGGGTAGAGGTCCAGGCCGCGACCCTTGGCCCACTCCGCGAAGGCGTCGTACAGGGCATCGGCGTCCGGTTCGGCCGGAATCTGATCGGTGAGCGTCATGACCGGTCAATCCTGCCCTGATCTTGTCACGCGCGCCAACCGGATGCCGTGCGCTCGTACACCAGGTCGAAGATCGGGCGCCCGGCGGCGGCGGCCCGCCGCTCGAACTTCGTCACCGGACGCTCCGGCGGGCGCGGAGCGAATCCGGGGTACGCGTTGCCCAGCTCCGGGTCCGCGTCCAGCGTCTGCCGCATCGCGTACGCGTAGTCCGGCAGGTCCGTGGCGCAGTTGAGCCGGCCGCCCGGCGCCAACCGGTCCCGCAGCAGCGCCACGTGCGCCGGCTGGATCAGCCGGCGCTTGTGGTGCCGCGCCTTGGGCCAGGGGTCAGGGAAGAAGACGTTGATCGCGGCCAGCGCGCCCGGCGGGATCATCCGCCGGAGCAGGACCAGGGCGTCGCCGTCGGCCACCCGTACGTTGTGCAGCCCGCGCCGCTCGATCACCGCGAGCAGGTTGGCGATGCCCGGCGTGTGCACCTCGACCGCCAGGTAGTTGCGCTCGGGATCGGCCGCCGCCATCGCGGCGGTCGCGTCGCCCATCCCGGAACCGATCTCCAGCACCACCGGCGCGCTCCGACCGAACAGCCCGGCCAGATCGATCGGGTCGGCCGGCTCGGCGGCCGTGCCCGCCGCGGTCGGCCCGGCGGGGTGCGTGCCGGCGGGGTGCGGCTGGGCGGCGGTCGGCTCGGCGGAGTGGATGCCGGCGGCCGGCTCGTTCGGCACCGGCAGGCCGTACCGGGGCCAGAGCCGGTCCAGGGCGTCCAGATGGCGCCCGCTGAGCCGGCCGCGACGCGGGTGGAAGGTCCGGACGGTGGCCCGGATGCCGGAGTCGGCGGGGGTCCGACCGGTCGCGGCGGTCGCGGCGGTCGCCCGGGAGGTCGTGTCGTTGGAACTCACGAGGGCCCGAGCCTACGCCCAACCGGGCAAGCGGCTGTGCCGCACCCATCGGAGATGAGAGGATTTCTACAAACGGCGGAGGTGGCCGGGGCGACCCGGCGCACGGCGCCCGGAGGTGATCATGCGCTCGATGCGGCACGCCGGCCCCCGACGGCCGGCGGCGTTGCTCGGCCCCGCGTTGCTCGGCCCCGCGCTGGTCGTCGCGGTGTTGGCCGGTCTTGCGCTGGGCGTCGCCGCGGTGCTGCCGGTGGCCACGCCCGCGTACGCCGCCAACGTCTTCGTCCAGCTCAACCCCGACACCGTCCAGGCCGGCAGCCTCGTCGGCATCCGGGCGAGCTGCCAGGACAACTCCCAGCCGGCAACCGTCGAATCCGGCGCGTTCGGCACGGTCACCGTGCAGCCCCAGCAGGACGTGCTCACCGCCGCGGCGCTCGTGCCGGCGGACACCAGGGCCGGCACCTTCCGGGTGAAGCTGAACTGCCCGGGCGGCCCGGACGCCACCGCCAGCCTGATGGTGCTGGCGGCCGGACAGCCCAGCCGCGGGCCGGCGACCGGCTTCGGCGGTACCGCGGGGCAGGGGTCGGGCGGTGGGCTGCTGCTGGTCGGGCTGCTGGCGGTGGCGCTGGGTGGTGTCCTCGGGGTGCTGACGCTGCGCCGGCGGGCCGTACCGGTCCGGGTCCGCGCGGGTCGGCGCCCGGTCCGCGGACCGGTCCGCCGCTAGGCCATGCCCGCGATCCACCACGTCCGCCGGCCGGCGTTGCGGCCGCGCCGCGCACCGCGGCGGTACGCGCCGGAGCGGGACCGGCGGCGGTGGTTCGGACCGGCCTCGGTGCTCCTGCTGCTGTTCGGCGTCTTCGCCACCGGTGCGGGGCTCGGCCAGGCCAGCCGTGGCCCGTGGGCCTGGCTCAGCGGTGGCAACAAGCCGCCGCCCCGATCGTTCCCGGTGCTGGAACCCAGCTCGCCGGTGAAGCTCGTGGTCAGATCGATCAAGGTCGAGGCGCCGGTGATGCGGGTCGGCCTGGCCGAGGACGGCTCGATCGCCGTACCGGAACTGGCCAAGCACAACCAGGTGGGCTGGTACGACCGGGGTCCCACGCCCGGGCAGTTCGGGCCGGCGATCATGGTCGGGCACGCGGACACCAGGTCCGGGCCGTCGGTCTTCCACGACCTGGTCCGGCTGCGTCCGGGCGCCCGGATCGAGGTGTCCCGCGCCGACCGGTCCACCGCGATCTTCGAGGTCAACTCGGTGGAACACTTCGACAAGGGCAAACTGCCGGCCCAGCGGGTGTACGGCGACTACAGCCGGCCCCAGTTGCGGTTGATCACCTGCGGCGGCGACTGGCTGGGCGGCAGCGTCGGCTACTCCGACAACGTGGTGGCGTTCGCCTCCCTGATCGGCTCGCGCAAGCTCTGACCGACCGACCGACCGTGGGGTGGGGGAGGGCGTCGTGATGAATCCGGCGTCGGAGATGCAACGCCTGGCCGGGAAGCCGACCATGGCCCCCGCCGGTGTTCCGTCAGGTCCACCGGAAGCCGTAGCGGAGATGGCGCTTCGGGTGTCTTACGCGAAGCGCATGAGAAACCCTGTTCGTGGTTGTATCGAGATTTCTGACTATCGCGAGCTGTGTATGCGTGCCGCCCGACTGTGGCTTCTTCTCGTTCCACTCGAAACCGTGTACCTCTGCGGGCTCCTCATCCTTGGGAAAGACGAGGGTCACCTCGAGTTGAACGACGCGATGTGGTCGTGCGCCGGCGCGGAAGAAACGCAACATCGATAGCACGTCGTCCTCCATGACGGTGACCAGTCCGGCTCTGCTGCTCTGGCCGCGGGGAATCGCCTTGCCGAAGTAGATCCAGCGCTGGTAGCTGCCGTCTTCTTCGGGGTATCCCGAGTGTAGGGCCGTGTGCGTCGCGTCGAGTGGGGCCACGGTGGGTGACACACTCCCTTGGCCGGTGCAGTGCCAGGGAAACGCGACGAGTCGCACGCCGTCCTGCCGCGCCATGACCACTTTCTCGTGCGTGAAGGTGTACCGACGGTGGGTTCCGGCGCGTTGCACGAGCAGCGTCGCTCGTTGGAGCAGAACGATGTAGGGGGAGCCGCTGCGTGTCCGGTTGCCCAGTCGGGCAGCGGTTGCTGTGCCGGCGATGACCGCCAGGGCACTGGTCGCCGCGGCGGGAGGCGGGAACCGGTGCCAGGCGAGGTACATTGCGGCGCCGGTTGAGGTGATGAGTGTGATGAACAGGGCCAGCGCCTGGGCGGTTGCCGCCGCGTCCCGCAGGTCTTGGAGAAGTGGACTTCCGAGAATCCTGGAAAGTGGTGTCACGGCGTCCCCTCCGTGGCGCGCCTCGTGCGGCCCGACGTCCGACTCTGCAGCAGCCGGATTCATGGTCGCACCCGGGCGCCAGCCAGGGAGCCGGGGTGGTCCGGCAACTGGCGGTGCGGCGAGCGTCCGCTGAAGGCTTGGCTACGTCCGGACCAAATCCCGCCGCGGCCCCTGTTCCGTCCGTCACCGCTCGCCGACAATTCGATGTATGGACATCTCTCGTCGTAAAGTTCTCGCCGGAGCCGCCGGTGTGGCCGGTGCCGTGGCCGGCGCTCCGCTGCTGTCACCGCAGGACGCGGCCGCCGGTCCGCTGGCGGCGCTGCCCAGCCCCGCCGCCTCGGGGATCGAGCACATCGTCGTCGTGTGCATGGAGAACCGCTCCTTCGACCACCTGCTCGGCTGGCTGCCCGCCGCCGACGGCAAGCAGGCGGGGCTGTCCTTCGCGGACCAGTCGGGGACCGTGCACCCGACGCACCACCTCACCACCACCCAGGGCTGCGCCTGGTCGGACCCGAACCACTCGTACGACGGCGGGCGGACCGAATACAACAACGGTGCCTGCGACGGCTGGCTGCGGGCCAGCGACGTCTTCTCGATCGGCTACTACCAGCAGAACGACCTGCCGTTCCTCGGCAAGGCGGCACCGGCGTGGACGGTCTGCGACAACTTCTTCGCCTCCACGATGGGGCCGACCTTTCCGAACCGGCTCTACCTGTGGGGCGCGCAGACCGACCGTACCTCCAACACGTTCAGCTTCACATCCATCCCGACGATCTTCGACCGTCTCGCCGCGGCCGGCGTCTCGCGCCGCTACTACTACTCGGACGTGCCGTTCTCGGCCATGTGGGGGCTGCGGTACCTGGGCTTCAGCAAGAGCCTGGACACGTTCTTCGCCGACGCCGCGGCCGGCACGCTGCCCGCGGTCAGCTACGTGGAGCCGGCCCTGTTCCTGGAGGCGGTCGACGGCCTGTCCAACGACTACCACCCGCACGGCGACATCCGTAACGGCGAGGCGTTTCTCAACCGGATCTACCAGGCGGTCACCCGCGGACCGGGGTGGCCGAACACGGTGCTGGTCTTCACCTTCGACGAGTGGGGCGGCTTCTTCGACCACGTGCCGCCGGCCAGCGCGCCGGACACCAACCCCGCGCAGACCGGCCTGCGCGGCTTCCGCATCCCCACCCTCGTCGTCGCGCCGACGGCCCCGCGCGGGTCGGTGGCACACGGCCTGTACGACCACACATCCATCCTCAAGATGATCGAGTGGCGGTACAACCTGGCGTCGCTGACCCCGCGGGACGCGGCGGCCAACAACCTGGCCGAGGTGCTCGACTTCGGCACGCCCGACCTGAGCGCCCCGCAGTGGGACGTGCCGAGCGTGTTCGTGCTGCCCTGCTTCGCCCAGGGCGGGCGGAGCGCCGCCGAGGCCGAGGCCGCCCGGTTGCAGGAGAACGCCGACTGGGCCTGGCTGCGCGGCGCCGCGATCGAGGCCGGCTGGCCGCTGAGGCAGCGGTAGGCGGGGCTCACCCGGTGCGCCGGCCGATCCGCAGCACACTCAGGTAGCGGCGGGGCGCCCGGTCACCCATCCGGCCGCGGATGCGCTCGGCCACGGCGTCCAGCAACGGCTCGCGGACGTCGGGGTCGAGCCTGCGGTAGATCGACAGCGAGCGCAGGAGATCGGCGAAGCCCTCCCCGTCGAGCCACTGAACGGCGGGGTACCAGCGCGCCACCGGCGGGTCGAACAGGCCGCCGGGATCCGCGACCTCGCCCCACCCCCGGTCGGTCGCGCGGACCCGCTCCTCCAGCGGAGGGTGACCCCAGTCGGGGTTGCCGGGCGAGAACCGTTCGTGCAGGTCGGCGGTCTCGGCGTACACCTCCGGCTCCCCGGGCCGGCGGACCACGACGTTGCCGATCAGGGCCAGCCAGCCGCCGGGCCGCAGCACCTGGTGCGCCCGCGGCCAGCCGACCGCCGGGTCCACCCAGTGCCACGACGCCGCGGCCACCACCGCGTCGAACCGCCGCCCCCGGTCCGGCCAGCGCTCGAAGGTGGACGTCTCCACCGTGACGTTCCCGGCGTGGGCGAGCCGCTGGCGGGCCAGCGCCGCCATGGCCGCGGCCGGTTCGACGGCGGTCACCGGGCCGCCGAGCGTCGCCAGCGAGCGGGTCGCCTGACCGGTACCGCAGCCCACCTCCAGCAGCGCGGACCGGGCGTCCAACCCGGCGATGGCGGCGAGGTCGGCGAACAGTCGCGCCGGGTATCCCGGCCGCACCCGGTCGTACAGCTCGGGCACCTCGCCGAACACCCGACCGAGATGACGTCGGTTCCGGTTCACGTCCACCATCGCCCCCGCCGCTGTCCGTGGACGGCCGACCGCTGGGGCTAGCCGGCGTCCGGTGTCACGTCGACCACGATCGGCGCGTGATCGGAGGGTCCCTTCCCCTTGCGGGCCTCCCGGTCGACGTACGCCGACCGTACGTTGTCGGCCAGCGCGGCGCTCGCGTAGACGAGGTCGATCCGCATCCCCTTGTTCTGGTGGAACATCCCGGCCCGGTAGTCCCAGTACGTGAACGGGTGCGGCCCCTTCATCGGGGTCGGCACCACGTCGACCAGGCCGAGTTCGCGCAACTCGGCGAGGGCCCGCCGCTCGGCCGGCGTGACGTGGGTGGAGCCGGCGAACAGGCTCGGATCCCACACGTCGGCGTCGGTCGGCGCGACGTTGAAGTCGCCACAGACGGCCAGCGGCACACCGGAGCGCAGTTGCGCGGCGAGCGCGTCGCGCAGCGCCGCGAGCCAGCCCAGCTTGTAGCGGTAGTGCGGCGAGTCCGGGGTCCGGCCGTTCGGCACGTAGATCGACCACACCCGGACCCCGCCGCAGGTCGCGGCGATGGCCCGGGCCTCGGGCAGCGGGAAGCCGGGCTCGTCCGGGAAGCCCACCGCCACGTCGTCCAGCCCGGCCCGGGAGAGTACGGCCACCCCGTTCCACCGGCCGTCGCTGTGGCTGGCCACCGCGTACCCGAGCTCACCCACCTGCTCGACCGGGAAGGCCCCGTCCGGGCATTTCGTCTCCTGCAGGCACACCACGTCCGGTTCGGTGGCCGCCAGCCAGTCCAGCAGCCGCGGCAGCCGTGCCTTCACCGAGTTGACGTTCCACGTAGCCAGGCGCATGCCACCCAGCCTGCCCGATGTGCCCGCGCGACGCTCAGCCGCCCGGGTTCTCTCCGCGGTTCTGCTCGGCCAGGAACCGCTCCAGCTCCGCGCCCAGTTCGTCGGCCGTGGGCAGCGGGCCGGACTGCGAGGCCAGCAGGTTGCTCCCGGTACGGCCGCGGGTGAACGCGTCGTACTGCTCCTCCAGCGCCTGGACGAGGGTGGCGGCCTCCGCCGTCCCGGCGACCTGCTGGTCGATGTCCGAGCGCACCTCCTCGGCGGCGGCCCGCAGCGCGTCGCTGGGCAGCAGCAGCCCGGTGCTGGTGGAGACCGAGCTGAGCAGCAGCTCGGCGGCGGCCGGATACTCGGCCTGGGCGACGTAGTGCGGCACGTGCGCGGCGAATCCCAGGGCGTCCCGGCCCTGCTGGCCGAGCCGGAACTCCAGCAGGTGACCCGCGCTGCCGGGCACCTGTACCCGTTGCAGCCACGGTTCGTGGCCGACGATCAGCTCGCGGCGGGTGGCGTGCGCCGTGACCCCGGCCGGCCGGGTGTGCGGCACCGCCATCGGGATCGAGTTGAGTCCCACGGTCAGGCGCACGCCGAGCCGGTCGATCAACGCGATGACCGCCGCCACGAAACGCTCCCACTGGCCGTCCGGCTCCGGGCCGGTGAGCAGCAGGAAGGGTACGCCGCCGGCGTCGGTGAAGGCCCGCAGCTCCAGCCGCGGGTCCTCGTAGCTGTGCCAGCGGTCCTCGATGAAGATCATCGGGGGTCGCCGGGACCGGTAGTCGATGAGTTGGTCGACGTCGAAGGTCGCCACGAGCTGACCCTCCAGCGTCGCGGCCAGGTGCTCCCGGGCCAACCGGGTGGCGTTGCCTGCGTCCACGAATCCGGTGAGTGCCTGGATCAGCACCGGCTTGCCCAGCTCGGGCAGGTCGTCGGAAACTTCGTACAGCTCGTGCGGATCACGCACCGGTCCAGACCTCCTCCATGCCACGGGTCGCGCCCGCGGACGCCCCTGTCGGGCACAACGCTGCCGCCATCTTCGTCCATCCCAGCCAAGCATCCCGAATCGCGGTCGCCATCGAGGACCGGTGGTGACGTGGATCTCCACGTACCGGACGGCGAGTACCCGACTCGCATCCCGTTGCCTTCGCTGGAGGACTCCGTTTGGGCGCTGTGCATCGCGGCACACTTTTCTTGCCGTCCCGATGGTCCTGGCCAGCGAGTCATGAACCACTAGCTGGACAGCGCCTCGGCGGGCTCGACACGTGCCGCACGAGCCGCCGGGTAGACCCCTGCGAGCAGACCGATGAGCGTGCCCAGGAGAGGAGCGGGTAGTGCGATGGCCGGGTCGACTACCGGAGTCCATTGCTGGGCGGCAGCCACGAGCATCATGCATATGATGGCAATACCGAGGCCGATCGTGCCACCGATCGTTCCCAAGGCCGTGCTTTCCGCGAGAAACTGGGCGGCGATGTGGACTCGTTTGGCACCGAGCGCCCTGCGTAGGCCGATCTCGTGAACTCGTTCGAGAACGGCGACGATAGTTGTGTTGGCGATGCCAACGGCCCCGATTGCGAGGCATATGCAGGCAAGAATCATGAGGAGAGATGATAGATCAGAGTCGATCTGATTGCGTAGCGTACTCGGGTCTGGCGGTGCCGTGGTGGTGAAGCCCTCGGGTAGATCCGGCCGTATCGCTAGGGCCGCCTGTTCCGCGATGGCCTCCGCGGCGCCCAGCTGCGTGTCCACGACCATCTGGGCCGGTTGGGAAGGGTCGGGACGACTGCCCCAAAGGCCCTCAACAGTATGTCGCGGTAACATCACGGCACCAAGCAGTTCTGGATGGCGATCGACGTCGGCTATGATGCCGATCACCGTTATCGGCGTGCCGTTGACGAGGATTGCGGGTCCGTTGCCGTCCAGGCCGGAAATGCCGAGACTGCTCGCCGCCGCGGATCCCAGAACGGCTACGAGTTCTCCACGTGTGTCGTGAACATCGGCGAAGGCCCGTCCCTGCGCGAACGTCGCGTGGACGGCGTTGAAGATTCCTGGGGAGGCGGCAACCACCGGCATGTAGTCGTCGCCTCGCTCGCCGGGCAGTGGCACGCCGACAACGGAGGTTATGTCGTCCGGGTGCACGGTCCAGAAGACACCGGCCGCGTTCACGCCGTTCAGCGACCGAACCCTGGCATCCGAGTCAGCGGGAAACAGGGAGGCCGTACGCAGTCCCGCGGCATCAGGAACTTCCGTGACGGTGACTTCGGTGGCGGCCAGGGCGGTGAACCGTTGGCTGATCTGCCCCCTGGCCGTGCTGGTGAGGCCAAGAACGGCGACGAAGGATCCGACTCCGAGCACTACACCGACGATGGTCAGGGCCGTCCGCGCAGGACGCTGAAGAATTCCGGCTATCGCTTCGGTAACCAGGCCGTGGACGCCGAGCCGTGAGCTGGCACTGCTGGTACGGCGTCTCCGCCGTATCATGTACAGCCCTCGCATGAGTGGACCGTCCACGGTCCATGATCCTCTCCGTGCGCGATGGCGCTGAGCTGTCCGTCGCGCATGGAGACGATGCGTTGAGCACGCCCAGCGACGAAGTCGTCGTGGGTGATCACGATGATCGTGGGGCCGTCCGTGCGGATATCGTCGATCAAATCCAGCACGCCTGCCGCTGTGACGCTGTCGAGGTTGCCCGTTGGCTCGTCGCAAAGCAGCAGACTGGGCTGCGGCGCCAGTGCTCGAGCGATCGCGACCCGTTGACGTTCTCCGCCGGAGAGCTGGTTTGGTGTTGCATTGCGGCGGTGGGTCAGCCCCACTTTTTCAAGAGCCTCGGCCGCCACCGCGCTGCGCGCCTTCAGCGATATGCCTTGGTAGAGCTGGCTGAGCATGACATTTTCCAGCGCTGTTCGGTGCGGTAGGAGGTGGAAGGACTGAAACACGAAGCCGATACGGTGGCCGCGTAGGGCCGACATTTCACTATCGGCAAGGTCGGCGGTATTGAGACCGTCAAGGAGATAACGGCCCTGTGTCGGACGCTGCAGTAGCCCGAGAACGTTGAGAAGTGTCGACTTTCCGGACCCAGACGGTCCCACAAGCGCGACGTGCTCGCCATGAGCCACAGCGAGGTCGGCGGCGCGCAGTGCCTTGACCTGAGGCGGCCCCGGATAGGTCACGGCGACGCCGATCAGCTCGATAAGGTTGGTGCTCATGATCCGCCGTCACCGCTGCGCACCCCGATCACGACACGGTCACCCGGCGCCAGGTCTCCCGAGGCCGGTGTGACCGCCACAAACCCCTCGCCGCTGATGCCCGCAACGACAGCCACCTGCTGCTCACCGGTGGGGTCAGCGCGCAGCAGGTAGGTCTTGCCGTCTGCTCCCGAGAACAATGCTGAGACAGGCACGGCCAACACATCCTTGCCGCTGGAAGCGATCTCCACGGTAACGAGCGCCTGAAGTCCAGCGGAGCTGGCGTCAAGCGGTTTCTTCGGCGTGATGAAGACCGGGTATGTCGAGGGCTGCCCGTCGTTCTGCTGGAGGGCACCGATACTGGTCACGTCGGCGCCGACCTCCGCGTCCGAGCCGATCACGACGTTGGCGGGCATCCCTTGTTGCAACAGCTCCCGCTGTGCCGGGCTGACGTCTGAACGTACTACGAGCGGTCCACTGGCGAGAGTGACAAGCGGTGACGTGACGTCCGCACCGACGATCGCCTTCAGTTGCGGCACGCGTGCCGGGAACGAAGGCAGGAAGATCACTTCCGATTGCGGCAGCATGGGACCAGTGGTGCGCTTGAGCTGTTCGAGTCGATCACGTGCGACAGCAAGGTCCTCTTTGGCGCGATCCAGCTGCTTCACTGCCTGGGCGTGGGATGCTGTGCCACCGGGCGTTTCCGGGTCGGCCTCGGCAAGATCACGAGCGTCGTCGACGCGTCGTTCCGCCTGTACTACGGCGGCTTCAGCGGCCTGGACGGCGGCGGCATCAGCTTCGCCGGTGGTGGGAACTGAGTAGCCGAGCCTCGAATACAGAGCCGATACGGCGTGCTTTGTCCCCGAGCCGAAGCGTCCGTCGTACTCGTCGGGAGCGTGGCCGAGCCGTCGTAGAGCCTGCTGTAGTTGGGCGATGTCCTTGCCCGTCGCTCCCGGCCTGAGGTCCCTGTACGCCGGCACCACGCCGGGCAGAGCGATCAACGGCCTTCCGGCAACCTCGACCAGTACGGTCCCTGCCTTCACCTCATCGCCCTGCTTCACGTAGACGCCGGTTACGACCGGCCGTGTTGCATCCGTGCTCGGCACCGGTGTAGCTGTGAAGAGCTGAAGGGAAGTCGTCTCGCCTCTGACAACTACCGTGCGTCTGACCGGCCGTTGCACGACCTCGGCCGTCAAGGTTGTCGGGTTCGGCCCTTTCGCTTCGGCAGCCAGTTGTTGCGGCGACTTCATCCAAAGTGGGGAAGCCAGTCCGAAGGTAGCGACAACGCCCGATCCACCGACAAGCGCGGCAAGTAAGCGTCGCCGCGACGCCAAAGGAGGGCTTGCCTTGGTCGGCTGCTTCTGAGAGCGGGCCTCGGAGGACGGCTTTATGGAGTTCATTGCCCGGCGCTCGCGACAACGTCGTTCGACTTGCGTACGACCTCATCACACCATTGCGTCCAGTCGCGCAGCTTCTCGGAGTTTTCCTCCAGTAGCAGCCGCTGGTAGGCGATGTCCGCGGCCACCCACGCGCGGAGCAGTCCCGTCTCCTTCTTGCATTGAATATCAGCGGCGGCCAATCTTGCCATCTCCGACTCATCGCCCCTGGCCGGTACTATCTGGAACGGCTCCGCGGGATCTTTGAAGTCCCAGCCCTGCTTCTTCAAACAGTCCGCCCAAGCGGAGACGAGAGGCGCGACCCCACTGTGCTGACGCGCACGCGTGACGGCGTCCCGTTGCAGGGTTTCTACCAGCTGCCCGTCGGGCTGACGGTCGAGACCGATATCCCGGTGTGCGGAGCCCTGGCATCCCCCCTCCGGGACTTCCACACCGTTGAACAGGCGGGCAGGACCAACCAGCAGTCGCTGCCAGTCGGCTGGCACCACAGCTGGGAAGGGTTCCCCACCGCCTCCCCATGGGGGTGGTGAGTAGCCGTACTGCCTCGCGGTCTGCTCATCCCAGAGCCCGTACCAGTCCCAGACAGGGTAGGGCCGTGCATCCGGTGGCGCCGGCAGGGGCAGGTCCAAGCCGAACCTACGGAAACACGCCTGTTCCAGGAGAGCCACCCCGCGCTCCACGGTGTGCACAAATTCGTTGCCGACATTGTAAGTCCGCAACGGGTAGTCGATTGCCATGGGGTTCACCGCCCCTGGATCCAGCTCCATCACGGACGGATCCAGAGCAGGCTCGTGCGTCGCGGTCTGTCCGCTCGCCGTACATGCCGTCGCCGTCAGCAACGAGGCCGCGGCCAGCAGCAGGGCCACCCCTTGCTTGAGCACCCCGCATCCCCCTAGCAGTACTCGTCTGTGTGTGTTGCTGGGGGCGCGCAACACAACACGTCCCCAGCAACACCTTACGTACCCGAACAGCTGTTCTTGAGCGTGTCGACACGCCGGTCTCGGGGTGGTGGCCACGCCGGCGTCGACCACTGCGGTGGAGTTGGCGTCTCGGTTCGGTCCGGCGCAGGTGGCCATATGTGTTCATGCGATCACGTCAGGCATTCAGGTTCTCGTGGGATCGGTGGCCGGCATGGAGCGGGTGGTGCCGCTTGTGGTGCGAAGCGAGACCGCTTCATGCGGTTGCGGGGCGCAGGAGTCGCCTCGACCATGGCTGTGCAGGTGCAGTCGGTGCGCGCGGTGTCGTTGGCGACGGCCATTCTGGGTAAGGATGACGGCTGCCGACGTCGTTCGGCGCGGTGCGGTGACCGCGTCGAGCAGAGATCCAGGAGGGTGCCGTGACCGACACCACACGCGGCGGGGTGGTGGGCGAGGACGCCGAGCCGTCCGGACCGGCCTCGCTGCCGGCGGGTCTGTGGGACCGGATGCGCCAGGATCCGCAGTACGCCCCGGAGCACCTCGCGCTGGAGGCGGTGCGCCGGTGGGGTCCGGAGGCGGCCCGCTGGGCGCAGCGGACCCGCGCCGCGCGGCCGGGGCTGACCGGCGACGAGCTGGCCCAGCTGGCCACCCGGCGGTTCGTCAACCTGGCCCGCCTCTCGGGCGCGGTGTCCGGGGCCGCCGGGCTCTCCGCCGCGATCATCGACGTCGGCGTGCTGGCCTGGACGCAGGCCCGGATGGTGCTGCACATCGCGGCCGCCTACGGCGTCGACCCGACCCGGCCGGAGCGGGCCAGCGACCTGCTGGTGTTGCAGCGCGTGCACAAGGTGACCGAGAGCGCGCGGCTGGCCCTCGGGGTGGCGGCCGGTCGGGAACGCGCCAGCGCGCTGTTCGCCCGGACCGAGACGCCACTGCACCAGGCGTTGCTGCGGCTCAGTGTGCGGCTGGCCCGGATGGCCGGGGTGCGGGCGGTCAAGCGGGTGTTCGCCAAGGCGGTGCCCGGGGCCGCGGTGCTGCTGGGCAGTTGGGCGAACTCCTCGGCCACCACCGAACTGGCCCGGCGGGCGCGGGAGCTGTACCGGCCGGGGCCGGGCCGGGTGCCGGCGCAACGCGGGTCGGAATCCGCGCCAGCCGGGTCGCAACGCCCGCAAGCCGGGGCGGAATCCGCGCGAGCCGAGCCGGAACCTCCGCAAGCCGGGGCGGAATCCGCGCGAGCCGAGCCGGAACCTCCGCGAGCCGAGCCGGAACCTCCGCAAGCCGGGGCGGAACAGCCGCCGGGCGAGTCGGAGCGTCGGGAACGTCCGCGACGCGGGTCCTGACCGCCGGACCGGGGCCGGCGGCGCCGTCGGCGTCGGCGCCCGCTCAGGAGCCGAGCCGCCAGGCATGCCAGGCGGTCGAGGCCAGCAGGTGCTGCCCGTCCACGTCGGGATGGAACGAGTCCAGCGGGTTCACCATGTCCATGGTGATCTTCACCCGGTGCACGGCACCGCCGTCGTACCGGCATCGCTTGCCGTACCCGGCGCAGGCGGCGGCGAGTTGGTCGTCGTACGCGTCGATCCGGGCCGCGAACGCGGCGCGGCGGTGCGCGTCGGCCGCGGCGGTCGAGGTCGGATTGGCCAGCAGCGAGGGGCACACCCCGTGCGCCCAGACCCGCACCGCGAGCCGGTCGGTGTGGCCGGCGGACCACAGCCGGTTCAGGTCCGGGATGCTGGCGACCAGCACCTGTGCCTTGGGCCGGCCCTTGCGCAGGATCCGCAGCGCGTGGTCCAGATCGGCGCGGAAGTCGGAGACGCTCGTCATCTGGTCGATGTCGGGCCGGCACGCGTCGTTGGCGCCGATCAGGATCGTCACGTAGTCGGCCCGGTGCCGGACCGCGGCGCTGGCCTGGTCCGGCAGGGCGGTCGCCCGGGCCCCGGCGACCGCCTCGTTGTGCGTGTCCAGCCCGAGCCCGGGGTCGTCGTCCAGCAGCCGGCTGCGGATGCTGTCGACCCGGATTCCGCTGCCGGTGGACCAGGAGTTGCGCGGGCAGGAGGTGAGCGCCAGGCACGAGCCGAAGGCGGTGGTGATCGAGTCGCCGAGCGCGGCGATCGAGGCGGACCGCTGGTGCGGGGAGGGGCTGTGCTCGGGGCGGTGGATGTCGCCCCCCTCGCAGGCGATCCCGACAACGGCGAGGGCGATCGCCGCCACGGCGGCGATCCAGCGGCGAGGCATCGGACTCCCGGGTTCTACCGACGGCAACTGCCCGGCTACTGTACGGTGTCCTGCCGGCCCGCCGGAAGGGTCCGCCCGGTCACCGGACAGTTTGCCGTACGCCGGCACGGGTAGTTGCACCAGATGGCAGCACGGCAGCAACCACGCGGTGCCCGCGGTACGGTCGGACACGCCTACAGTGCCCTCAACCTGCGGCTGATCCTGGCGTCGTTCGGCCTGGTGGTCAGCCTGGTCTTCGGGATACTGGTGGCCCGGGCCGGCTACTGGCCGCCGGCGGCGCTGCTGTTCCTGCTCGCCGTGGTCGCGGCCGTCGACCTGGTTGTCGTGCAGCGCCGGCGGATCGCCCGCCGCCGCGCCGAACCACCGGGTACGCACCACTCGCCCTTCGAGTGAACGGGAGTACGGGATGTCCATGGCCAGCGTCAACCCCGCGACCGGCCAGACCGTGAAGACCTTCGACGAGAACACCGACGAGCAGATCGACGCCGCGATCGGCCGCGCCCGGGCCGCGTTCCTGGCGCTGCGGCAGACCACCTTCGCCCAGCGGGCCGGGTGGATGACCGCCGCGGCCGACCTGCTGGAGCGGGAGATCGACGACGTCGCCCGGATGATGACCACCGAGATGGGCAAGACGCTGGCCGCCGCGAAGGCGGAGGTCACCAAGTGCGCCAGCGGATGCCGCTTCTACGCCGCGAACGCCGAACGATTCCTGGCCGACGAGCCGGCGGACGCCGCCGCGGTGAACGCCACCCGCGCGTTCACCCGGTACCAGCCCATCGGCCCGGTACTGGCCGTGATGCCGTGGAACTTTCCGCTCTGGCAGGTGATCCGGTTCGCAGCCCCGGCGCTGATGGCCGGCAACACCGGTCTGCTCAAGCACGCCTCCAACGTGCCGGACACGGCGGTCTACCTCGGCGAACTCTTCACCCGTGCGGGCTTTCCGGCCGGGGCGTTCGAGACCCTGCTGATCGACTCAAAGCAGGTGGAGCGGGTCCTGTCCGACCCCCGCGTCCGGGCGGCGACGCTCACCGGCAGCGAGCGCGCCGGCCGGTCCGTCGCGGAGATCGCCGGCCGGGAACTGAAGAAGACCGTCCTCGAACTGGGCGGCAGCGACCCGTTCGTGGTGATGCCCTCGGCCGACCTGGACCGGGCCGCCGAGGTCGCCACCACCGCGCGCTGCCAGAACAACGGCCAGTCGTGCATCGCGGCCAAGCGGTTCATCGTGCACACCGACGTGTACGACGCGTTCGCCGAGAAGTTCGTGGCGCACATGTCGGCGCTGCGGGTGGGCGACCCGATGGCCGGCGGCACCGACGTGGGGCCGCTGGCCACCGCGCAGGGCCGCGAGGACGTCGAGAAGCAGGTACGCGACGCCGTCGACCGGGGCGCCCGGGTGCTCTGCGGCGGGACGCGCCCGGACGCCCCCGGCTGGTTCTACCCGCCCACCGTCGTCGCCGACCTCACCCCGCAGATGCGGATGTGGTCCGAGGAGGTGTTCGGCCCGGTGGCCGGGCTGTTCCGGGTCTCCTCGTACGAGGAGGCGGTCGAACTGGCCAACGCCACGGCCTTCGGGCTCGGCTCGAACGCCTGGACCCGGGAACCGGCCGAGCAGGAGCGGTTCGCCGTCGACCTGGACGCCGGCGCCGTCTTCATCAACGGGATGACCACCTCGTACCCGCAGCTGCCGTTCGGCGGCGTGAAGAACTCCGGCTACGGGCGCGAGCTGTCCGCCTGGGGCATCCGGGAGTTCTGCAACATCAAGACGGTGTGGCTGGGCGAGGGCGCGGCCTCGGCGGGTACGGCGCACTCCGAGTGAGCTGACCGGGTCGGGCACCCTACGCTTGGCGCCATGCATGGGTTGTCCGATGTCGTCATCCTGCTCGCCGTGGCGGTGCTCGGTGCGGCGCTGGCGCGGCGGCTCGGGCTGCTCTCGCCGATCGTGCTGGTGGTGGTCGGGCTCGGGCTGTCGTTCATCCCGGGCTTCCTGGACGTGCACCTCGAACCGGACCTCGTCCTGGTCGGGATCCTGCCGCCGCTGCTGTACATCGCCGCGCTGGAGACCTCGGTCCCGGCCTTCCGTACCAACATCCGGCCGATCCTGCTGCTCGCGGTCGGGCTGGTGCTGTTCACGGCGCTGCTGGTCGGGCTGGTCGTGCACCTGCTGCTGCCGGCGGTGCCGCTGTCGATCTGCGTCGCCTTCGGAGCCGTGGTGGCCCCGCCGGACGCGGTCGCGGCCACCGCCGTGGCCCGGCGGATCGGGCTGCCGCGCCGGCTGGTCACCATCCTGGAGGGCGAGAGCCTGATCAACGACGCGAGTGCCCTGGTGCTGCTGCGCGTCGGCGTGGCGGCGGCCACCGGCCCGGCGCTGGACGCGCTGCAGGTCGGCCAGGAGGTGCTGGTCGCCGCCGGTGGCGGGGTCGTGGTCGGAGCCATCGGCTTCTTCGTCTTCGCCCAGTTGCACAAGCGCACCCGCGACCCGCTGCTGGACAACGCCCTGTCGCTGATCGCGCCGTTCGCGGTGGTGCTGCTGGCCGAGCCGATCGGCGCCTCCAGCGTGGTGGCCGTGGTGGTGACCGGCCTCGGGCTCGGGCACAAGCTGCCGGTGCTGATGTCCGCCGGCTCCCGGCTGCAGATGGGCGCGTTCTGGCGGCTGGTCCGGTTCCTGCTGGAGGGCCTGGTCTTCGTCCTGGTCGGGTTGCAGCTACGGGACGTGCTCAGCGGCCTGGACCGGCCGCTCGGCACCGTCGCCGCGGTGACCGGCGCGGTGCTGGGAACGGTCTTCCTCACCCGGTTCGTGTGGGTCTTCCCCGCGGCGTACCTGGGCCGGTTGGTGCCCCGCACGCGCCGCCGCGACCCGGTGCCGCCGAGTTTCCCGGCGGTGATCGGCTGGGCCGGGATGCGCGGGGTGGTGACCCTGGCCGCGGCGCTGGCGCTGCCGCTGAGCCTGCCCGGCGTGCCCTCCTATTCGCGTAACCTGTTCGTCTGGATCGCCTTCGCGGTCATCGTCTTCACCCTGGTGGTGCAGGGAGCGACGCTGCCCACCGTGGCCCGGATGCTGCGGGTGCCCGCCGACGACCCCACCCAGGACGCGCTGGCCGAGGCCGGCGTCCAGCAACAGGCCGGCCGGGCCGCCCGCAAGCGGCTGGAGAAGGCCGCCGACGGCGCGCCGGAGGCGGTGGTGACCCGGCTGCGCCAGCTCATCGAGGATCGCACCAACACGGCCTGGGAACGACTGGGTGGCGACGAGCGGGAAACCCCGTCCCAGGCGTACGGTCGACTCCGGCAGGAGATGATCGACGCGGAACGCGAGGTCTTCCGCCAGGCCCGGGACGACGGCCGGATCGCCGAGGAGGTGCTGGTCCGCGCCTATCGTGACCTGGACCTGGAGGAGTCGATACTGAGACGGAGTGAGAGATGAGCTGCACCCACCTGACCGAGGCCGGCACCGCGGAACCGGAGACCACCGGTGAATGCCCGGAGTGTGTGGCCATCGGCGCCGACTGGGTGCACCTTCGCTCCTGCCTGACCTGCGGGCACGTGGGTTGCTGTGACTCGTCGCCGAACCGGCACGCCACCGCGCACTTCCAGACCACCGGGCACCCGGTGATGCGCTCCATCCAGCCCGGCGAGAGCTGGCGGTGGTGCTTTGTGGATGAGGAGATCGGCTGACCGCCCTGCGGTAGGACTTCACCCGCCCGCGGGGTGTCGCGCTGTGGCGTCGATCGGCCACAATGGGTCGCTCGAACCCGGTGGGGTGGTGACGGCAGGCGGGAGGCGGCGTGAGCCAGGACAGCGAACCGGCCCGCGCCGCCGGCGGGTCCGGCCCGACCGCCCCGCCGGCCGAGCGGGCATCGCTGCCGCGGGTGCTCTGGTTCCGCCGGTTGCGCCTGGTGGCGCTGCTGGTGGTGCTGGTGCTCGGCGGGGTGGCGGTGGTCCGGGTGGTCACCGCCGGCGGGCCGCCGACCCGGCAGGACCTGCTGGAACGGGCCGGCCTGGTGGGCAAGCAGCAACTGACCATCGGGGTGAAGGACGACCAGCCGGGGATCGCCCAGGTGGCCCCGGACGGCAGCTACGCGGGCTTCGACATCGACATCGCCATGATGATCGCCGGTGACCTGGGCTTCGCGCCGAGCGCGGTGCGGCTGCTGCCGATCGAGAGCGAGGACCGGATCCGGCGGCAGGCCCGCGACGGCGACCGGTTCGTCACCGTGGACATGGTGGTGGCCTCGTTCAGCATCACCCAGGACCGGATCGACCACGGCGCCACGTTCTCCGCGCCGTACCTGAGCACCGAACAGTCGGTGGTCACCCTCAAGACCGACGAGCGGCCCGTGGACAGCCTGCGCGACCTGCGCGGCAGGAAGGTCTGCACGCTGGCCACCTCCACCGCCGAGGACAACCTGCGGAACCTGGGGGCGCAGGTGAGCACGCGCAAACGGGTCAGCGAGTGCGTGCAGGACCTCTACGACGGCCGGCTCGACGCGGTGATCACCGACGCCGCGATCCTGGCCGGCTTCGTGGCGCACCGACCCGGCGACCCGTGGCTGGTGGAACGCGCCAAGCCGTTGCGGCAGTGGGACATCGGCGAGGCCGGCCAGGAACTGTACGGCGTCAACACCGGCTCCAACGTGGCGCTGCGCGATCTGGTCGACCTGTCGCTGTACGGGTCGGCGACCGACCCGAAGGACCGGCGGTGGGAGGATGCGTTCGACCGCAACCTGCGCTGGGAGCAGCCGGCCAACCTGCCGCAGCAGGTCGCGGTGGACCAGCAGCCCGCTGCCCGGAAGGTGGAGGTGCGGCAGTGGCCGTGGGAGACGGTGGCCCTGCCACCCCCGGTGGCGTTCCGCCGGGCCGCCCGGACCGGCGCCCGGGCGCGCGGACGGCGCAGCAGTGGCTGCTGACCCTGCTGCCCGCGTTCCCGGTCCTGCTGCTCGTGCTGCGGCTGTGGCAGCTCAGCCGGCAGGACATGTCCACCATGCTGCTGCTGGTGCAGTACGTCAGCCCGCTCGGGCTGCTCAGCGCGCTGCTGATCGCACTGGTCTGGGCCTTTCCGTTCGGCGTGCTGGTGCTCGGCGTGCTGGGTTGGCTGCTGCGGATCAGCGCCCCCGACCGGTTCGACCCGGAGCGCTCGCTGCTGGCGTCGGTGGCGGCGCGCACTCCCGGCTGGGTGTTCGCCGGCGCGATCGTGCTGGCCGCGCTGACCTGGCAGCTACGCTTCCTGCCGACCCTGCTGATGCTGGCGCTCTGGCTCGCCGGGCTGCGGGCCCGGTACCGGTGGCCGGACCGGCCCGACCGGCTGCTGGCGGTGGGCGTCGCGCTGCCGGTCCTGGCGGCGCTTGTCGCGTACGGCTGGCTCGGGCCGGCGATCGTGTCCGCGCTGCGCGGCGGCGAGCTGGTGACCGGCCTGCTGCTGGCGCTGCCCCCGGCCGGCGCCGTGGTGCTCACCGGCCCGGTGCCGCGCCGCCTCGCGCCGGCCGTCACGCACGGCGCCGCGTACGCGGTGGCGGCGGTGGCGCCGTTCCTGATGGGTGCGGTCTTCCTGCGGGCCGCGGTGCTGCCCAGCGCGGCGGTCGAGGTCGGGCCGGAGCCGCCGGCGACCGGTCCGGTCGAGGTGGTGGTGGGGCAGGTGGTCACCGTGACCGATCGGATGACCGTGGTGCTGGACGAGCGGGGAAACGTGCGGTTCGTCCCGAACGAGGAGGTGCGGGCTCAGGTGCTCTGCCTGGAAACCACCCGGATACCGCGCAGTGCGGTCCGGGCGCACGCCTGGCCGGTGGAGGAGACGGCGCTCAACTGGGTGATGCCGCGCCGGACGGTGATCGAGCCCGATCCGCGCTGCGCCGGCCGGGTCGCGCCGCCGGCGCCCGCCGGTTCCCCGGCCGCGGGTTTCCCGGCGCCGGGTCCGTCCGCGCCGGGTCCGACCGCGTCCGGTTCGCCGGCCTCGGGCTCGCCGGCTCCGGCTTCTCCGGCCGTTGAGTCGAGGCCGACCGGCCGGCCGGACGCGACGGCGGTACCCGGATGACGGCGGAGCACCCCACCGAGCCGGCACACCGGACAACCCGCGGTGATCTAGTAGAGACAACCGGCCCGGGTGATGGCAGGCTGCCTGCCATGACCCTCAAGCTGCGAACCGCGGCGGTGAGCGACCAGGGACTGGTGCGCAGCAGCAACCAGGACTCGGTGCACGCCGGAGAATGGCTGGTGGCCGTGGCCGACGGCATGGGCGGGATGGCCGCCGGTGACCTGGCCAGCGCGATCACCATCGAGGCGGTGTCCGGGCTGGACGTGCCGACCCCGGACGACGCGCTGGTGGTCGCCCTCCAGGGCGCCATCGAGGTCGCCAGCGGCCGGATCCGGGAGGCGGTCGAGGAGGACCCCAACCGGCAGGGCATGGGTACGACGCTTACCGCGCTGCTGCTGTCGGAGCCCGGGACCTGCCTGGCGGTCGCCCACGTCGGCGACTCCCGGGCCTACCTGTTCCGGGACGGGACCTTCGCCCAGGTGACCCGGGACGACACCTTCGTGCAGATGCTCGTCGACGAAGGGGTGATCACCGCGGAGGAGGCCAGCAGCCATCCGCGCCGGGCCGTGGTGACGCAGGCGTTGCAGGGCGAGACGGTACGGGCCGCGTACCTCACCGTCGATCCGCAGCCGGGGGACCGCTGGCTGGTGTGCAGCGACGGCCTGACCAACGTGGTCCGGGCGGACACCCTGGCCGAGGTGGTGAGCGGGTACGCCGACCGGGAGGACTGCGCGCACCGGCTGGTCGACCTCGCCCTGCGGGCCGGCGGGCCGGACAACATCACGGTGGTCGTGGCGGACGTGGTCGACGGTACGCCGGAGGGTGGGGTTCCGGCGGAGGGTGGGGTTCCGGCGGGCACGCCCACTCTGGGCGGTCAGGCTTGATCCCGTCGTGGGCGTGCCCGCCGGAACCCCCGACCGGGGTTCGGTCCGTCGGGGTGTGCCCGGCGGAACCCCCGACCGGGGTTCGGTCCGTCGGGGTGTGCCCGGCGGAACCCCCGACCGGGGTTCGGTCCGTCGGAGTGTGCCCGGCGGAACCCCCGACCGGGGTTCGGTCCGTCGGAGTGTGTTCGGCGAACCCCTGACCGGGGATGGTCGGTTGGGGTGTGCCCGGCGGAACCCCCGACCGGGGGACGGTCGACGGGGTGTGACTGAGCAGAGGGCGGGTGGTGCGCCGGTTGGCGCACCACCCGCCCTCTGCCCGACCCCGCCGGAGCCGGAAGGTCTTTCAGGGGGTTCAGTAGGTGTCGACGAGCTGGCCGCGCAGCTTGGTCAGGGCGCGGGCGAGCAGCCGGGAGACGTGCATCTGCGAGACGCCGATCTGCTCGGCGATCTGCGACTGGGTCAGGTTGCCGTAGAACCGCAGCGTGAGGATCTTCTGCTCGCGCTCGTCGAGGGTGGCGAGCGCCGGGCCGAGGGCCACCCGCAGCTCGGCCAGCTCGAACTCGCCGTCCTCGCCGCCGAGCATGTCGCCGAGTTCGGTCGCCCGCTCGCCGTCGCCGGTCGGGGTGGACAGCGACACGGCGTTGTACGCCCGTGCGCCCTCCAGACCCTCCAGCACCTCTTCCTCGGTGACCTTCAGGTGGGCGGCGATGTCGGCGACCGTCGGCGACCGGCCGAGCGACTGCAGCAGCGTGCTGTTCGCCTCGGAGATGGCCAGTCGCAGCTCCTGGAGCCGGCGGGGGACCCGGATGTCCCAGGTGCGGTCCCGGAAGTGCCGCTTGAGTTCGCCGATGATGGTCGGGATGGCGTAGCCGGCGAAGTCGACGCCGCGGCTGGGGTCGAACTTGTCCACGGCCTTGATCAGGCCGACGGACGCGGTCTGCACCAGGTCGTCGCTGGGCTCGCCCCGGCCGCTGTAGCGGTGGGCGAGGTGCTGGGCCAGCGGCAGCCACGCCTCGATGGCCCTGGCCCGCAGCGCGGCGCGGGACGGGTGCCCGGCCGGCAGCGCGGCCATCGCCTGCAGCAGCTCGGTGGCGCTGTCGCCCGGCTGGGTCGCGGTCGGTGCGGTCGCGGGGGCGGTGGACTGCTGGGTCATCGTCGCGGTCATGGTGGTCCTCCCTGCACCTCGTCCGCGGATATAAGACAGCTGGTGCTTTTGAATGCTTCAGTTGGCCGTTCGAGGGAAACCCTAACCTGATCGGCCGCCAGAAATCTAGCCGAACGGCTGATGTATAAAGCTCGTGTAAGCCATCATTTGCGACATCTCGCCGGAGAATTTCGCCGCGATCCGGGGTTTCCGGGCGCCGGTGCCCGCCTGCCGGCCCGGGCTGCGCCCGACTCGCTGGCCACCGACTACCACCGCACCGACGGCTGTCCGGCTCCGGCGGTGAGCCGGCTCGCCGGTCGCCGGTCACCAGGTCCGGCGCAACCGGGCGCGCAGCGGCCGACCGTCCGGGTCGTAGATCAACCGGTACGCCGGCACGGCCCACAGCCTGGTGAGCCGGCCGAGTCGTTCGGGGGAGTGCGGCCGGAGTCGTCCCGGCGGCCGGGGACCCCGCCGCCCGCCGTCGTACCAGTCCTGCAGCGCGGTCGCGCTCGCCGTGATCGCCGCGACCGCGCTGTCCGGGTCCAGCAGGTCCGCGTCCTGGCTGCCGTCCGCGGCCCGGTCCAGGTGCTCGCGCCACAGCCGCAGCCGCAGTTCGCGGGCGTACCGGCGGGCGCCGTCGCCCAGCCCGGCCGGGTCGGCCGGCGCCCGGTCGTCGCGGGTGTCGTCCAGTACGGCGCAGGACAGTTCGCTGTCGTGCGTCCAGGACCGCCGGTTGAAGTTGTCGCTGCCGACGCTGGCCCAGACGTCGTCCACCACGCAGACCTTGGCGTGCACGTACACCGGCGTGCCGGAGTGGTTCTCCACGTCGAACACGTGCACCCGGTCCCCGGCGGCCCGCTGGCAGAGTTCCAGCGCCAGTTGCCGGCCGACCATGTTCGGCGGCAACGCGAACCGGCCGTCCACGTCCGGATGCCGGGGCACCACGGCGACCAGGTGCAGGTCGGGCTGCTCGCGCAGGGCGGCGGCGAACAGTTCGGCCACCTCCCGGGACCACAGGTACTGGTCCTCCAGGTACACCAGCCGGCGCGCCCGGCGTACCGCCTTGGTGTAGCCGCGGGCGATGCCGCGCTCGCCGCCGGGGGCGAACCGGTACGCCGGCCTCACCGCGGGGTACGTGCGCAGCACCTGGATCCGGTGCGGATCGGCCGGGGGCGGCTCCGGCGGCTGCGGCGGCAGCGGATCGGGCCGCAGGTCCGCGCCGCGCAGCCGGTCCCGCGCGTAGGCCACCGGATTCTCCGAGTCCAGCGGCATCGGGTCGGTCCAGCGCTCCCGGAACAGCGTGTCCAGCGCGGCCACCACCGGGCCGCGCAGTTCCAGGTGGACGTCGTGCCAGGGCGGGCGTTCGCCGTACCGCGGGGACATGCCCGCGGCCTGCGGGTCGCCGCGGTGCGCCGCGTCGTCCCGGCGGCTGTGGCACAGGTCGATCCCGCCGGCGAACGCGACGTCCCGCTCGGGCGCGCCCGGACGGCGCAGCACCACCAGCTTCTGGTGGTGCGACCCGAGCCGGCGGACCCGCTGGTCCAGCAGCACCTCACCGCCGGCCTGCGACACCCGCTCGCTGAGGTTGCGGTTCTCCTCCTCGCTGAACTCCAGGCTGTCCAGGTGGGACCGCCAGATCAGCCCCTTGACCAGTACGCCGCGGCCGGCGGCCGAGGCGAACAATTCGGCCACGGTGGGACCGTCCGGACGAAGACGTTCATCCGGGTCGCCTCGCCAGTCGACGAAGAACAGGTGGTCACCCGGGTCGAGCGCGGACACCTCGGTCACCAGCCGGTCGAAGTACGCCGCGCCGTGCACGAGCGGTTCGGCCCGGTTTCCCGAGCACCAGATGGGTAATCGGGTGGCGGGGTTGGCGCGTTCCCGTGCGGTCAGGAACCAGTCCTCGATCGCCACGTACCGCCCCTTCGAGGTCGACTACGCCCTCACCGTAGGACGGCCCGGACATCCGCGCACGTCGGAGAGTCCCCGCCGGCGGGGATGTCCGGGACGTCCGGCGCATCCGCAGGAACCTAGGCTGGGGAGGCCAGGATGAGCACCGATACGGCACGTACCGACACCGGCGGCGAGCGGCGCCCGGAGGAGGGCGACGGCGAGCGCGGAATTATGCTGGCCATGCTCGTGATGGTGCTGCTGGGCGTGGCGGGCATCTTCGTGACCACCTGAGCGCCGCCGCCGCGGGGGCGCGGTGCAGAAAGGCGCCCCCTTGCCGTTTTCCGTACCCGGAGAGTCCCGCGCCGCCGGTGCCGGCAGGAGCGGGCGACGATGACCACCTTCGCCGGGTCCGACGGAACGCCGCTGTACTACGAGGACCGCGATCACGACGGGGTCGATTCCGGCGTACCGCCGGTCGTCGCCCTGGCCGGTGGGGCGGCGCTGCACCCCGACTACCTCGGTGACCTGGCCGGGCTGGGTGACCGGCGGCGGCTGGTGGTGCCGCACCTGCGGGGCGTGGGCCGCTCCCCGCTGCCGGACGACGTGAAGCGGGCCTCGTTCTGGCGCCAGGCCGAGGACCTCGACCTGCTGCGGGCCGAACTCGGCCTGGACCGGCTGCTGGTGCTGGGGCATTCGGCCGGCACCCGGCTGGCGATCAGCTACGCGATCCGCTTTCCGGGCCGGGTGGCCGGCCTGGTGCTGGTCACTCCGCCGGTCAGCTATCCGCCGATCGGCCGCCTGGTGGACCAGCCCGCCGACACGGCGGCCCTGCTGCTGCGGCGGCAGGGCGAGCCGGCCATGGACGCCGCGGTCGCCGCCGCGGCGGCGGGACCCGAGACGTGGGACGACGCCGGGTTCAACGCCTGGCAGCAGCGGGTCGCCCCGCTCGGCTACGCCGCCTGGGGCGAGCGGGAGCGGGCACACGCCGCGGCCACGCACTACAGCTTCGCGGCGAACCGGGCGTACTTCAGCATGCCGGCGCCGGCGGACCTGGTCGCCCGGCTCGGCGCCGTCACCGCCCCGGTGCTGGTGGTGGCCGGCGGCGCCGACTGCGCCGCGGGTGTCGCCCCGGTGGCCGCGCTGGCCCGGCTGTTTCCGGCGGGCCGGGCCGAGGTGATCGACGGCAGCGGCCACTTCCCGTGGGTGGAGCGGCCGGCGGCGTTCCGGCGGGCGGTCGACGGCTTCCTCGACGCGCTGCCCTGACCCGTCCCGCGCCGCCCCGACCGTCCCGCGGCGATCGGCCGGCCCCGGCAGGCGCTGCGCCCACATCGGATGGCGCGCCCACATCGGATGGCGCGCCCACATCGGATGGCGCGCCCACGCCGGGAGGCGCGCCCACGCCGGGAGGCGCGCCGGCCGCCCCGGGAGGCGCGCCGGCCGCCCCGGGAGGCGCGCCGGCCGCCCCGGGTGGGGCGGCCGGCGTACCCGTTGCGGCTCAGGGCCGCGCGGTGCTGCCGTCGGTGTGCGGCAGCCGCTCGGCGGGGACCACGCCGAGCCGGCCGGCCTGGTAGTCCTCGAACGCCTGGATCAGCTCGGCGCGGGTGTTCATCACGAACGGCCCGTAGTGCGCCACCGGCTCCCGGATCGGCTGGCCGCCCATCACGTACAGCTCCAGGGCGGGGGTGTGGGCGTCCTGCTGGGCGTCCGCGGCGAACCGGATGGCGTCGCCCGGACCGTAAACCGCGAGCTGGCCGGTGCGCACCGGACGGCGGTCGGTGCCCACGGTGCCCCGCCCGGCCAGCACGTAGACCAGGGCGTTGAAGTCCGGCCGCCACGGCAGGTCCACCTCGGCGCCGGGCTGCACCGTCACGTGGCTGATCGTGATCGGGGTGTGCGTGCTGCCCGGTCCCTGGTGCCCGGCGACCTCGCCGGCGATCACGCGCAGCAGCGCGCCGCCGTCGGGGGTGCTGAGCAGGGCCACCTCCCGGCCGCGGATGTCCTGGTAGCGCGGCGGGTTCATCTTGGCCGCCCGGGGCAGGTTCACCCACAGTTGGAGGCCGTGGAACAGGCCGCCGCTGGTCACCAGATGCTCCGGCGGCGCCTCGATGTGCAGCAGGCCACGGCCTGCCGTCATCCACTGGGTGTCGCCGTTGGTGATCGTGCCGCCACCGCCGTTGGAGTCCTGGTGGTCGAAGATGCCGTCGATGATGTACGTGACGGTCTCGAAGCCGCGGTGCGGATGCCAGGCCGTGCCCTTCGGCTCGCCCGGCGCGTAGTCCACCTCGCCCATCTGGTCCAGGTGGATGAACGGGTCCAGCTCACTCATCGGCACGCCCGCGAAGGCGCGCCGGACCGGGAAGCCCTCGCCCTCGTACCCGCTGGGGGCGGTGACCACCCGACGGACCGGACGGTAGGTCGTGGTGGCCGGGTCCAGCCGGGGCAGCCGGGGCAGGACCAGAACGTCGTCGACGGTGATGGCAGGCATGGTGCGCTCCTTACTGGTTGCGCTGGGTCGGGGTGGCGGTGGTGGCGGCGTCGTCGCGGCCGCGCAGTCGGGCGCCGAGCCGCTGGAAGACCCGGGTGAGGCAGGCGATCTCGGCGTCGTCGAGGTCGTCCATCAGGTGCTCGCGGACCGCGGCCAGATGACCGGGCGCGGCCTCGCGCAGCGCGAGCAACCCGGCGGCGGTGAGCACCGCCTCCTGGCCGCGCCGGTCGGCCGGGCAGGCCTGCCGGGCCACCAGGCCGCGCCGCTGCATGGTGGAGATCTGGTACGTCAGCCGGCTCGGCGAGAAGACCAGCCGGCTGGCCAGCTCGCCCATCCGGAGTCGCTGATGTGGCGCCTCGGAGAGCAGCACCAGCACGTGGTAGTCGGCGAAGCTCAGCTCGCTTGTCGCGCGCAGATCCTCCTCCAGCCGGGTGAGCAGCAGTTGGCTGGACTCGATGTACGCCCGCCAGCAGGTCAGCGCCACCGGGTCGAGACCGTCCGTCATGACCACCACGATAGCACTAATTCAAAATTTAAACAGTTATCCGTGGCCTTGGTGACGCGGCTCTCCCGGCGAGCGTGGATGACGTGCTTCGCATTTGAACCAGGGCCCGTGCGGACCGGATACGGTGGCCCGATGGACGATCTCGACCTGCTCGACTGGCGTGAACGGGTGGCCCGGCTCTACCTGTCGGATCTCGACCTGGACGGCTTCCGGGCCGCCCGCGACGCCCTGTTCGCCGGGCACCCGGCCTCGCCGGTGGCCGGCCGGCCGGGCTTTCCCGGCCTCGACTACTTCCCGCCCGAGCCGGGTGCCGTCCTGGAACTCCCGCTGGAGCCGGCCGAGGGCGCCGAGTCGATCGACACCGGCGGGCCGGACGGCGTGGTGACGTACCGCCGGGTGGGGACCGCGCGCACGCCGTGGGGCGGCCTCACGCTGTGGTGGATCGAGGCGTACGGCGGTGGGCTGTTCGTGCCCTTCCGCGACGCCACCTGCGGCCGGGAGAGCTACGGCGGGGCCGCTACCTCACCGACACCGTGAAGGGCACCTTCGGGCGCGGGCTGGTGCTGCTGCCGGACCGGCGGGTGCGGCTGGACTTCAACTACGCGTACAACCCGAGCTGCTGCTACTCGGATGCCTGGGCCTGCCCGCTCGCCCCGCCGGAGAACTGGCTCGACGGCCCGGTCCGGGCGGGCGAACGGACGTACCGCGACAAGGGCTGACCTCGCCGGATCGGGCCATTGTATCGATATTCATCGAATGCAAGACTGGTCGCGCGGCCGTCCCTGACCTCGCCGCACGACCACGGAGGTGCCGATGTTCCGGACCCTCGGCGCGGTGCTGGCCGCCGCGACGCTGCCGCTGTCCGTCTGGGCCGCAGCGGCCGTCCCCGCCGGTGCGAACGGTCCCGCCGGTGCGAACGGTCCCGCCGGTGCGAACGGTCCCGCCGGGACGGCCGTCCCCGCCGGCGCGGCGGCCGTCCCGGCGGCCACCCCGACGGTGATCCTCACCTGCCCGCCGGCGCTGCCGATCAGCGGCCAGGTGACGGCGACGACCGCCACCAGCCTGACCGTCAGCTACTCGATGCTGCTCACGCCGCCCTGCGGCTACGACCCGCCGATCACGGTCACCCTCTTCACCAGCCAGGAGGACGCCGTGCAGTGGCGGAATCCGGTGGCCGAGGCCGTGTCCGGGCCGGAGCGCTACGGCAGCGTGACCATCGACGGCCTGACCCCGGACACCGCGTACTGGTTCCGGTTCGGCACCCTGGCCGGGCAGCAGGACCCGTACCTGATCGGCGGCCCGGCCCGGACCGCGGCGTCCACCGGCTGCGCCGCGACGGCCACCATCGACTCCGCATGGACCGGGGGATTCGTGGCCACCGTCACCGTGCGCAACATCGGCGACCGGCCGTTGCCGGGGTGGCGGGTCGGCTGGCGATGGTCCGGCGACGAGCGGATCCAGACGGTCTGGGGCGGGGTGCCGGCGGGCGCCGGCAGCGACGTCGTGGTCAGCGACGCGGGGTACAACGGCGCCGTGCCACCCGGCGGCTCGACCACGTTCGGCCTGCTCGCGGCCGGCACGGCGCCGTCCGGCATCTCGCCGACCTGCGGGTGAGCGGCGGCCGGTCGGCCCGATCGGCCCGGCCGGGGCGCCGGCGAGCCGTCTCCGCCGGCCGTGGGCGGCGGGAACGGCGTCGACCCGGCCCGTCCGGCGTTGCCGGTCGGTTCAGTGCGCCGCCTCGGGCGGGCGCATCGGCTGCCAGTTCAGCCGGCTCAACATCTGCCTGGCCTGCTCGGCGAAGTCGGCGTCGGCGGTCACCGCGTACTCGCTGGCCTGGAGCGAACTCGCGGAGCTGAAGTCCCGGCGTCCACCGGTCATCGCGTGCGCGATCGCCCCGAAGATGGCCCCCCAGATGGCGCCGATGATCAGCGCGATCACGATGATCGCCAGCCAGTTGCCGGCCGTGAAGATGCCGAACAGCAGGCCGATGAAGAGTCCGAACCAGGCACCGGTGCCGGCGCCGGCCAGGGCCGCCCGACCGGTGCTCATCCGGCCCAGCACGCTCTCCACCAGCCGCAGGTTCGTCCCGACGATCGCCGTGTGCTCCACCGGGAACCGATTGTCCGCCAGGTAGTCCACCGCCTGCTGCGCCGACACGTAGTCCGGGTACGACCCGATCGTCACGCTGGCCCGACCGTTCTGCGGGCCACCGTCGCCGCTGGGCGGGCTGATCGGCCGGCCGGTCGGCCCGGGCGGGAACGTGCTGGTGCTGGCGCCCGACGGTGTCGGCACCCAGCCCGGTGTGGTGTTCCTGGTCATGAGCTGCCTCCTTCGTCGGCCGCTGGATTCCCGGTCGGTACGGCGGTAACCGTCCGTCACCCGCCCGATCGTCCGTCCGCTCTCGTTGATCACGGCGGGCGTGTCCCGACCCTGGTTGCCGAAACCGTCGCGACGGCGCTCGATAGGATCAGCCGGGTGAGCCGGGACAGAACGGGCGTGCTGGTGGTCGGGGCCGGCATCGCGGGCGTGTCCTGCGCCCGGGAACTGGCCGCGGCGGGCGTACCGGTGCGGATCCGTGAGCGGGCGCGGGTGCCCGGCGGCCGGATGGCCAGCCGGCGGTTCGACGGGCGCCCCGCGGACCTCGGCGCGGCGTACTTCACGGTCAGCGACCCGGACTTCGCCGCGGTGGTCCGGCGGTGGGCCGCCGCCGGGCTGGCCCGGGAGTGGACCGACACCTTCGTCGCGTACGACGCCACCGGCCGCACCGAGCGGCCCGGTCCGGTGCGCTGGGCGGCCCCGGGCGGCCTGCGCAGCCTGGTCACACAGCTTGCCGGCGGGCTGGACGTGACGACGGACCGGCTGGTCACCATGGTGGAGCCGGGACCGCTGGTGGACTCCGAACCGGTCGAGGCGGTGGTGCTGGCCATGCCCGGCCCACAGGCCGCCCGGCTGCTCGACACCCCTCTCGCCGCCGCCGTGCGGGCCACCCGGGCGCGGCGCTGGGCACCCAGCCTCGCGGCGGTGCTCCGCTATCCGCGACGGTCGTGGGTGGACTTCGCCGGCGCCTTCGTGAACGACCATCCCGTGCTCGCCACCGTCTGCGACGACGGGGACCGCCGCGGCGACCGGGCGCCGGTGCTGGTGGCGCACACGACCGCGGAGTTCGCCGGCCGGTACCTGCCCCAGCCGAGCCTGGCCGGCCCGGAGATCGACCGTGCGGTCCGGGACCTGCTGGCCCTGCCGGATCCGGCGGCCGAGGTCTTCGTGCACCGGTGGACGTACGCCCGTCCGGAGCCGGCCGCGGCCGCGGACCCTGAGGCCGCCGACCCGGCCGCCGCCGACGCTGCGGTCACCGACGCTGCGGTCACCGACGCTGCGGTCACCGACCCGGGCGCCGCGGATTCCGGCGGCGCCGGGTACCACCTGGACGACGACGGCATCGGCCTGGCCGGCGACGCGTTCGGTACGCCAAAGGTGCAGACCGCCTGGTGTTCCGGCCGAGCCCTCGGGAGGGCGCTCGCCGCCCGGTTGCGCTGAGTCGCCCGGTTGCGTTGACTCGCCCGGTTGCGTTGACTCGCCCGGTTGCGTTGATTCGCCCGGACCGCGCGCTCAGGCGGCGGATTCCGCCGGCTCCCGGCCCGCTGCCGCGGGCGTCGATCGCTCGCCCCGACGGTCCAGCCAGCGCATCACCGGCGTGGCCGCCACCCCGTGCCCGACCACCGAGACCACCACCACCAGGCCCACGGTGGCCCACAGCAGGTCCGCCTGCGGGAAGCGGACGTGGGACATGGCGTACGCGAGGTAGTAGAACGAACCGACACCGCGGATGCCGAACAGCGCGATCACCCAGTGCTCGGCCGGCCGGCCCGGTGTGCCGCGCAGCGACAGCCACGCGGCGACCGGCCGGACCACCAGCACCAGGGCCAGCCCGACGGCCGCGGCCGGCCAGGTGATCGGCGCCAGCAACCCACCCACCACCGCGCCGCCGAACAGCAGCAGCAACAGCACCGTGAGCAGCCGTTCCACCTGTTCGGCGAAGTCGTGCAGCACCTGGTGGAACTCGTGCGACCGCTCGGCCGAGCGGATCGCCCGCGCGGCCACGAACACGGCCAGGAAGCCGTACCCGCCGGCCACCTCGACCAGCCCGTACGCCAGGAAGGTGGCGGCCAGCACCAGGAAACCCTCGGCGTGCCGGGCCAGCCGCAGCGTCTCCGACGGCGCCCGGAAGAACAGCTTGCCCAGCAGCCACCCGATCAGCAGTCCGCCGCCGACCCCGACGGCCAGCCGGTAGAGCACGTCCACGGTGAGCCAGTGCGCGACCCAGCCCGAGGGTGCCAGCCCGGCCGAGGCGATCGCGATGGCCGCGTACACGAAGGGGAAGGCCAGCCCGTCGTTCAGGCCGGCCTCGGAGGTGAGCGCGAACCGCACCTCGTCCTCGGAGTCCTCCACGTCGGTGGGCTCGCCGACCTGCACGTCCGATGCGAGCACCGGGTCGGTCGGCGCGAGCGCGGAGCCCAGCAGCAGCGCGGCGGCCGGCACCAGGCCGGCCCACCACCAGCCGAGCAGCGCGACCGCGCCGATGCACAGCGGCATGGCCACCGCCAGCAGGCGACCGGTGGCCGACCAGGCGCGCCAGCCGAGCGGCCGGTCGATCTTGAGACCGGCGCCCATCAGCGCCACGATGACCCCCACCTCGGTCAGATGGGTGGTCAGCGCCGGACCGGTCAGCGGGTCGGGCCGGGGCAGCCCGGTCGGCAGCAGGAACAGCAGCATGCCCAGGCCGAGGAAGGCGATCGGCATGGACAGCGGGCGGTGCTCCACCAGCCGGGGCAGCACCCCGGCCAGCAGCGCCGCCAGTCCGGCGAGGGCGAACCCCAGATCGACCAGGTCCACGGGCGGCTCAGGCGAGGCCGCTCAGCGGCGACTCGCCGAACGCGGCCAGCAGGTCGGCCGGGTCCTCGTACACGGCGATCGCCCCGGCGCCGGCCAACTCCTCCCGGCTGGTGCCGCCGCAGGTCAGACCGATGCAGCCGACGTCGAGCTTGGCGGCGGCCACCACGTCCCAGACCGAGTCGCCCACGAACAGCGCCCGGTCCGGATCCAGCCCGGCCCGCTCCAGCGCGGTGGCCACGATGTCCGGCGCGGGCTTGCTGGCCCGCGCGTCGGCCGACGAGGTGATCGCGTGCACCACGTCGTCGACCCCGAGCACGGCCCGCAGCGCGGCCAACTCCGGCTCGGCCGCCGAACTGGCCAGCACCACCCGCAGCCCACCGGCCGCGCAGGCGCGGACCAGGTCGGTGGCCGCGGGCAGCGGCCGCAGCCGTTGCCAGTACGTCGCGAACAGCGTGCTGTGCGCCGTGACCAGTTTCTGATCCGCGTCCCGGTCCCGCTCGTCGGTCAGCAGATGGTCCAGCAACTGGTCCGAACCCATCCCGATGGCCCGGTGGATGCGGGCCATCGGGACGTCGTGGCCCTGCTGACGGAACGCCTGCCACCAGGAGACCGTGTGCAGGTACGTGGTGTCGACGAGGGTGCCGTCGACGTCGAAGAGCACCCCGGCGGGGCGGTTGGCGGGCATGCGTCCCTCCTACCCCGGGTCCGCACCGCCGATGCGCGATCCGGCGGGTGGGATCAGCATCTCGAACCACACGGTCGAGCCGCGGACCGTCGGGTCGGTGCCCCAGGCGTCGCTGAGCTGCTCGATGAGACCCAGCCCCCGGCCGCGGCTGCTCAGCGTGTCGGTGTGCGCGCGTACCACCCGGCCGCGGGTGCCGCTGTCGGCCACCGACACCAGCAGCCGCTCCGGGGTCAGGTCGATCTCGACCCGGGCGGCCGTCCCCGCGTGCAGCAGGGCGTTGGTGGTCAGCTCGCTGGTGCAGAGCACCGCGGCGCCGATCACCTGCTCCGGCACCCGCCACTCGGCGAGCTGGTCGGTCATCCAGTGCCGCACCCGGCCCGGCGCCGTCGGCTCGGCCGGCACCTCCATCACCGCGGACCGGCTCGGCGAGACCGCGAGTTCGACCGCGAGCACCGCCACGTCGTCCTCGGTGGCGCCGGGCACCGCCGTGCTGGCCACCGAGCACAGGGTGCGCGGGTCACCGGCCGGTGCGCCGCCCACCACCGCCGCCAGCCGGTCGAACCCGGCGCCCAGGCCCTGCTGGCGGCGCTCGATCACCCCGTCGCTGTACAGCAGCAGCGTGTCGCCGGCGGCCAGCCGTACGGCGGTGGCGGTGCGCCGGCCGCCGAGCCCGAGCGGCGCCCCCGGCGGGATGTCCAGGTACTCGGCGGCGGCGACACCGTCCGGCCCGACCCGGCGCAGCAGCGGCGCCGGGTGGCCGGCGCTGGCGATGCGCATCCGCCCGTCGTTCGGCTCGATCACGCCGTACACGACCGTCACGAACAGTTCGTCGCTGCTGGCCTCGGCGCCCAGGCTGGACACCAGCCGGTCCAGCCCGCGCAGCACGCCGGCCGGCTCGGGGTCGGCGAGCGCCAGGGCGCGCAGCGCCGCCCGTACCTGGCCCATCACCGCCGCGGCCTGCACGTCGTGGCCCGCGACATCGCCCAGGACGACGGCCAGCTCGCCCTCGGAGAGCCGGAAAGCGTCGTAGAAGTCGCCGCCGGCCGCGTTGCCGTCGACGCCCGGCTCGTACCGGGCGGCCAGCCGGAGCTGGGGCAGATCGGGCAGGTTGTCCGGCAGCATGCTGCGTTGCAGGAGCTGGGCGGTGCCGTGCTGGTTCTCGAACCGCCTGGCCCGCTCCGCCGCCTGGGCCACCAACTCGGCCGCGGCGGCCAGCAGCGCGCGCTCCGCCGGGGCCCAACCGTGCGGATCCCGGTAACCGACGGTGAGCGCGCCGCGCAGCGACGGCGTACGCAGCGGCAGCGCGGCGAGCGCGCGGACCAGTTGGTCGTGCCGGTCGGCCGCGGTCGCCTGCAACGGCCGACCGTCGGCCACGAAGACCGGTTGCCCGCTGCGGGCGGTGTCCACCAGCGGTGCGGGGGAGTCCTCCGGGTGGTGCCGCCACAGCGGTGGGAGGCGCTCGTCCACCTCGTCCAGCTGGTCGCTGCGGACCCGACGCACCAGCCGCCAGGCCGGCCCGTCGTCGACCCCGAAGGCCACCTGCTCAGCATCGAAGGAGGCCAGCGCGTACCGCAGCGCCACCCGGGCCACGTCGTTCAGGGTCAGGCTGCCGGACAGCGCGGTGGTGAGTTCGCCGAGGTTGCGCAGCCGCTGGGTCATCTGCGCCGTCTCCACGGCCACGATGAGGACGCCGAGGACGGCGCCCCGCTCGTCCCGGACCGGGGAGTGGCCGCGGGCGAAGACCCGGTACTCCGGGCGGGTGGGGTCGGCGCCGTCGACCGGGAAGACCTGTTCGGGTTCCTGGCCCGGCTCGCCGGTGCGGTAGACCCGCTCCACCGCGTCGCCGACCCCGGGCCGCCGCCACTCCCGCGCCAGACCCTCGGCGCCGGGCCGGCCGAAGGCCGCCGGGTGGTACGTCCCGATCAGCGCGGCGAACGCGTCGTTGTAGACCAGGCGGTGCTCCGGGCCGCAGGCCACGGCCATCGGTACGGCGGCGTCCAGCGCCAGCTGCACGGCGGTACGCAGCGCGGGCGGCCACTCCTGCGCGGGGCCGAGCTGGGCGTCCGGCCAGGCCCGGCCGGCCGGCGTGACCGCGCCCGGACGCGGCACCGGGGCCACCGGGGCGGTGGGCGCCGGCGTCCGCCCTGCCGTACCTGACATGGTTGCACTGTAACGGGCCGAAACACACGAATCATGATCCACGAGGTGTGTGGCTGACCTCGGGGCCGGGACGTATCAGGCGGGCGGGCCGTCAGGTCCGGACGCCGGCGTCCCGGGCGAGCGCGCAGACCGCCAGCAGCCGCAGCAGCACCCAGTCCGGGTCGGACCAGTTCACCGGGCCGGCCGGCGGCCGCCAGCCGTGCTCGGCGGCGGCGGTCCGCACGCCGTCGGCGTACGCCGCGAGCAGCGTGGGCGTCGGCGGTCCCGCCGCCGGGTCCGCCGGCGCCCCGCCGATCCCGTCCCGGACCGCGGCCGCGTGCTGGTCGACCGCGGCCAGCAGCCCCGGCCGGGTGCCCGCGGCGACCAGCCCGGCCGCGCCGAACGACGACAGCAGGGCGGCGAGCGACGGCGGTGCCGGACGGCGGCGGGACCGGCGGCCCACCGCGGCGAAGGCTCTCATGGCGCCGACGCTACCCGCCGGTACCGTCCGCGGCCCTCGGCCGGTCGGCGGAGCGCCCGGCCTCGACCGGGCCGGCCCGCGGGCCGACCCGGACGGCGAACATGGGACGACTTGCGGCCACCCCCGCCGGCCGGGCCGGGCGCGGCGCCGTGGATACCGGCCGGGCATCCGGGGTACTGGCCCGGCATCCTGCATGCACGGGAGGCGTGATGAGCGGACCAGACGACCCGGCCGCGGCCCGGCGTACCGGTGCGGGCGGCCGGGCGTCCGCGCGGGCCGATGGGCCGGACGCGGCGCACCGGCGGCCCGCCGGCCTGGACGACGAGACGGTGGCGGCGCTCGGCAGGCTCGGCGAGGCGCTGGAGACGGTGGAGCGGGCGCGCGGGCACCTCTACTCGCTGCACCAGCTCACCGGGCAGGCCGACCTGCTGCTGGACGAGGTGGTCGCGCTCCTGCGGGCGGCCGGGCACGCCGCGCTCGCGGAGCGGATCGACCGGGAACTGATCGGCCGGAACGTGGTCGCCGGCCGGTGGACCTTCCAACTCGTCGAGGACTACGACGACGGGTACTACGCGGTGTTCCGGGACATCGAGCACGCTGCCCGGACCGGACTCGCCGGCGGCCGGCGGCACCTCTACGAGGCGGAGATGAAGGAACGGCGGCGCAGCCACGGCGTACCCGGTCACGAGGCCCGGCCGGCGCGCGGGTGAGGCCCGGCGGTGAGGCGCGGCGGTGAGGCGCGCGGGTGAGGTCCGGCGGCGACGCCGGTTACTCGCCGACCTCGACGTCGGCCGGGCGGCGCCGGTGCGCGTCGTCGGCGATGATGACGGTGGCCACCAGGAGCGCCACGCACATGCTGAACAGCCAGGACTCGTCCGCGAGCAGTCGGGCGGCCACGGGAGCCTGGAGCGCGACCAGCACGAAGCCGATCCACGAGAGGCGGCGCTGGCGCATGCTGAGGAATCCGGAACCCTGATGCATCCGGCAAGTCTCCCCGCTGTCGGGATGGATTCCCTCAGCCGATCGGGCCATTTCCCGTGAACATATATCCGTTTTGTTCCCCGCAATCCGGCATCTCGGCGGCCGCCCACCCTCAGCCGCCGCCGGTCAGGTCACGGCGGCGGAACGCGAGCGCCGCCACCCCGGACAGTACGCCGGCCAGCAGCACCAGCAGCACCACGGCGGTGCCGCTGATCCCCTCCAACGGGTAGTCGCCGACGTGCTCGAACGGCGACAGGTGCAGCGCGATGTCCGGCAGGTCGAGGATGGCGGCGAAGTAGCCGGCGATCAGCCCGTAGCCGACCACGACCCAGACCACCGGCAGCGCCCGCGGCGCCGCCGCGTAGAGCAGCGCGGCGGCGGCGAGGACCAGCCAGACCGCCGGCGCGTGGGCGAGGTGTCCGATCAGGACGGTGCCGATCAGTCCCGCGTCCGCCGTGCTCACCGCCGCTCCGACACCGACGCCGAGGCCGGCGACGAGCAGCAGCCAGGGTACGCCGAGCGCCGTGACGGCGATGTGGCTGCCGATCCAGGCGGGCCGGCCGACCGCGGTGGCCAGCACGGGTTCGGTGCGACCCTCGGTCTCCTCGGTGCGCAGCGTGTGCACGGCGAGCACCACGTACACGCCGACCGCGAGGGCCATCGTCAGTCCCATCATGGCGAGGTACCCGTCGAGCAGGTTCGCCGGGCCGCCCATGATGGCCAGCATGTCCTCGGGCGCGTTGCGGAAGCCGTCCAGCAGCGGCCGGGTGAACGATCCGTACGCCAGGCCGGCGGCCAGCAGCGCCGCGGTCCAGCCGATCAGGCCGGCCCGGTGCAGCCGGAACGCGAGCGCGAGCGGGCTGGCCAGCCAGGCGGCGGCCCGGGGCGCGCCCGGACGCGGCGGCACCAGGCCGGCGCCGAGGTCGCGGCGCCCCGACAGCAGGTAACCGGCCGCTGCCGTGACCGCCGCGAAGGCCAGCGAGACCGCCAGCGGCCACCAGCGGTCGTGGACGTACGGCGCGGTCTGCTGCGACCAGCCGATCGGCAACAGCCAGGACAGCCAGGACGGCCCGCTGCCCTGCACCGCCGCCATGTCGCCGAGTCCACGCAGGACGAATGCGGCACCCAGCGCGGCGCCGGCCATCCCGGCGGCGGCGCGCGGGTACTCGGACAGCTGGACGGTGAGCGCGGCGATCCCGGCGAAGGCCAGCGCCACCGCGCCGACGGAGGCGCCGAACAGCAGCGAGCCGCCGGCGTCGAACCCGCGGCCGGCCATCGTCCCGGCGATCAGCAGGGCGACCAGCACCGCCATCGCGGCGGCCAGCAGCAGCGCGGCGGTGAGCTGGGCGTACCGGCCCACGACGTTGGCCCGGACCAGCTCGGCGCGGCCGGAGCGTTCCTCGGCCCGGGTGTGCCGCACCACCGTGAGCAGTCCCATCAGCCCGGCGCCGACCGCCACGTACAGGCCGTACTGGCCGGCGAGGAAGCGCTCGACGGTCAGGTCGTCGAACCCGAAACCGGGACCGCCGAACAGCGCGCCGGCCGGGCTGCCGGAGAACGCGGTCAGGCCGGCCAGGTCCTGCGGGGTCTGCACGATCGTGTCGAGCGCGGTGGCGAAGTACGTCATCAGCAGCGTCAGGCCCAGCGTCCAGGCGGGCAGGCGGATCCGGTCGCGGCGCAGCATGAACCGCAGCAGCGTGCCGATTCCGGTGACGGCGCCGCCCGGCCGCGCCGGTGCGGCGACCGGTCGGTCCATCGTGGTGGTGGTCATCGCGCCGCCTCCGCCGCGGTCTCCGCCGCCGTCTCCGTCGTCGTTCCCGTCGTCGTCTCCTCCGTCGGGTCGGCGCCGAACCGGTCGCCGTAGTGGCGCAGCAGCAACTGCTCCAGCGTCGGCGGCCGGACGGTCAGCCCCTGCACGTCGAGGTCACCCAGCCGGCGTACCACCGCCGCGAGGTGCTCGCCGTCGACCTCGAAGCGCAGGTGGCCGTGCTCGGTGCGCAGCCCGTGCACCCCGGCCGTCCCGGCCAGGACGTCGGCCGGCCGGTCGGTGACGGCGTCCACCGAGGTACGGGTCAGGTGGCGCAGGTCGGTCAGCGAGCCCGTCTCGACGATCCGGCCCTGCCGGATGATCGAGATCTGGTCGGCGAGCACCTCGACCTGGGCGAGGATGTGGCTGGACAACAGCACGGTGCGGCCGGCGTCCCTGGCCTCCCGGATGCACTCCTGGAACACCGCCTCCATCAGCGGGTCCAGCCCGGCGGTGGGCTCGTCGAGCAGCAGCAGCTCGACGTCGCTGGCCAGCGCCGCGATCAGGGCGACCTTCTGCCGGTTGCCCTTGGAGTAGGTGCGGCCCTTCCGGCTCGGGTCGAGGTCGAAGCGCTGGCACAGCTCGTCGCGGCGGACCGGGTCGGCGCCGCCGCGCAGCCGGGCGAACAGGTCGATCGCCGCGCCGCCGGTGAGGTTGGGCCACAGCTCCACGTCGCCGGGCACGTACGCGAGCCGGCGGTGCAGGCGCACCGCGTCGCTCCACGGGTCGCCGCCGAGCAGCCGGGCCTGGCCGGCGTCGGCGCGCAGCAGACCGAGCAGGATCCGGATGGTGGTGGACTTGCCGGCGCCGTTGGGGCCGAGAAAGCCGTGCACGGTGCCGGGTTCCACCCGCAGGTCGAGCCCGTCCAGGGCGCGGACCCGGCCGAAGGACTTACGGATGTGGTGCATGTCGATGGCAGCGGTCATCGTCGCAGACCTCGTCTTGGGAGGATTCGGGGCAGTCCGGGTTCCGATGTGGTCGGACACCCGGCGCGGTGCGCGGAACGGGGGGCACGCCGGGGCGTGCCGGCTAGGATGCGGTGCGGTCCTCCGGGCCGGCCGGCGGCGGGTCCGGCACGAACATCAGGTATTCGTCGAGCATCGTGCGGTCGACCAGCAGACCCTCGGTGAACAGTTCCAGGGCGGGCAACGCCAGCTGCTCGACGTACCGGCGGAACAGGCCGGCGAACTCCGCCGGCTCGGCGTCCGCGCCGTGCAGCGTGAACCAGAGCACCATGCTGCCGGTGTTCTGGTAGGCCAGATACCGGGTGCGCGCGGCCCGGTCCCGACTGGGCCGCAGCACCCCGGCGGCCTCGCCCGCCGACAGGTACTGCTCCGCGTCGACGATCAGCTGCTCGACCAGCTCGCGCGCCAACTCGCCGCCGGCCTGCATGCTGCGCAGCAGGTAGCGCACGATCGGGGCGAACCGCTCCACCTGCGCCATCTGGGCCAGCAGCATCGCCCCGGTGCCGTCGGTCAGCGCCCTGGTCTTCTCCTCGCGCAGGATCCGCAGCACGTGCCCGTCGCAGGCGCGGCGCAGTCCGTCCTTGGACCCGAAGTGATGGATCACCAGCCCGGCGGTCACGCCGGCGTCGGCCGCGACGGTCCGCAGCCCGACCCCGAAGCCGTCCCGGGCGAACCGCGCGACGGCGGCGTCACGGATCCGGCTCACGGTGGCGGACTCCCCGCCGCCGCCCGCGGATCCCCCGGTCCCGGTCGCCATGACACCAGATTAAACACTCGTTCAATGGTGCGCAACGGTGGGCCGCCGGGCGGCTCGCTTCCGGTGCCGGCTCCCTGGTATTAGGCTCTGGACCGGTAAAGCAGCCGGGTGCCAACCCGGCCGCGCCGACGGGGGAGGAAGTTGCCATGTCCAACGCGGCCCCGATCGCCGGCGGCACCGCACCGCCGGCCCGCCCGCTCATCCGGCCCCGGGCGTCCCTGCTGCTGCTCGGCTACCTGGCGTTCGTCAGCCTCGGGTTGCCCGACGGCCTGCTCGGGGTGGGCTGGCCGTCGATCTCGGCCGACTTCCAGGTCCCCGCGGCGGCCGTCGGGCTGCTGCTGACCGCCGGCACCGCCGGCTACCTCACCTCCAGCGTGATCGCCGGGTTCGCGGTCGCGCGGATCGGCATCGGCTGGCTGCTGGCCGGCAGCACCGCCCTGATGGGCCTCGCGCTGGCCGGCTACGCCGGATCGCCCGTCCTCGCGGTGATGGTCGGCTGTGCGCTGGTGGCCGGCCTCGGCTCCGGCGCCATCGACAGCGGCCTGAACGCGTACGCCGCATCGGCCTTCGGGCCGCGACACATGAACTGGATCCACGCCTTCTTCGGGTTGGGCGTCGCGGGCGGACCGATGATCATGACGGCGACGCTCGACTCGGGCCTCGGCTGGCGCTGGGGATACGGCACCGTCGCCCTGGCCCAGGCCGGACTCGCCGTGGCGTTCATGCTGAACGTGCGCTCCTGGGCCGCCGGCCGGCCCGCCGCGCCGGCCGGGGACGCGGCGGACGCCGGAGGCACCGGCGGCGCCGTACCGATCGGGCGGACCCTCCGGCTGCCGGCGGTCTGGCTCGGCGCGCTGGCCTTCGCCGTGTACGTCGCCGTCGAGATCGGCGCGGGGCTGTGGGCGTACACGGTGTTGACCACCGGCCGGAACATGGGCACGACGGCGGCCGGGATGGTGGTGACGCTCTACTGGGGCAGCCTCTTCGTCGGCCGGGTCGTGCAGGGCTTCGTCGCCGAGCGCCAGGGCACCCGGGGCGTGCTGCGGGCCAGCCTGCTCGGCATGGTCGTCGGGGCCGGCGTGCTGGCCGTACCCGGGCCGGGCTGGCTGGCCGCGGTCGGCCTGGCGGTGCTCGGCTTCGCCGCCGCCCCGGTCTTCCCGCTGCTCACGCTCACCACGGCGGACCGGGTGGGTGCCGCGCACGCCGACCGGGTGATCGGGGTGCAGATCGCCTCGGCCGGCCTCGGGGGCGCGTTGATCCCGGCCGGGATCGGCGTGCTGCTGGGCTGGTACGGCCCGGTGGCGCTCGGCCCGACCCTGCTGGTGCTCTCCGCGGTGCTGACCGCGCTCTACCTGCTCACCGAACGCCGACCCGCCGCGCCGCCACCCTCCGCACGGGCGCTCTGACCAACGGGCCGGCGCCGGGCCGGCTGCTGGGGTGGGTGTCAGTTCGGGCCGGTGCGTCCGGTGGTGGACGGCCGGAACGGGCGCTGCGGGTCGGTCGGGTCCCGCCCCGAGTCGTCGGTGGCGTCCGGCTCGACGGAACTCGTGTGCCGCTCGTCGGTGGCGGTCGGCCCGTGGCCGAACGCCGACTCCTCGCCGGCGTCGTTGCCCGTCGCGTCATCGACCTGCCCGTCACCGGGGGAGGTGGCGATGGCCTGCTCCAACTCGCTGAGCGGCAGGCGTTCCTCGTCGCGCCACACGCGCGGATCGTTGTCGGTCATGCCTGCAGCCGTACCCCGGCGGCCGGGCACCAAACGGCGCCGGCCGCCGGGTCGCGGCTACCAGCGCTGGGTCTCGGTGTTGTGTCCCAGCGCCGCCCAGACCTCGTTGATGGTCCGGTACTCGACGTCGTCGGGCAGCCGGTCCAACTCCGCCAGGATGTCGCTCGGTGCCTCGTTCTCCTCGGCGTTCGCGCGCAGCGTCAGCCGGTCGCCGGGCAGCGCGGCGAGGGTGATGAACCGGCCGAGCCGGCTGCGCTGCTCGACCTCCTCGGAGGTCATCCCCTGCGGTGCTCCACTGCGCCGGTCACCCGCCGGCGCCGTCGTCGCCTCCGGCTGGTCCTCGCCGGCCGGCTCCGGGGTACGCCACTCCTCCGCCCGGGAGCCGGCGGTGTGCCGTAGCTGCTCGTTGGCCTCCCGACTCATCTGGTCGTCGACGCGCGGTCCGTGCTTGCTGTTGCCACGTTCCATACCGAGTGCGCTACCCGCGGGTATGCCGGCTAAACGCCGGCCGGGGCTCGGGCGGGACGCGGACGGCGCACCGTCGTTTGTCGCCGGTGGCGCCGGGAACCCGACCGGTCGACTGGAAGGGGGACCGGCATGCCCGGACGCGAGGTACTGCCCAGCACGCTGCGCCGCTCCGATCGGAAGGCGCAGGAGACCTGGATCAAGACCCACGACTCGGCCGTCGCCACCTACGGCGAGGGGCAGCGGGCGCACCGTACCGCCTTCGCGGCGGTGAAGAACACGCACGAGAAGGTCGGCGACCACTGGGAACCGAAGCGCCGGCGGGGGCCGAGCGACGCCCAGGCCGCGGGCGGCGGTCCGGCCCGCCGGGCGCCCACGGCCGGCGGGGTGGATGCCAACGCGCCGAAGGAGCACCTGATGGCCGTGGCGCGCAAGCTCGACGTACCGGGCCGGTCCCGGATGACCAAGGGGGAACTGGTCACGGCGATCCAGAAGGTGAACAACCGGCGCACCACCGCGGCCCGGGGCCGCAGCGCCAGTTCGGCGGCCCGGGGCCGCAACGCCGGTTCGGCGGGCCGGGGTCGCAGCGCCGGTTCGGCGGGCCGGGGTCGCAGCGCCGGTTCGGCGACCCGGGGCCGCGCCGGCAACCGGGCCGGGCGCGGGCGCTGACCCGCGGATCACCGCGGCCGGCCGATCACCGCGGCCGGCCGATCACCGCGGCCGGCCGATCACCGCGGCCGGCGGATCACCGGGCGCGCCGGGCGGACGGTCACCAGCCGGTCGACTGCCCGCCCGGGGCGCCCAGGTGCACCACCTTGGTGACGGTCATCTCGTCCAGCAGCTCGGGGCCGTACCCGAAGCCGTCCCCGCTGCCGCGGCGCGGCTGCGCGGCACCGCCCGGGGCACCGCCGAAGACCGCGTTGATCTTCACGGTGCCGACCGGCAACTCCCGCCAGGCGCGTTGCGCCCGGGACATCGAGCCGGTCAGCACGGTCGCCGCGAGGCCGTACCGCGAACTGGCCGCCCGGGACAGCGCCTCGTCGAAGGACTCGACCACCATCACCGGGGCCACCGGGCCGAACGTCTCCTCCCGCATCACCGCCATCCGGTCCGTGCAGTCGCTCAGCACGGTGGCCGGGTAGAACGCGCCGGGGCCGGCCGGCACCTCGGCACCGATGAGCGCCCGCGCACCGTCGGCGAGCGCCGCGCTGACCTGACCGTGTACGTGGTCGCGCTGGCGCCGGTCGACCAGCGGACCCAGCTCGGTCAGCGGATCCCGGCCCGGTCCCGTCCTGATGGCGTCGGCCCGCTCCACGAGGGCGCTCAGGAACCGGGCCGACGCGTCGCGCAGCACGTAGATCCGTTCCACCGCGACACAGAGCTGCCCGGCGTTGGTGAAGGCGCCGAGCGCGGCCTGTTCGGCCGCCCACTGCGGGTCCACGTCGGCGTCCACGATCAGCGGGTCGCTGCCGCCGTTCTCCAGCAACGGCTTGGCGTACGTGCGGGCGCAGGTGGCCGCGATGGCCCGCCCGGTGGCGGTGGAGCCCACGTGGGCCACCAGGTCCACCTCGGCGGCGGCCAGCGCGGCGCCGACCGGGCCGTCGCCGGTCAGCAGCGACAGCACGCCGGAGGGCAGGTGCTGGTCCAGCAGCCGGGCCAGCAGCCAGCCGCTCGCCGGGGTCCGCTCGCTGGGCTTGTACACCACCGCGTTGCCGGTGACCAGGGCGGCGCCCAACAGGCCGCAGGAGACGGCCACCGGGTCGTTCCACGGGGTGAGCACGGCCACCACGCCCCGGGGCTGCGGCACCATCACGTCGATCGCGTCCGGCGCGCCCAGCAGCGACCGGCCCCGGTGCACCGGGCCGAGTTCGGCGTACTGGCGCAGCGTCGCCACGCCGGCGGCCACCCCGCCGCGGGCGGTGCCGATCGGCCGGCCCATCTCGGCGGTCTGCGCGGCCGCGAGTTCGTCGGCCGCGGCCTCCACCGCGTCGGCCGCCCGGTGCAGCGCGGCGGCGCGCTCGGCGGCCGGGGTGGCCGCCCAGCCGGTCGCGGCCGTCCGGGCGCCCTTCACCGCGGCGGCCACCGCCTCCGGGCTGGCCGTCGGCGCCGTGGCCACCGGCGTGTCGTCGGCCGGGTCCCGCACCACGACCTCGCCCGTTCCGTTCCCGGCGCCCCAGGCACCCGCTACGAGCTGCTGTACGTTGTACATGCGCAGCAGGGTGCCCCGGTCCGGGCCGAACAAACGCCGACGCCCGCGCGCCGGACGCGCTCAGGCGATGGCGCCGCCTTCGGCCCGCTGCGACCGGCGGCGCACGACGGCACCGCCCGCGCCCGTGCCGGGCGGCGGGAGGGAGTGCCGGTGGCGGCGACGACGGTGGACGCGGTCGTGATCGGCGCCGGGCACAACGGCCTGGTGGCGGCCAACCTGCTGGCCGACGCCGGCTGGGACGTCGTGGTGCTGGAGGCGACCGGCCACCCGGGCGGCGCGGTCCGGTCGGCGGCGGTGACCGCCCCCGGCTACCTCAGCGACCTCTACAGCTCGTTCTATCCGCTCGGCGTCGCCTCGCCGGTGCTGCGCGGGCTGGACCTGCACCGGTACGGCCTGGCCTGGCGGCACGCCCCGGCCGTGCTGGCCCACCTGCTGCCCGACGACCGGGCGGCGGTGCTGCACCGCGACCCCGCGGCCACCGCCGACTCCGTGGCGCGGTTCGCCCCCGGCGACGGGGAGCGCTGGCTGCACCTGTACGACGAGTGGCAGCGGATCTCGGCACCGCTGCTGGACAGCCTGTTCACCCCGTTCCCGCCGGTGCGTGCCGGTGCGGCGCTGCTGGGCCGGCTCGGCGTGGCCGGCGCGCTGCGGCTGGCGCGCCGGGCGGTGCTGCCGGTGGACCGGCTGGGCGAGGAGTTCTTCACCGGCGTCGGGGCGCCGGTGCTGCTGGCCGGCTGCGCACTGCACACCGACCTGGCGCCGTCCGACGCCGGCTCCGGGGTGTACGGCTGGCTGCTGGCCATGCTCGGCCAGCAGGTCGGCTGGCCGGTGGCGGCCGGCGGCGCCGGCCGGATCACCGACGCGCTGGTCGCCCGGCTGACCGAGCGGGGCGGCCGGGTACGGGTCGGGGAGCCGGTGGACCGGGTGCTGGTGGCCCGCGGCCGGGCCATGGGGGTGCGCTCCGCCGGCGGCGACTGGCGGGCGCGCCGGGCCGTGCTGGCCGACGTACCGGCGCCGGCGCTGCTGCTCGACCTGGTCGGCCCGCGCTGGCTGCCGCCCCGGCTGGTGGCCGACCTGGCCCACTTCCGCTGGGACGGCTCCACGGTGAAGGTCGACTGGGCGCTGTCCGGGCCGGTGCCGTGGACCAACCGGGACCTGGCCGGCGCCGGCACGGTGCACCTGGGCGGCGACCCGGCCGGGCTGCGCCGGTACGCCGCCGCGCTGGCCGCCGGCGACCTGCCGGACGACCCGTTCCTGCTGGTGGGCCAGATGGCGACCGCCGACGCCGGCCGGGCGCCGGCGGGTGGGGAGTCGCTGTGGGCGTACACCCACCTGCCGTTCCGCCGGGACTGGCCCGCGGGCGTGGTGGCCGAGCGGGTGGCCCGGATGGAGGCGCTTCTGGAACGGCACGCACCCGGCTTCGGCGCCCTGGTCCGGGGTCGGTACGTGGCGGGGCCGGGTGACCTGGAACGGGCCGAGCCGAGCCTGCTGGGCGGTGCGGTCGGCGGTGGCAGTTCCGCCGCGTACCAGCAGTTGGTGTGGCGCCCGGTGCCCGGCCTGGGCCGCGCCGACACGCCGATCGACCGGCTCTTCCTGGCCAGCGCGTCGGCGCATCCCGGCGGCGGGGTGCACGGCGGCCCGGGTCGAACGCCGCGCGGGCGGCGCTGGCCCGGGACCGGCCGGTCACCGGCGGCCTGTACGCCTCGGCGCTCGGCGCGGCGCACCGGGCGGTCTACCGGCCGTCCTGAGCGGCCCGACCCGCGGTGCCGGGGCGGGCCACGACTCCCGGGCGGGCCGGGACTCCCGGGCGGGCCACGACTCCCGGCCGGGCCACGTCACCGGACCGGGCCGGGACTTCCGGGTCGGGCCGGACCGCGCGCCTACCGGGTCAGTCCGCGGTGCCGGCTGCGCAGCCGGAACGGCATGAGCGCGCTTTCGATCTTGGTGGCGGTGGTCATCTTGGACGCGCCGTCCCGGCGCTCCTCGAACCGGATCGGCACCTCCACGATGGTGTGCCCCAGCTTGGTGGCCAGGTAGTGCATCTCCACCTGGAAGCTGTAGCCGTTGGACTGCACCCGGTCCAGGCCGATGTCCCGGAGCGCGTCCGCGTCCCAGATCTTGAACCCGGCGGTCAGGTCCCGGATCCGGACCCGCAGCAGGGTGTGCACGTACAGGTTGGCCCAGCCGCTCAGCGCGCGCCGGTAGATCGGCCAGGCCTCGTCGAGCTGGCCGCCGGGAACGTAGCGGGATCCGATCACCACACCGGCCTGGGTGGACAGCAACGCGCCGAGCATCCCCGGCAGCGCCTCCGGCGGGTGCGACAGGTCGGCGTCCATCTGCGCGACGTACTCGGCGCCGGAGGCCAGGGCGCGGCCGATCCCGTCGATGTACGCCCGGCCCAGTCCCTCCTTGCCGGGCCGGTGCACCACCTGGATCCGGTCCGGGTGCTCGACGGCGAGCTTGTCGGCGATCTCGCCGGTCCCGTCCGGCGAGTTGTCGTCGGCGATCAGGATGCTCATCCCCGGCAGCGGGAGCGCCAGCAGCCGCTCGACCAGCACAGGCAGGTTACCGGCCTCGTTGTAGGTCGGGACGACGACGGTCAGGCGCGCGTCCCCCACGGGGAGGGAAGCTGCACGGGAACGGTCATGCGGATCATCCTCGGTTCGCCAATTGGGGGTCAAGGGGAAGGGTACCGACTCGTGCCGAAAATGCCGCATCGGGTGCACACCGCAGCGAGCGGGCCGCGGACCGGTTAGCTTCTCGGGAGCGCGGGGTATCGCAGGCGACGAGCCGGGTGTCGCGGACGGACGAGAGGCGCGGCCCGGGCGGGTCGGGCAGGGGTTTACTTCTCCTACCCCAGGGAACGCGCCGCCCGTGCGCAACGACCGGGTTGACCCGCATCAGTGCAGGTCAGGCGCCAACGGCGCCGGCCTCGCACCGGCGCGGAGTGGACCGGGGGGCCGCGCCGCGCCGCTGTTCGACGCCGTCCTGTTCGACCGCGACGGCACGCTGGTGCACGACGTGCCGTACAACGGCGATCCCGAACTGGTGCGCCCGGTCGACGGCGCCCGCGCCGCGCTGGACCGGCTGCGCGACGCCGGCCTGCGGCTGGGCGTGGTGACCAACCAGTCCGGCCTGGCCCGCGGCCGGTTCACGGCCGCCGACCTGGCCCGGGTGCACGCCCGGCTGGATCGCCTGCTCGGTCCGTTCGACACGTGGCAGACCTGTCCGCACGCGTCCGGCGCGGGCTGTGAGTGCCGCAAGCCCGCGCCGGGCATGGTCGTCCGGGCGGCACGGGAGCTGGGTACCACCCCCGCCCGGTGCGTGCTGGTCGGCGACATCGGGGCGGACATGACCGCCGCCGCGGCGGCGGGGCCACCGGCATCCTGGTACCGACCCCGGTCACCCGCTCGGCCGAGGTCGCCGCGGCACCGGAGGTGGCCACCGACCTGGCCGACGCGGTCGAGCGGATCCTGCGCCGTCAGCGGCTGTTCGCCGGCTCCGGCTCCGTCACCGTCACCGGCGGTGGCGGCCGGCGACGCCGGTGCGTGCTGGTGGCCCGTACCGACTCGGCCGGCGACGTGCTGGTCACCGGCCCGGCGATCCGCGCCGTGGCGGCCGGCGCCGAGCGGGTGGTGATGCTCTGCGGCCCGCGCGGCCGGGCCGCCGCCGAACTGCTGCCCGGGGTCGACGAGCTGATCGAGTCGCCGCTGCCCTGGATCGACCCGCGGCCCGCGCCGGTCGACCGGGCCGGCCTGGACCGGCTCGTCGGGCTGCTGGCCGGGGCCGGCGCGGACGAGGCGGTGCTGTTCACCTCGTACCACCAGTCCGCGCTGCCGCTGGCCCTGCTGCTGCGGATGGCCGGGGTGGGCCGGATCAGCGCGATCAGCGACGACTATCCCGGCGCCCTGCTGGACGTGCGGCACCGGGTTCCGGCCGGCATTCCCGAGGCCGAACGCGCGCTGTCGCTGGCCGCCGCGGCCGGCTTCCGGCTGGCCGCCGGTGACGAGCCGGTGCTGCGCATCCGGACCGACCGGGTCGCTCCGGCCACCGTCGCTCCGGCGGGCGCGGGACCTGCCACCGCGGGACCGGACGGCGACCGGGGTACGTGGTGGTGCACCCCGGATCGTCGGTGCCGGCCCGTGGCTGCCCGCCCGAGGTGTCCGAACGGATCGTCGCGGCGCTCGCCACCGCCGGGCACCGGGTGCTGGTGACCGGCGGGTCGGGGAGCGGGCGCTGACCGCCCGGGTCGCCGGCCGGTACGGCGTCGACCTGGGCGGGCGTACCTCGCTGGCCGACCTGGCCGCCGTGCTCCGCGGCGCCGGCTGCCTGGTGGTGGCCAACACCGGCCCGGCGCACCTCGCCGCCGCGCTCGGCGTACCCGTGGTCAGCCTGTTCGCCCCCACCGTGCCGTTCGGACAGTGGGGCCCTACCGGGTCCCGGTGGTCCGGCTGGGTGCGGCGGCGGCGCCCTGCCGGGACAGCCGGGCCACCGAGTGTCCGGTGCCCGGTCACCCGTGCCTGGCCTCGGTCGACCCCGCCGAGGTGGTCGCCGCGGTCCGGCTGCTCGGCCTGCGCCCGGCGCCGTCCCGGTCCGACCGGCCGGTCCCGGTGCCGGCGGGCGGCCCGGCGGAGTCGGGGTCGGGACCGGCCGGTGGTCCGCCGGCGTCGGGGATGGGACCGGCCGGTGGTCCGCCGGTGCTGGCCGGCAGCGAGGTGGCGTCGTGAACATCCTGCTCTGGCACGTGCACGGCTCCTGGACCACGGCGTTCGTCCAGGGCAAGCACCGCTACCTGGTGCCGGTGACGCCGGACCGCGGCCCGTACGGGCTGGGCCGGGCGCGGACGTACCCGTGGCCCGACACGGCGATCGAGGTGACCCCTGACGAACTCGCGGACGAGGACGTGGACCTCGTCGTGCTGCAACGGCCGGAGGAACTGGAACTGGCCGCGCGGTGGCTGCGCCGCCGGCCCGGCCGGGACCTGCCGGCGGTCTACGTGGAACACAACACCCCCAAGGGGGACGTGCCGGTCTCCCGGCACCCGGTGGCCGACCGGGACGACCTGCTGCTGGTGCACGTCACGCACTTCAACGACCTGTTCTGGGACGCCGGCGGGACCCGCAGCACGGTCGTGGAGCACGGCATCGTGCCGCCGGCCGCGAGCTGGACCGGCGAGCTGGACCGGATCGGCGTGGTGGTGAACGAACCGGTCCGGCGCGGCCGGGTGACCGGGACCGACCTGCTGCCCCGGTTCGCCGAGCTGGCCCCGCTGGACGTGTACGGCATGGGGGTGGCCGGCCTGCCCGCGCATCTGGGCCTGGCCGACCGGATCACCCCGTACGACGATCCGCCGCAGGACCGGATGCACGCCGAGCTGGCCCGGCGCCGGCTCTACCTGCACCCGTGCCGGTGGACCTCGCTGGGGCTCAGCCTCATCGAGGCGATGACGATGGGGATGCCGGTGCTGGCGTTGGCGGTCACCGAGGCGGTGGTGGCGGTCCCGCCGGAGGCCGGCGTGCTCTCCACCCGGGTCGGTGACCTGGTGGAGGCCGCCCGGTGGCTGCTGGACGAGCCGGCGCAGGCCCGCCGGCTCGGCGAGCGGGCCCGGGCGGCGGCCCGCACCCGGTACGGCCTGGACCGGTTCCTGGCCGACTGGGACCGGCTGCTGGAGGAGGAGCTATGCGCATCGCGATGATCTCGGAGCACGCCAGCCCGCTCGCGGTGCTGGGTGGCGAGGACGCGGGTGGGCAGAACACCCACGTGGCCGAGCTGGCCACGGCGCTCGCCGCGGCCGGGCACGACGTGCGGGTGTACACCCGCCGGGACGACCCGGCGCTGCCCGCGGTGGCGCCGGTCCGTCCGGGTGTCACGGTGGTGCACGTGCCGGCCGGACCCGCGGCGCCGATGGCCAAGGACGACCTGCTGCCGCACATGGCGGAGTTCAGCCGGTGGCTGACCGCGGCCTGGGGCGGGGACTGGCGGCCGGAGGTGGTGCACGCGCACTTCTGGATGAGCGGCCTGGCCGGGATCACCGCGGGGCGCCACCGCGGCGTGCCGGTGGTGCTCACCTACCACGCGCTGGGCAGCGTGAAGCGCCGGCACCAGGGCGCGCAGGACACCAGCCCGCCGGGGCGGATCGGCTACGAGCGGGCGCTGGGCCGCGCGGTCGACCGGGTGATCGTGCAGAGCCGCGACGAGGTACGGGAGCTGACCCTGCTCGGCGTGCCGCGCGCCCGGCTGAGCGTGGTCCCGTCCGGGGTCAACCTGTCGGCGTTCGGGCCGACCGGCCCGGCCGCGCCCCGGGATCCGGGCCGGCCCCGGCTGCTCAGCGTCGGCCGGCTGGTCGAGCGCAAGGGCTTCCAGGACGTCATCGAGGCGATGCGGCTGGTCCCGGACGCCGAGTGCCTGATCATCGGCGGTCCGCCGGCCGACCTGCTGGACACCGATCCGCAGGCCCGGCGGCTGGCCGAGCTGATCGACCGGCACGGGCTGGCCGACCGGGTCCGGCTGCTCGGCGCGGTGCCCCGGGAACGGATGCCGTACTGGTACCGCTCCGCGGACCTGCTGGTGGCCGCGCCCTGGTACGAACCGTTCGGGCTCACCCCGCTGGAGGCGATGGCCTGCGGTGTACCGGTGGTGGGCACGGCGGTCGGCGGGCTCACCGACACGGTCGTGCCCGGACTCACCGGTGATCTCGTACCGGCGCGCGACCCGGCGGCCCTGGGCGGTGCGATCGCCCGGCTGCTCGCCGACCGGGTACGCCGGCACGCCTACGTCACCGCGGCGCTGGACCGGGCGCGGACCCGGTATTCCTGGCAGCGCACGGCGGACGAGCTCGGCGACGTGTACGCGAGCGTGGGCCGGGTGCGCGAACCCAGCCGGGTGGGCGCATGATGTCCGACGCGGCCGGCGTGCTGGACAACCACCTCGCCGGCCTCGCGGGCACGCTGCTGCCGTACCGGAAGGTGGCGGCCCGGCTCGGCCAGTGGGGCGGCGAACTGGCCTGGCGCCTGGGCCACGGCGGGCGGCTGCTGGTGGCCGGCAACGGGGGCAGCGCCGCCGAGGCGCAGCACCTGGCCGCCGAGCTGGTGGGCAAGCTGCGCGGCGACCGGGTGCCGCTGTCGGCGATCGTGCTCGGCGGCGATCCGTGCGGGCTGACGGCGCTGGGCAACGACTACGGCTTCCCGGAGGTCTTCGCCCGGCAGGTACGGGCGCACGGCCGCCCCGAGGACGTGCTGCTGCTGATGTCGACCAGCGGGCGCAGCGCCAACCTGATCAGCGCGTCCCGTGCCGGGGCCGAGATCGGCATGCGGTGCTGGGCGTTCACCGGCCCGGCCCCCAACCCGCTCGCCGACACCTGCGCCGACGTGCTCGCCGTGCCGTCGTCGGATCCGCAGGTGGTGCAGGAACTGCACCTGGTCTCCGTGCACGTGCTCTGCGACTACCTGGAGGAGGCGCTGCTCACCGTGCTCGGCCCCGCGGGCTGCGCGGCGCCGGCGATCCGGCCCGGCCCGCCGGCGGCGGCCGGCCCGGACCGCCCGGCGGTGGCCGGCCCGGACCTGCTGGGCGCCGGCCCGAACCTGCCGGCCGCCGACCCGGACCTGCTGGACGCCGACGCGGACCTGCCGGCCGCCGATCCGGACCTGCCGGCCGCGACCCCGGTACCGCCGGACGCGGAACCGGTCGTCCCGCCGGCCGGGGTCGAGGTGACCGTGGCGGACGTGTCCGACGGAACGGGTCCGGTCCGGTGAGCGCGGTGAACCCGCCGGGCACCTCGGCCCGGCGCAGCGGTCCGCTGGTCGTGCTCGGGGACACCCTGCTCGACCGGGACGTCGAGGGATGGTCAACCGGCTCTGTCCCGACTCGCCCGCGCCGGTGCTGGACGAGGGGGAGGCCGCCGACCGGCCCGGCGGCGCCGGCCTGGCGGCGCTGTTCGCGACCGGCCACGGATTCGAGGTCGCGCTGGTCACCGCGCTGGCCGACGACGCCGGCGCGGCCCGGCTGGCGAGCCTGCTCACCGCGGCCGGGGTCCGGCTGTACGCGCTGCCCATGCGGGGCAGCACGCCGGAGAAGATCCGGCTGCGCACCCGGGGCCAGGTGCTGCTGCGGCACGACCGCGGCGGCCCGGCCGGACCGCTGGGCGACCCCGCCGAGGCCGTCCTCGACGTGCTGGCCGACGCCGCGGCCGTGCTGGTGGCCGACTACGGGCGGGGGTGGCCCGGCATCCGGCGCTGCGGACCGCGCTGGCCGCCACCCGCGCCCCGGTGGTGTGGGATCCGCACCCGCGCGGGCCGGCGGCGGTCGGCGGGGTCCGGCTGGTCACGCCGAACGAGAACGAGGTACGGGAACTGGTGGGGATCGCGCCGGGCGGTTCGCGGCTGTCCGCGGCGGCCCGCGGCGCACAGGGCCTGCGCCAGCACTGGCGGGCGGCCGCCGTCGCGGTGACGCTCGGCGGAGACGGCGCCCTGCTCAGCCACGCCGGCTCGACCCCGCTGGTGGTCCGGGCGCCGGCGGCGGCGCCCGGCGACACCTGCGGTGCCGGCGACCGGTTCGCCGCCACCGCGACGGTGGCGCTGGCCGAGGGCGCGCTGGTCTCCGAGGCGGTCGAACGGGCGGTCGCGGAGGCGTCGGCGTACGTGGCCGGCGGCGGGGTGGCGACCGCGGTGCCGGCCGTGCGGTCGACCCTGGCGCCGGCCGAGGCCGTACCGGCCCGGCGCACCGGACCACCGCCGGCGCCGGAGCACCGGATCGGCGCCGCCGCGGCCGGCGCGGTGGTTTCCCGGGTACGCGCCCGGGGCGGGACGGTCGTCGCCACCGGCGGCTGCTTCGACCTGCTGCACGCCGGCCACCTGGCCACCCTGGAGGCGGCCCGCCGGCTCGGCGACTGCCTGGTCGTCTGCGTCAACTCGGACGCCAGCGTGGCCGGGCTGAAAGGGCCGGACCGGCCGGTGGTGCCGCAGGCCGACCGGGCGCGGCTGCTGGTGGCCCTGGGCTGCGTGGACGCCGTGGTGGTCTTCGACGAGACCACGCCGCACGCCGCGCTGTCCTGGCTGCGGCCGGACATCTGGGTCAAGGGTGGCGACTACGCGACCGGGGCGGGAGACGAACCACAACTGCCGGAGGCGGGAATCGTGCAACGCTGGGGTGGACAGACCGTGGTGGTGCCGTACCTGGACGGCCGCTCCACCACCGAGATGATCGCGGCGGCCCGCTCGGGCCGTGGTGCCGAATGACCGGCGCGGCGCCGCCCAGCGGGCCGTCGGTGCTGGTGACCGGCGGGTCCAGCGGACTCGGCGCGGCGGTGGTGGCCGGCGTGCTGTCCGCCGGTGGCCGCCCGTGCGTGCTGGACCGCCAGCCACCGGCCGACGGCCTGCCGTTCGTGCGGTGCGACCTGGCCGACACCCGGGCCGCCGAGGCGGCCACCCGGCAGATCGCCGAGCAGGTGGGCGGGCTGGACGGGCTGGTCACGGCGGCCGGGATGGACGTGCCCGGCCGGTTGACGCAGGTGCCGGCCGAGACCTGGGAACGGGTCGTGACGGTGGATCTGCTGGCCACCGCCGCGGTGATCCGGGCGGCCCTGCCGTACCTGGAACGCTCGGCCGGCCGGATCGTCACGGTCGCCTCCACCCTCGGGGTCAAGGCGGTCAGCGACGCCACCGCGTACTGCGCGGCCAAGTTCGGGGTGGTCGGCTTCACCCGGGCGCTCGCCGCCGAACTCTCCGGCACGGTCGGGGTGACCCTGCTGGTGCCCGGCGGCATGCGGACCGCCTTCTTCGACGAGCGCGACCCGCAGTACCGGCCGGGTCCGGACGCGCGGCTCAGCGACCCGGACCACGTGGCCAAGGCGGTGCTGTTCGCGCTGGGCCAGCCGCCGGGCTGCTCGATCCGGGAGATGGTGGTCTGCGCCGACGAGGAGACCTCGTACCCGTGATCCTGGTGCTCCGGGCGCTCGGCATCGGCGACCTGGCCACCGCCGTACCGGCGCTGCGCGGGCTGCGGCGGGCGCACCCGGACCGGCCGCTGGTGCTGGCCGCGCCGGACTGGCTGGCGCCGCTGGCCCGGCTGACCGGCTGTGTGGACCGGCTGGTCCCGGTCGCCGGGCTGGAGGACCGGGACGGGCGAGGGTTGGCGCGCCGGCTGGGCTCGCCGCCGTACTGGGCGGTCAACCTGCACGGCCGGGGACCCGAGTCGCACCGCCTGCTGGGCCGGGCGACGGGCGCGCCGCTGCGCGCCTTCGCCTGCCCGCAGGCCGGGCACCGGGACGGGCCGGCCTGGTCCGCCGACGAGCACGAGGTCCGTCGCTGGTGCCGGCTGCTTGACTGGTACGGCGTACCGTCCGACCCGGACGACCTGGATCTGCCCCGGCCCGGGTCGGCCGGGGTGCCGCGCGGGGTGACGGTGCTGCATCCCGGCGCCAAGGAACCGGCCCGCCGCTGGTCCGCGGGGCGGTTCGCGGCGGTGGCCCGGGAACTCGACCGGCTCGGCCACCGGGTCGTGGTCACCGGCTCACCGGCCGAACGGGACCTGGCGGGCGGGGTCGCCGAGGCGGCCGGCCTGCCGCCGGGCGCCGCCGTGACCGGCCTGGACCTGCCGGCCCTGGCGGCGCTGATCGCGCACGCGCGGCTGCTGGTCAGCGCGGACACCGGGGTGGCGCACCTGGCCACGGCGTACCGGACGCCCTCGGTGGTGCTGTTCGGACCGGTCCGCCCGGATCACTGGGGGCCGCCGGCCGGCCGGCCCTGGCATCGCGTCCTGTGGGCCGGCCCGGCCGACCGAGCGGGTACGGCCGAGCGGCTGCATCCGGCGCTGGCCGCCATCTGCCCGGACGAGGTGCTGGCGGCCGTGGCCGACGTGGACCGGCGAACGCGGCCCGACCCGGCCATGGCGGGTCGGGACTGACGGGTCGCGGGAGGCGTGCGGGAGGCGTGCGGGAGGCGATCCCGGGAGGCGTGCGGGAGGCGATCCCGGGAGGCGTGCGGGAGGCGTGCGGGAGGCGATCCGCGGACGTGAGGCGGCCACAGAAGCCGCCGCGCCAGGATCGAACACATCTTTTGCAGGTATGCCCGAGAGTAATTTTTATGACTCTCGGGTATGGCCGTCAAAGGTCATGTCGCTTTCGGCGAGCTACTGGCCGGTGCCGACCGCGGCCCGCCGGTCGATCAGGGCCGCCACGCCGTCGAGGATCCGGTCCAGGCCGAAGGTGAAGTCGGCCTCGGGGTCCTCGCCCTCGTCCTGGAGTTCGCCACCGGCGACCAGCCCGTGCAACTGCGGGAACCGGTCGGCGTCCAGCAGTCGGGCCAGCCGCCGGCCGTACGCGGCCATCGCCTCGTCGGGGCTGACCCCGCTGGCGTCGGCGGCCGCCGCGATGTCCAGGGTCACCTGCGCCCAGTAGCGCACGTAGCCGGCCAGCAGCATGGCGGTGGAGAGCCGCTCGGGGCCGGTGAGCCCGGTGTCGCGCGTGACGGCCAGGGCGCCTTCCAGCCAGCGGAGCTGGTTGGGCAGGATCGGTGGGGACTCCATCGGGACGTGGCGCAGCCACGGATGCCGCCGGTAGCTGTCGAGGACGGCCCGGGTCCACCGGTCGAGGGCGGACCGCCAGTCCGACCCGGCGGCGGGCTCGCTCCCGGGTCCGGTCCCGGGTCCGGTCGGCAGTTGCGGTGGCGGGCCGAACGCGGCGTCGGTCATGAGTTCCAGCAGCTCACCCTTGGCGCCGACGTACCGGTACAGGGCCATGGTCCCGGCGCCCAGTTCCCTGGCCACCCGGCCCATCGAGACCGCTCCGAGGCCGTCCGCCTCGGCCACCCCGATGGCCGCGCGCACGATGCGGTCCAGGCTGAGCGCGGGCCGGGGTCCCTTGCCCGGCCGGTCGCGCAGCCCCCAGGCGGCTTCGAGGCTCGCCGGCAGGCCGGTAGCGCTGTCGTCTTCCATCACTCCGCTTCCCTCGGGTTGACCGCCATCCTAGTTCCGCGTATACCTTACGCAGAAGCGCGTACGACGTACGCAGAAAAGGTGCGGAGGAACGGCGGTGGACGTGGTGAGCGGGGAAGAACTGCGGGCGGGGCGGAAGGAATGGGTCGGTTTCGGCGTGCTGGTGCTGCCGCTGCTGCTGGTCTCGATGGACGTGTCGGTGCTCTACTTCGCCGTACCGTTCCTCAGCCGGGAGCTGCGGCCCACCGGCACGGAGCAACTGTGGATCTTCGACATCTACGGCTTCGTGCTGGCCGGGCTGCTGGTCACGATGGGCGCGCTGGGCGACCGGATCGGCCGGCGCCGGCTGCTGCTGGTGGGCGCCGGCGCGTTCGGCGCGGCGTCGCTGCTGGCCGCGTACGCCGGCAGCGCCGAACTGCTCATCCTGGCCCGCGCGCTGCTCGGGATCGGCGGGGCCACCCTGATGCCGTCCACGCTCGGGCTGATCCGGGCGATGTTCCGGGACGACCGGCAGCGGGGCACGGCCATCGCCATCTGGACCGCGGCCATGACCGGCGGCGTCGCCATCGGCCCGGTGCTCAGCGGGCTGCTGCTGGAGCACTTCTGGTGGGGCTCGGTCTTCATGGTCAACCTGCCGGCGATGGCGTTGCTGCTGGTGCTCGGCCCGGTGCTGCTGCCCGAGCACCGCGCGCCGGCCCGGGCGCCTTCGACGTGCCGGGTTCGCTGCTGTCGCTGGCCGCCATCCTGCCGGTGATCTACGCGATCAAGGAGGTCGCCCGGTCCGGGTTCTCGGCCGTGCCGGTGCTGGCCGGCGTGGCGGGCGTCGCGTTCGGGATCATCTTCCTGCGCCGGCAGCGGCGGCGGCCGGATCCGATGATCGACCTGGCGCTCTTGCGGCGGCCCGCATTCGGTGGCTCGCTGCTGGTCAACGTGCTGGGCATGTTCGCCATGGTCGGCTTCGCCATCTTCACCACCCAGTACCTGCAACTGGTGGCCGGGATGAGCCCGCTGCGGGCCGCGCTGTGGAGCCTGGTGCCCACGGTCGCCGTGGGCGGGGTGGCGCCGCTGGCCGCCGGGCTCGCCGCCCGGCTCGGCCGGGCGTACGTCATGGCCGGCGGCTTCGTCGTGGCCGCGGCGGGCTTCGCGGCGCTGACCCGGGTGCCGGCCCGTCCGGGATCTGGCTGCTGCTGATCGGGGCCACCGGGTACGCGGCCGGCATCGTCGCGGTGATGTCCCTGGTCACCGACGTGGTGCTGGGCTCGGCGCCGCCGGCGCGGGCCGGCGCGGTGTCCGGACTGCTGGAGTCGGCGACGGAGTTCGCCGGAGCGCTCGGGATGGCCGTGCTGGGCAGCGTCGGCAGCGCGGTCTACCGGCGGGAGATCGGCGACTCACTCGAAGGGCTGCCGGCGGCCGCCGCCGATCCGGCCCGGGAGACGCTGGCCGGCGCGTTCACCGCCGCCGGAGGGCTGCCGGCGGAGACCGCGGGCGCGCTGCTGCGCGCCGCCCGGTCCGCCTTCCTCGCCGGCCTGCACGCCGCGGCCCTCGTCGCGCTCGTGCTGATGCTGCTGGCCGCCGCGCTGTGCGTGCTGCTGCTCCGGCACGCCGCCGCGGCGACCCCGCCGGCCCCGGCGGCGGCTGCGGCACCCGACGGCGCGGCGGACACGGCACCCGAGGGCGCGGCGGCCGTGGCCGTTGCATCCGGTCGGGGTCGTGCCGGCGACCCCGCCGGGCACCGGGTCAGTCGTTGAGCACGTGCGACAGTTCGTCGCGGAACCGGCGCTCCGACTCGCTGACGGTGTCGCCGCCCAACCCCAGGAACCCGCCGCTGGACGCGGCCGACACCACCTGCTCGGCGATCTCGACGAGCCACAGCTTGTACGCCCCGGCGTCGCCCTCGTGCGCCTTCGCGGTGAGCAGTCCGGCCGCCGCGCGGGCCCGACCCAGCACGTCCGAGATCATCGTGGCGGGGTCGTCGGGCTGGATGACCGGCAGTTCCTCACCGGTCTCCGGGTCGCCGGTGCGGTGCACCACCTCGCCGGCCACGGTCGCCACCAGCCGGCTCGCCGACTCCCGGCCCGTGCCGATGGCGTCCAGCCCGGCCGCGTTCTCCGCCATGGTGCGGCGGGTGCCGTCCGACTCGGCGGCGCTCGCCGCCGTCAACACCGCCTGCGGCAGGTTGACCAGCAGGCTCCACTCGTCGTCGGTGAACCCGAACTCGCTGTGCAACGGTTGGTCCGTCACGTCATCGTCCCCTGCGTTGGGCACCGTCGGTGCGTTCGACGGCAGCCAGCCTAGGTCAGCGGTCGCCGGCGGCGACCGTCAGTGGTCGTCGTGCCGCGCGGCGCGGCGCGGCACGGGTCGCGGTCGTGCCGCGCGAGGCGGCAGGTCGTGGTCGTGCCGCGCGAGGCGGCAGGTCGTGGTCGTGCCGCGCGAGGCGGCACCGGCGGTCGGCGGGCGGCCTCACCGGTCGTCCGCGGTGAGCAGGCCCTGCTGGCTCACCACCGGCACCGACAGGGTCTTGTAGCCGACCTCGTCGAACAGCACCGTCATCTTGTCCGCCTCGTAGCTGAGCACCAGCCCGGCACCCCACTCGGTGTGCCGCACCTGGCTGTGCACCGGGAACGGCCCGCTGGCGCCGTCGTCGGGGACGCTGGTGCCGGCGGCGCAGTTGTCGCAGTGCCCGCAGACGTGCGCCATCTGTTCGCCGAAGTAGGCCAGCAGGGTCTGCCCGCGGCAGGCGCGGGTCTCCGCGTACGCCCGCATCATGTCGGTCCGGGACCGCTGCACCGACTGCTGGCGCTCGGCCTCGGCGACCGCGGCGCGGGCCGCGTCGGCCGGCTCCGGGGCGTACCGGGGCGCGGTGATCATGTGGTTCGCGGCCGGCGCCGCCGCACCCACCTGTTCCAGCAGGCTGAGCAGGTTGCCCAGCTTGCGCGGGCCGAGCCCGGAGCGGTCGCGCAGCGTGCTGCGGGAGCCCGGCTTCTCGCGCAGCAGGGCGGCCAGGTCCCGCAGCTCGGTCTCGTCCGGGGTCCCGCCGGAGAAGAACCGGTGCAGCCCGATGTCCTCGGCCTGCCACAGCAGCAGCGCCCGGGCCGGCTCGCCGTCCCGCCCGGCGCGCCCGATCTCCTGCAGGTAGCTGTCCGGGGAGTCGGGCAGCGCCATGTGCACCACCCAGGCGATGTTCGGCTTGTCGATGCCCATCCCGAACGCCGAGGTCGCCACCATGATCGGTACGCGGTCGGCGAGGAACGCCTCGTGCAGTTCGTTCCGGGCGCCCGCGGCCATGCCGCCGTGGTAGAACTCGGCCGGGAAACCGGCCCGGGTGAGCCGCTCGGCCAGATCCTCGGCGGCCCGCCGGGTCGGCACGTAGATGATGCCCGGCCGGGTGTCCTCGCGCAGCAGCGCGATCAGCCGCCGCCACCGGTAGTTCTCGGTGGGGCAGTGCGCCACCTCGACGAAGATGTTCGGACGGTCCAGCCCGGAGGAGACGACCTTCGGGTCGCGCAGGCCGAGCCGCGCGATGATGTCCTCCCGCACCGGCGGGGAGGCGGTGGCGGTCAGCGCCACCACCGGCGGCCGGCCGAGGCCGCGGATCAGGTGGCCCAGGGCCAGGTAGTCCGGCCGGAAGTCGTGGCCCCACGCCGAGATGCAGTGCGCCTCGTCGACCGCGACCAGGGCCGGGCGCAGCGCGCGTACCTCGGCCATCCGCTCCTGGTTGGTCAACTGCTCGGGGGTGATGAACAGGAACTCGGCGGAACCGTCCCGGATCGCCTCAAGCGCCGCGGCCTGCTGCGCCGCCGACTCGTGCGAGCTGACCCGGACGGCGCGCAGTTCGGGGCGCTCCCGCTCGTTCAGCGAGGCGATCTGGTCCTGCTGCAACGCCAGCAGCGGTGAGATCACCACCGTGGGGCCGGGGATCAGGCTGGCCGGAATCTGGTAGATCGCCGACTTGCCCGCGCCGGTGGGCAGCACCACCAGGGTGTCCCGGCGCTTCATCACCGACCGCATGGCCGCGAGTTGGTTGGGACGCAGCGTCCGCCAGCCGAAGAGGCTCTTCGCGGCCCGCCGCAGGCGGCTCGAATTCAGTGGCAGCTTCATCGAGGGCCACTGCTACCCGCGGAAGATCCCCGCGAAACGACACCCACCGACCCGGCCCGCACCGGCGGGTCAGGCGGGCGTGGTGTCGGACTCCGGGGGCAGGGCGGCCACCGGCACGCCCTGCGCCACCGCCCAGTCCAGGGCGCGGCGGATCTGGTCGACCGGCAGCGGCCGCCGCCGGGTCACCGCGACCACGCAGGTGCCGCTGAACTGCACGAACGGGTACGTCCCGGCCAGGCCGCCGAGGTCCTTGCCGATCCGGTACGCCACCTGCAGCGCGTCCTCGGCCGACAGCGCCGGCATGATCAGCAGGAAGTCGCCCTCGCCGAACCGGGTCACCCGGTCGATCGGGCGCAGGCCGGCGGTCAGGACCTGCAGGACCGCCTGCAACTCGCGGGCGGCGCTGCGCCGGCCGAGCCGCTCCGGAGCCTCCGGCGGCTCGGCGACCCGGATCCCGACCAGCGCCACCGGCAGGGTGCCGGAGGCGGTCGTGCCGTCCATCCCGGTCCAGCGGCGCACCGCGGCCTCGTCGGCCAGACCGGTCAGGCCCGACTCGGCGGCCGGCCGGCGGGCGGCGTCGAGCTGCCGGCACAGGTCGTCCTGCCGGTCGAGGTTGCGCCCGATGCGGCTCACCAGCAGCCGGACGGCGGCCTCGGTGCGGCTCTCGCCGGGCGTGGCCGGCAGGTCGCGGACCCGGGTCAGGGTGTCGTCGATGCCGGCCAGGGCCGGCGGCGGCAGCCGGTCGGCGAGCGCCCGGCGCAGCCGGACCAGCTCGTGCAGCGCGTCGTCGCGGCGGAAGTGCCACCGTCCGTCGAACAGCCGGCCGCCCTCCAGGGTGGTCGAGGCCGGCGCGACCTCCTCGCGGTCGTGGGCCACCAGCATGGCCCCGAACCGCGGGGTGAGCGCCACCACCGTCCACTCCCGAGCCAGTTCCTCGGTCGCGGCCAGCCGCACCGGGTACGCCCCGTCCGGCACGGCCGGCGGCTGGTCGGCCACCAGACCGATCACCGTGGTTACGCTCTGTGCGGCGATCCGGCCGTACACGGCGCGTTCCCGCTCGAAGTACGGCGCCCGCTGGAACATCGCCACGACGACGAGCGGTCCGTCCTCGGCGGCGGCCAGCGCCGCGCGCTCGATCGCATGCGACACCTCGACCATGGTGCGCTTGTTGAGCCGTTCGGTAGGTCGTCCACTGTCCGCCACCCGGCGGAGCCTACGGCACCAGGGAAAATAGCGCTGCGTCGCCGGTGGGGCGGCTACCATCGCGCGATGCACAGCGCGATCGAGGTACGTGAGTTGGCCGAGCCCGACCTGGCGGCGGCCTGGCGGTTGGGCCGGCTGGCCTTCGGCGGTCCGCCCGACATGCCGCCGGTGGTGCACCCCCGACCCGGGATGACCCGCTGGGGCGCCTTCGACGCCACCGGCCGGTTGGTCGGCAAGGCCACCGACCTTCATCACACACAGTGGTGGTCGGGCCGCGCGGTGCCGTGCGCCGACGTCGCCGGGGTGGCCGTGCTGCCGGAGGCCCGCGGCAGCGGCGTGGCACGGGCGGTGCTGACCGCGCTGCTGCGCGCGGCCCGGGACCGCGGCGCCGCGGTGAGCGCGCTCTTCCCGACGGTCGCCGCGCCGTACCGGGCGCTGGGCTGGGAGATCTGCGGCACGATGCGCACGGTCGACCTGGCCACCGCCACGCTGCCCCGGCCGCGTCCGGGCCTCGCCCCGACCGCGCGGCCCGGCACCCCCGCGGACCTGCCGGCCGTGCGCCGGCTGTATGAGGAGTACGCCCGGCACCGGTGCGGTCTGCTGGCCCGCCGGGGCGGCTGGTACGGCGAGGACTGGACCGGGGAACTGCTGACCGAGTCCGACGGGCTCACCGTGGTCGAGGAGGCGGGCCGGCTGGTGGGCTACGCGGTCTGGCAGCGGGGCCGCGGGTACGACGCCGAGGCGGTGCTCACCGTCGAGGACATGGTGGCCGCGGGGCCGGACGCGGCGCAGGTGCTGCTGGGTGTGCTGGGTAGCTGGGACAGCGTCGCGCCGACCCTGCGGCTGCCGGCGCCGCAGTTCGACGCGGTGAGCGCCCGGCTGCCGTTGTCCGCCGGCCGGGACCGGTCCCGGCACCCGTGGATGCACCGGCCGGTGGACGTGGTCCGGGCGGTCGCGGACCGGGGTTGGCCGGTCGCCGTGCGCGGCGCCGTGGAGTTCGGCCTGGCCGACCCGGTCGCGCCGTGGAACTCCGGCGGCTGGCGCCTGGAGATCGCCGACGGCCGGGGCTCCCTGACCCCTGTCGAGCACGGCGAACCGGACCTGGCGCTCACCCCGGGCGGCTTCGCGCTGCTGTACTGCGGCGCGGCCGGGGCGGCCGCGCTGGTGGAGGCGGGTCTGCTGCGGTGCTCGGCCGGTGCCGATCCGGCGGCGCTGGACCTGCTCGGCTGCGGCCCGCACGCCCAACTGCTCGACTACTTCTAGATCCTCGGCAAGGCCACCGGTTCTAGATCCTCGGCAAGGCCGACGAGCCGATCATGCGCGGCTCACTTGCGGCCGAACATCGCGCGGATCGCCGCCACCAGGAAGACCACGCCGGCGATCGCGCCGACGATCCGGACGCCGGGAATGTCGTACCAACTGGTGTCGGCTGCCGCCGCGAGCCGGCTGGGGTCCATGACCCGAACTCTGCCACGCCGCCCGCACCGCGCGCCATGTCCGGATCCGGGGTGTCGGGCGGCCCGCGGTCAGTTCCCGGCGGCCAGCAGGTCCCGGTACTCCGGATGCCGCTCGATGAAGGAGGCGATGAACGGGCACCGCGCCACCACCCGCTCGCCGCGCTCGCGTACCTGGTCCAGGGCGCCGCGGGCGAGCGCGCTGCCCACCCCGCGACCCTCGTACGCCGGATCCACCTCGGTGTGGGTGAAGACGGTCACACCCGGACGCTGGTCGTAGGCGGCGAAGCCGGCCGGGCTGTCGTCCACCAGGATCTCGAACCGGTGCCGTGCGGGGTTGTCCTCGACGAGCATGCTCATCGCGCCATTGTGCGCGAAAGAACGCCATTGCGCGCGAAAGGAGCGGGCCCCGCGTCCTCACCCTGCCCGGATACCGCCGACCGCCTCGTACCCTTGTCCGATGATCCGAGGCAGCAACCCCCCGATGCTGGCGGACCCGGGCCGCATCCCCCGGCAGCGCCGCGCCGCCGTGGCCGCCCTGGCCGCCGGGGCCGCCGGGGGCCGCCGCGGTGCCGTGGCTGCGGTGGCCGCCGGGGGCCGGACTGCCGCGGCGGCCGTGGGAAGCCGGCCGGCCGCTGTGCTCGCGGCCGTGGCGCTCGGCCTCACCGCCGTCGCCGGCTGCGGCGCGCAGTACACGGAGAAGGAGTGCGGGCCGGACTACTGCCTGGTCACCTTCGACCGCGGGTGCAGGCCGAGACCAGCGTGCTCGGGGTGCCCGCCCGGTTGATCGGCGCGGACACCGACACGGTGACCGTGGAGGTGGCCGGCCAGCAGATCGTGCTCGCCACCGACGACCAGGCGGCGCGGGTGGCCGGACTGTACGTCTCCGTCGAGGCGGTCAACGGCGAGGAGGCCGTGATCCGGGTCGGGCGTACCCGTAGCTCGTGACGCCTCGGGCGTACCCGTGGCTCGTGACGCGTCGGGCGTGCCCGTGGCGCGCGGGCCGGGCCGGCCACGTTTGAAAACCCGCCTCATCGGTGATTGTCGGGGCCATGTCCGCCACCTCTGGAACGCACGCCACCGCAGCCCGAGCCACCAACAACAAGCCGCTGGAACTGCTCGCCCGAGCCGGCTTCATCGGATACGGCATCGTGCATCTGCTGTTCGCGTGGCTGGCGCTGCAGATCGCCTTCGGCGGCACCGGCCAGGAGGGCGACCAGACCGGCGCGATGCAGACCCTGGCCGGCCAGCCGTTCGGCAAGTTCCTGCTGGTGCTCATCGGGGTGGGCATGGCCGCCATGGCGCTGTGGCAGGCGCTGGAGGCCGCGGTCGGGCACCGCACGGAACGCGGGCGGTCCCGGGTGCTCGAACGGCTCTCGTCCGCCGGCCGCACCCTGGTCTACGCCTGGTTCACCTGGACGGCCTTCAAGATCGTCGCTGACGCGCAGGGCTCCGGCGCGGACAAGCAGGAGTCGTTCTCCGCGCAGTTGATGTCGCACACCGGCGGGCGCTGGCTGGTCGGCCTGGTCGGCCTGGGCGTGCTGGCCCTCGGCGTGGGGATGGTCGGCTACGGCTGGAAGCGCAAGTTCCAGGAGAAGCTGCGCACCGAGCGGATGAGCGCACGCACCCGGACGCTGGCCCGGCGCCTGGGTGCCGCCGGGTACGGCGCGAAGGGGACCGTGCTGGCCGTCGCCGGTGCGCTGGTGGTGACCGCCGCGGTGACGTACGACCCGGAGCGGGCCCGCGGCCTGGACGCCGCCCTGCGCACCATGGCCGACCACTCGTGGGGGCCCTACCTGCTCGCCCTGATGGCGCTGGGTATCGTGGCGTTCGCCGCCTTCTGCGTCATCCAGGCCCGTTACCGGAAGGTGTGACCTGCCGGGCGTGACCTGGACGTCCGGGTAGGGGTCGGGGCATCCTGAGATGCCGCCGACCCCTTTCCGTCACCGGAACGAGGAGACAGGAATCCCGTGCAGCCCTATCTCTGGACGCTTGCGGCCGCCGTGGGAGCGGCGGTCATCGCAATGCTGGCAGCCCAGATCGTCCATCGGGTGATCCGGCGCCTCGGCCGGCACTCGGTGCTGCTGGCCGAACTGGCCGAGCACGTGCGCCGACCGTTCCGGATCGCCGCGACGACCTTCGCGGTGCAGATCGCGGTGCGGATCGGCACCGGCCAGTTCGCCGTCGGCACGGCATGGCGGCAGACGCTGCTGCACTTCCTGGTGCTGCTGGTGATCGCCGCAACGGCCTGGCTGGTCGGGTCGCTGCTGCTGGCCGTGGAGGACACCGCGCTGGCCCGGTTCCGCACCGACGTGCCGGACAACCGCCAGGCGCGGCGGCTGCGTACCCAGATCAACCTGCTCCGCCGGCTCACCGTGGCGATCATCGTGGTGCTCGCCGTGGCGGTCGCGCTGATGACCTTCCCGTCGGTACGCGGCGTCGGCGCCAGCGTGCTGGCCTCGGCCGGCGTCATCGGCGCCATCACCGCGCTGGCCGCGCAGAGCGTCATGTCCAACGTCTTCGCGGGGCTGCAACTGGCGTTCAGCGACGCCGTCCGGCTCGACGACGTGGTGGTCGTGGAGGGGGAGTGGGGCCGGATCGAGGAGCTGACCCTCAGCTACGTGGTGGTGCACATCTGGGACGACCGCCGGCTCGTGCTGCCCACCTCCTACTTCACCACCACCCCGTTCCAGAACTGGACCCGGACCCAGGCGGCGGTGCTGGGCACCGCCATGTTCGACGTCGACTGGGCGGTCCCGGTGCAGCCGATGCGGGAGGAACTGCGCCGGCTGGTGGAGGGGACCGAATTGTGGGACGGGCGGGTCTGCGTGCTGCAGGTCGTCGACGCCGTTGGCGGCGTGGTCCGGGTCCGCGCGGTGGTCAGCGCGGCGGACGCCGGCCGGCTGTGGGACCTGCGCTGTCTCGTCCGGGAGCATCTGGTGGGCTGGATCCGCGACCAGCGGCCGGTGGCGATGCCGCGGCTGCGCACCGAGATCGGCGACGCCGGCAGCCAGCTTCCCTGGCAGCGGGTCCAGGCGCGGCGCTCGGGGAAGTCCCGGAACGAGAGTGAGGCGCCGAGCGACGCGCGGGTCTTCGGGGCAGCGACGACGGCGACGCGCGCAGCAGCACGTTCGTCGGCCCGGAGGAGCCGGTCAACGCCGCGCCGTCGCGGCCGTAGCCCGGCGATCCGGGGCCATCGCCCTGTTCATCCCGTCCGCTCCTTTCACGAAACGGGTCCGTCCGGTACGGGTTCGGGCGTTCCCGCCCCACGGACCGTCCGACGTGACCAGGATTGATCGGCGCGAACCCGGGGCATAGAGCCCGGGGAGCGCGAAAAGGAGGGCAACATGGCCGACGTCGTCGATCCCGGCCGATCCCGGCCGGTCACCGAGCAGTCGACCGCGGAACTCGTGCAGCGGGCGACCGAGCAGGTGTCAACGTTGATCCGGGACGAGCTGGCGCTGGCCCGCGCCGAGCTGACCGAGAAGGGCAAGCACGCGGGAATCGGCGTCGGGCTGTTCGGCGGGGGCGGGGCGCTTGCCCTGTACGGCCTGGGCGCGCTGGTCGCCGCCGTGATCATGCTGCTGGCGCTGGCCATCCCGGCCTGGCTGGCCGCGCTGATCGTCGCCGTCGGGCTGTTCGCCATGGCCGGCGTGCTGGCGTTGGTGGGCCGGAAGCAGGTCCGGCGGGCCGTGCCTCCCGTACCATCGGCGGCAGCCGATAGCCTGCGGGCGGACGTCAACGCGGTGACGACGGCGGTCAAGGACGGGAGGCGGGCATGACCGTCAACAACGGCAAACAGGACCCCGAGGCGCTGCGCGAGGAGATCAAGCGGACCCGGTCGGACCTGGGCGAGACGGTCCAGGCGCTGGCCGCGAAGGCCGACGTCAAGGCGCGGTTGAAGGAGTCGGCGGCGCAGACCACCGCCCGGGTCCGCCAGCAGGCGGCGCAGCGGACCGACCGGGTCCGCGAGCAGGCCGGGCAGACGGCCGAGGCGGTACGGCGGGACCCGGTGCCGTGGGCCGCGGTGGCCGCCGGCGTGGTGGCCGTGCTCGCCGTGGTGCTGGTGGTACGCGGGAGGCGGCGATGAGCGGGACGGTCAACCGGTTGGCCTACAAGCCGGTCGGCATGCTGCTGGGGATGGCCGCCGGCCTGCTGGCCGGTGCGGTGTTCCGGCAGGTCTGGAAGCTCACCTCCGGCGACGACGACGCTCCGGGTGCGACGGACGAGGACCGCGGCTGGGGCGAGGTGCTGGCCGCCGCCGCCCTGCAGGGGGCGATCTTCGCGGTGGTCCGGGCGGCCGTGGACCGGGGCGGCGCCACCGGCGTACGCCGGCTCACCGGCTCCTGGCCCGAGTAGGCCGGCGTCGAAGCGCCTGGCCGGTGGCCGTTCCACCTGGCGGTACCACCCCGGCTGTCGGCCGTATCTCAGGTCACATGTCGGAGAATTTCGTCAGGTAGGCTGTGCGAAGTTTTTGCGTACGTGGTTTGCTGTTCCACGCTGTTGCGAGACGGCGTGGGTTGAGGGAAGTCCTCCTTCGCGGGGGCCGACTCAGGCGCCGCTGCTCGAAAACGGCCAACCGGCCGCACGGCGTGCTCGGCCGCCAGTTTTAGAAGGAGATACACATGGCGCAGGGAACCGTGAAGTGGTTCAACGCAGACAAGGGCTTCGGCTTCATCACCGTCGACGGCGGGGTGCTGACGTGTTCGTCCACTTCTCGGCCATCCAGACCAGCGGCTACCGCACGCTGGAGGAGAACCAGCGGGTGGAGTTCGAGATCGCCCAGGGGCAGAAGGGCCCGCAGGCAGAGCAGGTCCGCCCCATCTGATCCAGCGCCCGGTCGCGGCCGGGCCTCACCGTTTCACCAAGGACCACCGACGGGTCCCGCAGCCGGTCCGGCCGCGGGACCCGTCGCCGTGCCGGCGTGGGTACACGGGCCGTGCCGGCAGCGATACGGGCCGTGCCGGCGGGGATCCGTCGCGTGCCGGCGGAGGCCGTGCCGGCGGGGATCCGTCGCGTGGCGGCGGACATCCGGGCCGTGCCGGCCGGGCGCGTCACGGCGCCCCGCGGCGCCGGCGCAGTCCGGCGGCGAGCAGCGCCAGGCCGGCCAGGCTCAGCACCGGTCCCACGATCGCCCAGGTCCGGTCGCCGGTCATCACGCTGCCGCCCAGATAGCCGAGGCCCTGCGCCGTCCAGAGCGCGCCGACCACCACGGCCAGCAGCCCGACCGCGAGCACCAACCACGCCTTCATCCGATCCTCCCGCCGGCCGTCGTCCGGGTCCAGGGTGGCAGGGCGGGCGCCGGGGGTCGAGCCGCCGGGCCGGGTTGTGGCCGCCGGATGCGGGTCGTAGGCTACCCAAGACGTACGTACGGTTTGGAGGCTGCCGTGTGGGACCCGGCCCTGTACCAGCGCTATTCGGACGAGCGGTCCCGGCCCTTCGTCGACCTGCTCGCCCGGGTCGGTGCCGATGACCCGCGCGGGGTGGTCGACCTCGGCTGCGGGCCGGGCACCCAGACCGCCACCCTGGCCGTGCGCTGGCCGCGCGCCCGGGTCACCGGCCTCGACTCCTCGGCCGAGATGATCGACCGGGCCCGCGGGTTGGACGGCCCGGTGGAGTTTGCGGTGGCCGACGTGCGCGACTGGCGGCCCGGGCCGGACACCGACGTGCTGGTGGCCAACGCGCTGTTGCAGTGGGTGCCCGGACACGACCGGCTGCTGCGGGCCTGGGCGACCGGGCTGCCGGCCGGCGCCTGGCTCGCCGTCCAGGTGCCCGGCAACTTCTCCGCACCCTCGCACCGGGCGCTGCACGAGGTCGCCGGCCGGCCGCGCTGGCGGGAACGGGTGGCGGCGCTGCTGCGCGCCGACCCGGTGGCCGACCCGGGCGGCTACGCCGCCCTGCTGACCGACGCCGGGTGCACGGTGGACGCCTGGGAGACGACGTACCTGCACCTGCTGCCGGTCACCGGCCCGGACCATCCGGTGCTGGCCTGGATGGAGGGTACGGCGTTGCGCCCGGTCCGGGCCGCCCTCGGCGACGGGCCGGACTGGCGGGACTTCCGCCGCGAGCTGGCCGGGGAGCTGGCCACGGCCTATCCGGTGCGGTCCGGGTCGGTGCCGTTCCCGTTCCGGCGCGTCTTCTTCGTGGCCCGCGCCGGATGCGGCGTCGGCGGCGTATCGCCCGAGTCGTGCGAGAATGTGACCCCATGATCGACCTGACGACCTTCATCGCCGGACTGCCCAAGGCGGAGCTGCACGTGCACCATGTCGGCTCCGCCTCGCCGCGGATCGTGGCCGAGCTGGCGGCCCGGCACGAGGGGCGCAGCCCGGTGCCGGCCGACCCGGCGGCCCTGGCCGACTACTTCGCCTTCCGCGACTTCGCCCACTTCATCGAGGTGTATCTGAGCGTCGTGGACCTGATCCGGGACGCCGACGACGTCTGGCTGCTCACCTACGAGATCGGTCGGGAGCTGGCCCGCCAGCAGGTCCGGTACGCCGAACTGACCATCACGCCGTACTCGCACGTGCGGCGCGGCATCCCGGCGCCGGAGTTCTGCGCGGCGATCGAGGACGCCCGCCGCCGGATCGAGGCGGACTTCGGCGTGCTGCTGCGCTGGTGCTTCGACATCCCCGGCGAGGCCGGGCTGCCGGCGGCCGAGGAGACGCTGCGGATCGCGCTGGAGGAGCGGCCCGACGGGCTGATCAGTTTCGGACTCGGCGGCCCGGAGATCGGCGTGCCACGGCCACCGTTCAAGCCGTTCTTCGACCGGGCCCGCGCGGCCGGGCTGCGCTCGGTGCCGCACGCGGGGGAGACCACCGGACCCGAGACGATCTGGTCGGCGCTGCGGGATCTCGGCGCCGAGCGGATCGGGCACGGCATCTCCGCGGCGGCCGACCCGCGGCTGCTGGAGCACCTGGCCGAGCACGCCGTCCCGCTGGAGGTGTGCCCGACCTCCAACGTCCGCACCCGCGCGGTGGCCACGATGCAGGAGCACCCGCTGGCCGCGCTGGTGGCCGCGGGCGTACCGGTGTCGATCGGGTCGGACGACCCGCCGATGTTCGGCACCACTCTGGAGGCCGAGTACGCGGTCGCCGCCCGGCTGCTCGGCTACGGCCCCGCCGAGGTCGCCGGGCTGGCCCGCAACGCCGTGACGCACTCGTTCATGCCGCCCGCCGACCGGGACCGGATCCTCGCCGAGATCGACGCGTACGCCCGGGCCGTTCCGGTCTGATTCTGATCGCCGCCGCCGAGATGTGGCCGCGGTCGAGATGTGGCCGCCGCCGGGATGTGGCCGGCCGTCGACATGTGGCCCGCCACCGAGATGGTGGCTGGCCCGGCGCGGGGTGCTGCGGGCGGCCGCGCCGGGCCAGCGATCCGGGGCCGACTCGCGGCGGTGCACGCGCGGCGGGACATGGTGTGGGGGTACCCGGCCCCGCCGCGCGTACTTCCGCTCCACCGCACCGGGGCGGGACGCACTATGGGGCGTTGTGGTCCGGTGGAGCGGGATGGGATCACCTGCGATGTTGCCAGCCCGTCCCGCGGTACACAGCGGCATTAACCCAGACGTAAGGAGAACTTGCACCAGTGCAGAGAAAGCGCTCTCGGCGCGCGGGTCACTCCTGCTTCTCGCGGGGCCGTGGCCAGCGCCGGGTGCCCGAATCCCGTTCCCGGGCCAGCCGGCCGACAAGTCCGAACCGGCTTACCTGCCGGGGCGTGGCCTCGGGATCGGCCAGCAGCATGACCACGCTCGCGCCGCCGAGTTGGGCCCGCGCGATGCTCACCGACCCGTTGGCCTGCCGCGCCACCCGGTGCGCGATGTCCAGACCCAGCCCGGTCGAGCCCTGGTCGCTGGCGCCGCGCCGCAGCGCGCGGTCCGGGTTGGCGATGCCCGGTCCGGCGTCGTCGACCCGGATCGCCACGTACCCGTCCCGGCGCGACACCGCGACCTCGAACGCGGTGCCCTGCGGGGTGTACCGGAAGACGTTGCCCAGCACCGCGTCCAGCGCCGCGGCCAGCTCGGCCCGGGGCACCGCCACCGGGATCCGCAACTGGGCGCCGAGCACCTGGTACGTCCGGTTCTGATCGCTGGCCAGCGCCGCCCAGAACACCATCCGGTCCCGGACCACCTCGCTGGCGTCGCACATGCCGGGGCCGGTCTCCTGTGCCGCGACGCTCTTGCGGGTGGTGTTGATCAGGACGTCGATCTCGCCCTCCAGGGTCACGATCGCCTGCCGGATCCGCCGGATGGTCCGGCGCCGGTCCAATTCGGCCTCGGTGAAGAAGCCGACGCTGGTGTCGTCGGAGTCCAGCGCGTCCGCGTCCAGCCGCAGCACGGTGAGCGGGGTGCGCAGCCGGTGCGACAGGTCGGCGACCAGCTCCCGCTCGTCGGTGCGGGACACCACCAACCGGTCGGCCATCCGGTTGAAGGCCCAGCCCGCCTCGGCCAGTTCCCGCGGCCCGCTGGGCTGCACCCGTACCCCGAGGTCGCCGTCGCCGACCGCCAGGGCGGCCTGGACGAGCTCCCGGGCCGAGGTCACCGCCCGGCCGGCGATCCGGTCCACCACCACGACGCTGGCCGCGACCAGGCCGAGTGCGATGGCGACCAGCGCGAGCCAGCGACCGGTGCTGCCGCGTTCCAGGTCGGCGGTGGGGACGAACACCTCCAGCACGCCGGTCTCCGGACCCAGCGGCACCGGCTCCAGCCGGACCACCCCGTCCGGGACCGTCACGAGCATCGGGCCGCCCTGCGCCTTCGCCCGCTCCACGTCCTGGTCGCTGGCGCGCACGATGCCCCCGGTCGCCAGGCCGTGCACGACCGGCCGGCGGGTCGGGTCGCCGCCGATGCTGTCCAGCACCCGCTGCACGTCCCGGGGGTCCCGGCTGACCGTCAGCGCGCCCTGGACCGCCGCGCTGCGCTGCGCCGCGTCGGCCAGCGCCTCGCTACGGACCGCGTCCTGCCAGGCCAGGCCGAGCGGGATGAGGAAGACCAGGGCGATGATCGAGGCCATGCCGGCCCCGAGGTAGGCCAGCGCCAGCCTCAGTCCGGTGCCACCAACCGGAACCCGACCCCCGCACGGTGCGCAGGTAGCGCGGCTTCGCCGCGGACTCGCCCATTTTGCGGCGTAGCCAGTAGAGATGTACGTCGATTGTCTGGTCCTCGCCGACCGATGGCTGACGCCATACCTCCTCCAACAGTTCCCGGCGGGACACTACCCGGCCGGGCCGGGCCGCGAGATAGGCCAGCAGGTCGAACTCTTTGCGGGTCAGTGCCAGGGGTACGCCGTCCAGCGTGGCGCTGCGCTCGCCGACGTCCACCCGCAGGTCGCCGACCTGGTGGACCGCCGGGGCCACCGCCCGGCTGGCGCGGCCGGCCCGGCGCAGCACCGTGGTGATCCGGGCGTCGAGATGGGCGCCGGTGAACGGCTTCACCATGTAGTCGTCCGCCCCGGCCCGCAGCAGCCGGATGATGGCCTGCTCGTCGTCCCGGGCGGTGGCGATGATGATCGGGATGTCGGTGATGCCGCGGAGCATCCGCAGGGCGTCCGCGCCGTCCAGATCCGGCAGTCCCAGATCGAGCACGACCAGGTCCGGGGTCTCGGCCGCCACCCGGCGCAACGCGTCGAGCGCCGTGCCGACCGCGTGCACCGCGTGGCCCCGGTCGGCCAGGGAACGCAACATCGCGCCGCGGACGACGTGATCGTCTTCGACCAGGAGTACCGTCGCCACCCCAGACCGTACTTCCCTTGGCAAGTCCTCGCCCCGGCTGGTCCGCGGGACACGCGGCAGATGTCACCCGGGGTGATCCGGCCGGCACCGGCCGGATCACCCCGGGGTGGTGTTCAGGCGTCCCGGCGGGACGCCGAACGGCGGTAGGCGAAGACCGCGAACGCGGCGAACACCACGAACCACCCGCCGAGCACCAGCGCGTCGGAGGTGGCCGGCCTGTCGTTGAAGTCGACCACCCGCAGCGGCAGGTCGGCGTACCCGTGGGTGGGCGTCAGCGCACCGATCGTGCGCAGCCAGTCCGGGAACGTGCGCAGCGGCAGCCACAGGCCGCCCAGCAGGGAGAAGCCGAAGTACGCCAGGAAGTTGGCCGGCTGCACCGTCTGCGCGGTGCACAGGTAGCCGATGCCCAGCCCGAGCAGCACGAACGGGGCGGAGCCGAGCCACAGCATCGGCACGATGGCCAGCCACTGCCCGGCCGAGAGCCGCACCCCGTTGATCCCGGCGGCGGCGACGCAGAGCGCGATCACCGGCGGCAGCGCCAGCAGCATCCCGGTGAGCGCCTTGCCGAGCACCACCCGCAGCGGGGACAGCGGGGTCAGCCGCAGGTGCCGCAGCCACCCGCTGGACCGGTCGGTCACGATGCTCGCGCCGTAGTTGAGCAGGGCGCCGATGGCGCCGAAGCCGCCGATGCTGATCATCGCGTAGAGCGCGGCGTCGTCGGCGTGGTCCTCGCCGGTCACCCTGCCGAGGTTCGTGAAGATCAGGTACATCACCAGCGGCATGATGATCGTGAAGATCAGGAAGCCCGGTGCCCGGAGCGTGCGTCGCAGCTCCAGCCGCAGGTAGCCGATCATGGCAGGCTCCTCACCCTCGCGTCGCCGGTGATCGCCAGGAAGGCGTCCTCCAGGTTGGCGCCGACCACCTCCAGGTCGCGCACCAGACCCCGCTGCGCCAGGGCCAGCACGGTCGCGTCCGAGTCGGTCGAGGCCAGCACCGCCCGGTCGGCCACCAGGTCGACCGAGACCACCCCGGGCAATCCCGTCAGCGGACCCGCCGCGGCGTCCGGTGCGGCGTCGGCGCCCGCCGCGGCGCCGGATCCGATGTCGAGGCCCGCCGCGACGGGCGGTGCGGTGTCCGCACCGGGTCCGCCGTCGCCGCCCTGCGGCCAGCGGATCGAGAGCCGCCGGCCCGGCACCGTGCGCTTGATCTCCTCGGGGGAGCCGTCGACGATCTTCCGGCCCTGCGCGATGACGACGATCCGGTCGGCGTTCTCGTCCGCCTCCGCCAGATAGTGCGTGGAGAACAGCAGGGTCCGGCCCCGGGCCACGTACCGGCGCATGGCCACCCAGAGGTCGCGCCGGGCCTCCACGTCCAGCGCCGCGGTGGGCTCGTCCAGCACCAGCAGGTCGGGCCGGCCGATCACCGCCATGGCGAACCGGACGCGCTGCTGCTGGCCGCCGGAGAGCGCCTCCGTCATCCGCCCGGCCAGGCCGGTCAGGTGGGCCAGGTCCAGCACCTCGTCCACCGGCATCGGGTCCGGATAGAGGCCGTGGGCGAAGTCCAGCAGTTCGGCGACCCGGATCCGGGGCAGCAGCTGGTTCTCCTGGAGCATCGCGCCGATCCGGCCGGCCGCGACCGCCTGCGCCGGGCGCTGACCGAAGATCTGCACCGTGCCGGTCTCCGGCGGCAGCAGCCCGAGCAGCAGGTTGATGGTGGTGGACTTGCCCGCGCCGTTCGGCCCGAGCAGGGCCAGCACCTCGCCGGCGGCCACCGACAGGTCCAGCCCGTCGACGGCCTTCGCCGCGCCGTACCGGTAGCCGACGCCGGCCAGCGCCAGGGCCGGCGGCGCCGCGGTCGTGGTGGCCGTCACCGCGCCTCCCGCGGGCCCTGGGTGATGGCGCTGACCGTGGCCCGCAGCGAGGCGTTCACCAGGTCGGCGTCGATCCCGACGCCCCACCGGGTCGTGCCGGCGTACCGGCACTCGACGTAGGCCACCGCCCGGGCGTCGGCGCCGGCGGCCAGGGCGTGCTCGGCGTAGTCCAGCACCCGCACGTCCAGGCCGATCCCGGACAGCGCCTGCACGAACGCCTCGATCGGGCCGCCGCCGGTCCCGGTGACCGTGCGCACCGCACCGTCCACTTCGATCTCGGCGGTCACCGCCACCCGCCGTCGGCCGGCGCCGTGGCGTACGAGCGCAGCGCCAGCCAGCGCTCGCCGAGGTAGTGGTCCGCGAAGATCTCCCAGAGCCGCTCCGCGCTGACCTCGCCACCCTGGTCGTCGGTGTACCGCTGGACCACCGCGGAGAACTCGATCTGCAACCGGCGCGGCAGGTTGAGCTGGTGCTCGGTGCGCATCAGGTACGCCACGCCGCCCTTGCCGGACTGCGAGTTGACCCGGATCACCGCCTGGTAGGAGCGGCCAACGTCGCGCGGGTCGACCGGCAGGTACGGCACGTCCCACGGGTACCGCTCGACCGGCGTACCGGCCGCGTCGGCGTCCCGGGCCAGCGCCGCCAGGCCCTTGTTGATGGCGTCCTGGTGCGACCCGGAGAACGAGGTGTAGACCAGGTCACCGGCGTACGGGTGGCGCTCGGGCACCGGAAGCTGGTTGCAGTGCTCCACGGTCCGGCGGATCTCGTCCAGCCGGGAGTAGTCGATCTGCGGGTCGACCCCCTGGGAGAACAGGTTGAGCCCGAGGGTCACCAGGTCGACGTTGCCGGTCCGCTCGCCGTTTCCGAACAGGCAGCCCTCCACCCGGTCGGCGCCGGCCAGCAGCCCCAGCTCGGCGGTCGCCACCCCGGTGCCGCGGTCGTTGTGCGGGTGCAGCGACAGGCAGGTGTGCGCCCGCCGGCTCAGCCGGTCGCCGAGCCACTCCACCAGGTCGGCGAAGTGGTTGGGGGAGCACCGCTCGACCGTGGTGGGCAGGTTGAGCACCAGCTCCCGGTCGGGACCCGGTTCCCAGGCGTCCGCCACGGCCTCGCAGACCGCGAGGGCGAAGGACGGCTCGGTGTCGACGAAGTGTTCGAGCGAGTACTCGAACCCCACGTCGGTGCCCCGCAGCAGCTCCTCGGCGTACTTCATGACCTGCCGGGTGCCGCCGGTGGCCAGGTCGAGGCACTCCGCGCGGTCCACTCCGAACACCACCCGGCGGAACAGCGGGCTGGTCGCGGTGTACAGGTGCACGGTCGCCCGGTCCGCGCCGGCGAGGCTGCGCACGGTGCGCTCGATGAGTTCCTCCCGGGCCTGGGTGAGCACCGAGATCTGCACGTCGTCGGGGATGAGGTCCTGCTCGATCAGCAGCCGGACGAAGTCGAAGTCGGCCTGGCTGGCGGCCGGGAAGCCGACCTCGATCTCCTTGAACCCGATCCGGACCAGCAGCTCGAACATCGCCCGCTTGCGGGACACGCCCATCGGCTCGGGCAGCGCCTGGTTGCCGTCCCGCAGGTCCACCGCGCACCACCGGGGCGCCGCGGTCAGCCGGGCGTCGGGCCAGCGGCGCCGGGGCAGTTCGGGCGCGCTGAACGGCCGGTACCGGTCATGGGGCATGCCGCTGCGACGCTGACGGTTGTTCATGATTCCTCCACTGTGACCGTGGGGCGCCGGCAGCGGCGTCACGACGCCGTGGCCAGGGACGGCCGCAGGTGCAGGCCGAACACCGGGGCCTCGGGGGCGCCCGAGGTCAGCACCTCCCGCTGGAGCCGCTGCAACTCCGGCTGCGGGTCGAGGCCGAGCTGGTCGTGCAGCACCCGGCGCAGGCTCTGGTACGCGTGCAGCGCCTCGCTGCGCCGTCCGCACCGGCTCAACGCCGCGATCAGCTGGCCGTGGAACCACTCGTTCAGCGGGTGCGCGGCGACCAGGCCGCGCAGTTCCCCGATGAGTTCGTGGTGCCGGCCGAGCGACGCGTCGGCCAGGATCCGCAGCTCCAGGGTGCGCAGCCGCTCCTCCTCCAGGTGCACGGCGTGCGCCTGCAGGTGCCGGCCGGTGAGCACGTTGGCCAGGCACGGTCCGGACCACAGGTCGAGGGCCCGGCGCAGCACCGCGGCGGCCTCCTCGGTGCGCCCGCCGTCGAGCAGCTGGCGGCCCTGCCAGGACAGGTCGTGGAAGGAGTTGGCGTCGACCTGCTCGGCGGTGGCGTACATCAGGTAGCCGGGAGGTGTGGTGATCAGCCACTCGGTGCGTCCGGGTGTCACCGCGGAGCGGCCGAACGCGCGGCGGAGCTGGTAGATGTATGTCTGGGCGGTGGTCACCGCGCTCTGCGGCGGTTCCTCGCCCCACAGCTCCTCGATGAGCGAGTCGACCGGTACGACCTGGTTCTCCCGGAGCAGGAGCAGGGCGAGCACCTGGCGCACCTTCGGCGCGGTGGGCGTGCAGAAAACGCCCTGAGAATTGACCACCTGGAGCGGACCGAGGACCTTGAAATTGAGCATTTCTGTTTCCTCCAGATTAATTGTTTGGGGTGCCGACCGGCCGGGAAGAACGGTGTTGTGACCGCCTCGCCGACTGTTCCTGGGGCCGAACCCTAGAGCGTTGATCGTCGATCGCTCAAGATGAACTGGCCGGAGGGTGCGGCAGGTAATCGCATGGATGCAGGCGGCGGTCTGGAGGATGCACCCCGCGCTGCAACTTTGGTTGTAGCGCCATTGACGGGTGCTGGAGTTCGGATACCGTACAGACATGTCGGTGGATGTACTACCCCGCGTGCCGACCGCTGCTCGCGTACTCCCGTCCCTTAACCGGGGACTGGTGGCGTGCGTTGTGGAAGCCCGACCCTGCGTCCAGGTTATTTTCCTACTCCGTTTTGTCGCTGGTTTCGTTCTGACCCGTCCGGCCGGTGCGGCGATCCCGCTGGGCCGACTGTTGATCGCCGGGATCAGCTGGGAACTCGCGGTGGTGTCCGCGTATCTCTTCGACGGCGTCATGGACGTGGTGGAGGATCGGCTCAACGGATCCACCCGGCCGATCGCCGCCGGTGCCCTGTCCCGCGGCTTCGCGGCGGTGGTCTCCGGTGCCGCGGCACTTGCCTCGCTCGCCGGCGCCTTCGTGCTCGGCGGGGCGTACCCGATCTTCGTGGGCATCTCGCTGGTGCTGGGGTACGCCTACTGCGCGCCGCCGGCACGGCTCAAGCGGTCCTCCCGGGCGGCCGGGGCGACGGTGATCATCTGCGGTCTGCTGACCTTTCTCGCCGGCGCCAGCGTCTATGGACCAGTACGAATAAACGTGGACCTGACCATATTCGCCGTAGTCATGTCGCTATGGATGGGCCTGGTCGGTGCGCTGGCGAAGGACTTTTCCGACACCGCCGGAGACGCCGCGGCCGGCTGCCGGACGACCGCCTTGGTCAGGGGCGACGCCCGGGCCCGCCGGCTGGTGGCCCGCAACGCGCTGGCGGTGGGCATCGGGTTTCCGGTGGCCGCCGTGGTATTCGCGCCCGGGCTGACCTGGCCGGCGCTCGCGATGTCGGCGGGTGCGGTTGTAGTCGCCTGGTTTACGCGCAGTAATCTCTCGCTCGGGAGTCGCAAGCGCCGCCGCTTGCCCTACCGTGCATTTATGGCAACCCAATATGCGGTTAATTGCGCGCTGCTGCTGACGGGCTTGATCTTGCCCTCCTGAGTAGCCACCGCTAGCCTCATCGCAATCGCAATATCGCGGGCGAGGAGAGCGGCGTTGGCCGAACGTCATCATGAAGGCTTGTCTCCGGCACTGGCCTCCTCTCTGAGAGCGGCACATCCGGACATAATGGCCTCGTTCGAGCGTCGCCTCGCCGAGCAGGACAGTCCGTTGTTCCGCAGCGAGGTATCCCGGCAGCAGGTCGTCGCGCACGCCCAGCAGCTTCTGGACGACCTGCTGGACGAGCTGGCCGGGCGGCACGAGGAGGCGGTGCGGCGCACGCTCGCCTCCGACATCGGGGCCACCCGCGCCGCGCAGGGCTTCCGCCCGGGCGAGTCCTTGCGGGCCGCTGGCATCCTGTTTGACGTGCTGCTGCGCTCCGTCGACGAGAACATCCAGGACGCCGCCGTGCGGTCCGAGCGGACCCTGCTGATCGCCCTGACCATGAACGCCGTGCTGGTCCGCGCGCTCGGTCAGGCCGCCGACGCGTACGGGGGCTTCCTGCTGAACCGGGTGCACGGCGCGCACCTGGAGGAGCGGCGCCGGATCAGCCGGGAGGTGCACGACCGGATCGGTTCCGGCGTCACGGTCGCGCACCGCAATTTGGAACTGTTCAATATTTATTGGGAAACCCAACCCGTGCATGCGGTTGCCCGAGTGGGTGTGGCGTACGAGGCGTTACGCGAAACCCTTGATGCGGTACGCGAAGTTATTTCAAGTCTGCGGGTAAGTGAGCCACTGGACAGCCTGGAGAAGGAGTTCCAGCGCTTCCTGGACTCGGTGCAACGCCCGGAGCTTGCGGTGCACATCGAGGTGAACGGCGACGAGCACTGGGCGCCGCCCGAGGTGCGCAACGAGGCGTTCCTCATCCTGCGCGAGGCCATCCGCAACGTCCTGGCGTACGCCGAGGCCAGTCACCTGCTGGTGCGGGTGGATGTCACCCCGGACGAACTGCGCGGGACCGTCCGGGACGACGGCGTCGGCTTCGACCCCCGGAACGTGTCGGCCAGCCGGGCCGGTATCGCCTCGATGCGGGAACGAGCGGCGCTGCTGGGCGGCGCCGTCAGCGTCGAGAGCGCCCCGGGCGGGGCACCCTCGTCGAACTTCTGGTGTGCCTACGGGAGGCGTGAGGTGGACGAGGGGCCGACCCGACTGGTCCTGGTGGACGACCACATGCTGGTCAGGGAGGGCATCCGGTGGATCCTTGAGGTCGAACCGGACCTTGAGGTGGTCGGCGAGGCGGGGGACAGCGCGACCGCGGTGGCCACGGTGACCGCGTTGCAGCCGCACGTCGTGCTGCTCGATGTCGAGATCGTCGGGGACGACGTGGTGACCACGGTGCAGCGGATGCGCGAGGCCGCCCCCGAGACCGAGATCATCATCCTGAGCATGTACGACGGCCCGCACCTGCTGCAACGCCTGCTCGACCTCGGCATCCGCGGCTACCTGCTGAAGAGCGCCCGCCGCGAGGAGCTGATCTCGGCCATCCGGACCGCCCGGCGACGGGACGACCGGATCATCCTCGGCGTCTCGCGGCAGAGCCTGGCCCGGGTCCGCGCCACGGCGGCCGACGTCGACCTGTCGGCCCGGGAACTCGACGTGCTGAAGCTGGCCGCCCAGGCCCTGACCAACGCGCAGATCGCCTCCCGGCTCCAGGTCACCGAGGCCACCGTGAAGCGGCACCTGAGCAACATCTTCGGCAAGCTCGGCGCCGTGTCCCGGATCGACGCGGTGAACAAGGCGGTCCGCTCCGACCTGATCAGCGCGCCCCGGTCCGGCCCGCACGGCGGGTCCGGATAGCCCGGTCCTCCACCGGTCCTTTAGCGGCGCCGACCACGATGCGCTGAGCCGGCGACGGCCGGATCCGCCGTCGGAAGGGAGGCGGCCGTGTTCATCGAACAGCTCAACGGCAGCACCGGCCCGCTCGCGGCGCACCCGGAGCCGCCGGCCGGACTCGGACCGGAGGACTTTCGCCGGGCGCTGGCCCGGTGTGCCGCCGGGGTGGTCGTGGTGACCGTGGCCGACGGGCCGACCGGGATGACCGCCAGCTCGTTCACCTCGGTCAGCCAGTCACCGCCGTTGGTGTCGTTCTGTGTGGACCGGCGCTCCAGCAGCCGGCTGCGGCTCTGCGCCGCCGAGCACTTCGCGGTGAACGTGCTCACCGCCGGCCAGGCCGACGTGGCCGCCGTCTTCGCGCGCCGGGACACCGACCGGTTCGCGCTCACCCGGTGGCGCCGCGGCCGGTACGGGCTGCCGCTGCTGGAGGACGCCGCGGCCCACCTGGCCTGTCGCACGTACAGGATCGTGCCGCTCGGCGACCACCTCATGATCGTCGGGCTGCTGGTCGACGCCGAGCACCCCCGGCCGGACCCGCCGCTGGTCTACCACCGCGGCGCGTACGGGCGGTTCGAGCCGGACCGCTGAGCCCCGCGGCCGGGTCGCGTCCGGCCGCGTCCCGGGCACCCGTGTGCCCCCGGCGCGTCTCCAACCCGGCTCGACGACGCCCCCACCACCGACCGCCAGGCTCTCAGGAGCCGCCGGGCGGATACGAGGAGAGGAGATGGCATGACCCGACGTGTCGCGATAACCGGGATCGGCGTGATCGCACCGGGCGGCATCGGTACCGATGCCTTCTGGAATCGCATCCTGTCCGGCCGCAGCGCCACCCGCACCATCACCACGTTCGACCCGACGCCGTTCCGGTCCCGGATGGCCGGCGAGTGCGACTTCGACCCGGCCGAGCACGGCCTCACCCCGCAGGAGATCCGCCGGATGGACCGCGCGGCGCAGTTCGCCGTCGTGTGCACCCGGGAGTGCCTGGCCGACTCCGGCCTGTCCACCGGGGAGGTCGCGGCCACCCGGACCGGGGTGACGGTCGGCAGCGCGGTCGGCTGCACCATCAAACTGGAGAACGAGTACCTGGTCCTCTCCGACGGCGGCCAGCGCTGGAACGTCGACCCCGGCTACGCGGTACCGCACCTCTACGACTACTTCGTGCCGAGTTCGCTGGCGGCCGAGGTGGCCTGGCAGGTGGGGGCCGAGGGCCCGGTGTCGGTGGTCTCCGACGGCTGCACCGCCGGCATCGACGCCATCGGGTACGCCTGCCAACTGATCCGCGACGACGAGGCGGACGTGGTGATCGCCGGCGGCACGGAGGCCCCGATCGCACCGATCACGGTGGCCTGCTTCGACGCCATCCGGGCCACCTCCGCGCACAACGACGACCCCGAGCACGCGCTGCGGCCCTACGACGTCAGCCGCAACGGCTTCGTGCTCGGCGAGGGCGCCGCCATGTTCGTGCTGGAGGAACTGGAGCACGCCCGGCGGCGCGGCGCCAGGATCTACGCGACCATCGACGCCGTCGCCACCCGGGCCAACGCGTACCACATGACCGGGTTGCAGGCCGACGGCCGGGAGATGGCCGAGGCCATCCGGGTCGTCCTCGACAAGTCCCGGGTACGCCCGGAACAGGTCGACTGGGTCAGCATGCACGGCACCGGCACCAAGCAGAACGACCGGCACGAGACGGCGGCGGTCAAGCGCACCCTGGGCGAGCACGCCTACCGGACGCCGGCCAGCTCGATCAAGTCCATGGTGGGCCACTCGCTCGGTGCGATCGGCGCCATCGAGACCGCCGCCTGCGCGCTGGCCATCACACACGGGATGGTCCCGCCCACGGCGAACCTGCACGAGCAGGACCCGGAACTGGACCTGGACTACGTACCCCTGCACGCGAGGGAGTGGACCGTGGACGTGGCACTGAACGTGGGCAGCGGGTTCGGCGGCTTCCAGAGCGCCATGCTGCTCTCCCGGCCCGAGGCGGTGGCCCGGTGACCGGCCCGGTGACCGGCCCGAGGACCCGGGCCGTGGTGACCGGCCTCGGGGTGCTGGCCCCGACCGGGCTCGGCGCGGACGAGCACTGGGCCGCCACCGCGGCCGGCCGGGCGGCCATCGGGCCGATCGGCCGGTTCGACGCGAGCACCTACCCGGTCCGGCTGGCCGGTGAGATCGGCGCGTTCGAGCCGACCGACCACCTGCCCAGCCGGCTCATCCCGCAGACCGACCGGATGACCCAGCTCGCCCTGGTGGCGACCGAATGGGCGCTCGCCGACGCCGCGCTGACCGTCGACGAGGGCTGCGACTTCGACTTCGGCGTGGTCACCTCCGCCTCCGCGGGCGGGTTCGAGTTCGGCCAGCGCGAGTTGCAGAAGCTCTGGACCGAGGGACCGGGCACGGTCAGCGCGTACATGTCGTTCTCCTGGTTCTACGCGGTGAACACCGGGCAGATCTCGATCCGGCACAAGCTGCGCGGCCCCGCCTCCGCGCTGGTCACCGACCAGGCCGGCGGGCTGGACGCGGTCGGCCACGCCCGCCGGCTGGTCCGCGACGGCACGCCCGCGGTGATCACCGCAGGCGTGGACTCGTCGCTGTGCCCGATGGGGCTGGTCTCGCAGTTGCCCAGCGGGCAGCTCAGCGAGCGGCGGGACCCGGCCACCGCGTACCGGCCCTTCGGCCTGGACGCCACCGGCGGGGTGATCGGCGAGGGCGGTGCGGTGCTGATCGTGGAGGACGCCGACGCCGCCGCGCGGCGCGGCGCGCCGCGGATCTACGGCGAGATCGTGGGGTACGCGGCCACCTTCGACCCGCCGCCGGGTTCGGGCCGCGAGTGCGGCCTGGGCCGGGCCGCGGCGCAGGCGCTCGCCCAGGCCGACGTGCTGCCCGACGACATCGACGTGGTCTTCGCCGACGCGGCCGGCGTTCCGGAGGCGGACCTGGCGGAGGCGCAGGCGCTGGAGAAGCTGTTCGGACCCGGCGGGGTGCCGGTGACCGCACCGAAGTCGATGACCGGGCGGCTGGGCGCCGGCGCGGGTGCCCTGGACGTGGCGACCGCGCTGCTGGCGATGCGGGCCGGCGTCGTGCCGCCGACGGTGAACGTCGGCGACCCGGCCCCCGGCTACCAGCTCGACCTGGTCACCGCGGCGCGCCGGCTGCCGATCCGGACCGCCCTGGTGCTGGCCCGCGGCCGGGGCGGCTTCAACGCGGCGATCGTGCTGCGCGGCGGCCCGCAACCGCACGACGACGAGGCCGCCCGGGACGGGGATTCCGGGACGGCAGGTACCGAGGAGAGGAGTGGCCGATGAGCCAGTTCACCATCGACGACCTGAAGAGGATCATGCGCGAGTGCGCCGGCGAGGACGAGGGCGTCGACCTTGACGGCGACATCGGCGGCGTCCCGTTCGACCAGCTCGGGTACGACTCGCTGGCGCTGCTGGAGACGGCGGCCCGGGTGGAGCGCGAGTTCCGGGTGTCGCTGCCGGACGGCCTGGTGGGCGACGTGGACACCCCGGCGGCGTTCGTGGCGTTCGTGAACGGGCGCTTCCTGGCCCAGACCGGCTGAGCGGACGGCCGGGGCCGGACCCTCACCGCCACCCGGGCGGGCCGGAGCGCACCGCGCTCCGGCCCGCCCGGCGTCTGTGGCCCGGCCCGCCCGCGGCCGCCGCGCCGCCCGGCCGGGCGCCGTTCGGCGCGGATCTCGGCGCGGGACCTCGACGCGGATCTCGGCGCGGGACCTCAGCGCAGGACCGGGCGCTGCCGGTCGTAGAGGGCCCGGCACTGCGCGTACGTCGGCAGCAGGCCGGCCCGGATCGCCTCGGTCAGCCCCGGCGCCTCGGCGTCCTTGCGGGACATCAGCGGCTTGCGGGTGAGCTGCCAGGGCAGCCCCAGCTCGGGATCGAGCGGATTGATCTCCAGCGGCGTGCCCGGCTGGTACGTGGTCGAGCACAGGTAGCCCACGCAGGCGTCGTCGGTCAGCGCCACGAAGCCGTGCCCCAGCCCCTCGGCGACGTACACCCCGGCACCGCCCGTGGCGTCCAGCCGGTTCACCGCGTGCGCGCCGAAGGTCGGCGAGTCCAGCCGCAGGTCGACCACGATGTCCAGCACGGCGCCGCGGACACAGTTGACGAACTTCGCCTGTCCCGGCGGGAGCCGGACGCCGTGGATGCCGCGCAGCGTGCCGCGCCGGGAGACCGAGTAGTTCGCCTGCCGCGGGGTGAACGCGTGGCCGGTGGCCTCCAGCAGGCTGTCCCAGCGCAGCGCCTCGTAGAAGCAGCCGCGTGCGTCCTCCAGCATGCTCGGAACGATCCGGTACGCGTCGAGCACCGCCAACGGATGGATCTCCATGTCCGGAAGCTAGCCACGACGCCTCAAGCCTGAGTCGAAACCGTGCCGCCCCCGACGGTCTTGGACCGGTTCTCGAAGGCACCTCGTGGGGCGGTCCGTATCCATGAGATGCCCGGCCGCGCGGAAGTGCCAGCGGCCCGTCGAGAGTGGGTAACGCATGAAGGCTCTGGTCCTAGCCGGGGGCCTCGGCAGCAGGCTCCGGCCGTTCAGCTACAGCATGCCCAAGCAGTTGGTGCCGGTCGCCAACCGCCCCGTGTTGCTGCACTGCCTCGACCGCCTGCGCGAGGTCGGCATCACCGACGTCGCGATCGTGGTCAGCAGCGAACGGGGTCAGGCGATCCGGGACGCCGTGGGCGACGGAAGCCAGCACGGACTCCGGCTCACCTACCTGTCGCAGGAGGCGCCGCTGGGACTGGCGCACTGCGTCCAGCTCGCCGCGGACTTCCTCGGCGACGACGACTTCCTGATGTATCTCGGTGACAACATCTTCGCCAGCGGACTCGGCGAACTGGCCGAGACGTTCCGGCGGGACCGGCCGGCCGTGCAGCTGGTGGTGACCAAGGTGCCGGACCCGTCCGAGTACGGCGTCGCCGAGGTCGACCCGGACGGCCGGGTCGACCGGCTGGTGGAGAAGCCGAAGAACCCCACCAGCGACCTGGCCGTGATCGGCGTGTACTTCTTCACCGCCGCCATCCACGAGGCGACCCGGCGTATCCAGCCGAGCGCCCGCGGCGAGCTGGAGATCACCGACGCGATCCAGTGGCTGGTGGCCGGCGGCGCCGACGTGCGGGCCGCCATCTACACCGGGTACTGGCGGGACACCGGACGCATCGACGACATGCTGGAGTGCAACCGGGTGCTGCTGGAGTCCACCGAGCACCGGCTGCTCGGCGAGGTGGACGCGGCGAGCGAGGTCTGCGGCCCGGTGGCCATCGAACCCGGCGCCCGGGTGGTGCGGTCCCGGATCGTCGGGCCGGCCGTGGTCGGCGCCGACAGCGTCGTGGTGGACAGCTACATCGGCCCGTACACGGCGCTGGGCCGCGGCTGCGTGCTCGCCGGCGCCGGCATCGAGTACTCCATCGTCCTGGACCGGGTCTCCGTGCGGGACGTCCGGGGCATCCACGGCTCGCTGATCGGCCGCTCGGCGGAGGTCTGCCTGTCCGACGGCGACCTCGCCCGGCACCGCCTGGTCATCGGCGACGACACCCGGGTGGAGGTCGTGGCATGAGGCTGCTGGTCACCGGCGGCGCCGGCTTCATCGGATCGCACTACGTCCGCGGGATGCTCGCCGGCCGGCACGCCGGCTACGAGCGGGCCGAGGTCACCGTGCTGGACAAGTTCACCTACGCCGGCAACCGGGACAACCTGCCGGCCGCGGACCCGCGGCTCACGGTCGTCGAGGGCGACATCTGCGACGCCGGCCTGCTCACCGACCTGCTGCCGGGACACGACGCGGTGCTGCACTTCGCCGCCGAGTCGCACGTGGACCGCTCGGTGGCCGGCGCCGCGCCGTTCGCCATGACCAACGTGGTCGGCACCCAGACGCTGCTGGAGGCGTGCGTACGCACCGGCGTGCAGCGGGTGGTGCACGTCTCCACCGACGAGGTGTACGGCTCGATCGAGGCCGGTTCCTGGACGGAGTCCTGGCCGTTGCAGCCCAACTCGCCGTACGCGGCCACGAAGGCCGGCAGCGACCTGGTGGCCCGGTCGTTCTGGCGCACCCACGGGCTCGCCGTCTCGATCACCCGGTGCTGCAACAACTACGGCCCGTACCAGTACCCGGAGAAGGTCATCCCGCGTTTCGTGACCAACCTGCTGGAGGGCGAGCCGGTGCCGCTGTACGGCGACGGCCGCAACGTCCGGGAGTGGCTGCACGTGGACGACCACTGCCGGGCCGTGCAACTGGTGCTCACCGGCGGCCGGGCCGGGGAGATCTACAACGTCGGCGGCGGCGTGGAGCTGAGCAACCGGGAACTGACGCAGCGGCTGCTGCGGCACTGCGGCGTCGACTGGTCGATGGTGCGCCAGGTGGACGACCGGCTCGGCCACGACCTGCGCTACTCGCTGGACGACAGCAAGATCCGGACCGAGCTGGGCTACCGGCCGCTCGTCGACTTCGACCGCGGGCTGGCCGAGGTCGTCCAGTGGTACCGGGACAACTCGTGGTGGTGGAAGCCGCTGCGGGGCACGCGGCGCTAGAGACAGGAAGGCATCATGCGCGTACTGGTCAGCACGGCACCGCTGCACGGCCACTTCTTCCCGCTCGTGCCGTTGAGCTGGGCGTTGCGGGCCGCCGGACACGACGTCCTGGTCGCCACCCCGGCCAACTTCGCCGACGAGGTCGCCGCCACCGGGCTCCCGGTGGTGCCCTGCGCCGGGCCGATCGAGTTCGCCGAGTTCATGTTTCACGACCGGCAGGGCCGGCGGCTCGCCCAACCCAGCGACCCGACGCAGCGGCGGCACTCCAGCGGCCGCGCCTGGGGCCGGCTGGCCGCCCGTACCCTCGACGGCACCCTCGACCTGGTCCGCGACTGGCGTCCGGACCTCGTGGTGGGCGAGCCCACCGAGTTCGCCGGCGCCATCGCCGCGGCCGCCGCCGGGATCCCTTGGGTGGAACACTCCTGGGGGCTGGCGGTGCAGCCCGAGTACCGGCCGGCGGCCGGCGCCGAACTGGCCGGCGAGTGCGCCCGGTCCGGGCTGGGCGGCCTGCCCGAGCCGGCACTGCGGATCGACGTCTGCCCGCCGTCGGTGCAGCGCCCCGGCGCGCCGCAGGGCCAGCAGATGCGGTACGTGCCGTTCAACGGCCCGGCCGTGCTGCCGCAGTGGGCCCGCGGCCCGGCGCCCGGCCCCCGGATCTGCCTGACCCTGGGCAGCATGCTGCCCAGGCACGGGCTGCTCGACTTCGCCGGGATGCTGCGCGACTGGGCCACCGCGCTCACCGGGCTCGGCGTCGAGGTGGTCGTCGGGGTGGCCGACGAGGTGGCCCGGTCCTGGACCGACCTGCCGCCCGGGGTCCGCGCGACCGGCTGGCTGCCGCTGCACCTGGTGCTGCCCGGCTGCGCCGCCGTGGTGCACCACGGCGGACCCGGCTCGCTGTTCACCGCGCTCGCCCTCGGGGTTCCCCAGCTCGCGCTGCCGCAGACCGCGGACCAGTTCGAGAACAGCGACCGGATGGTCGCGGCCGGCGCCGGGCTGCGGCTGCTGCCGGCCGAACGGACCACCGACGCCGTGGTGGACGCCTGCCGCGACCTGCTGGCCGAGTCCCTGTACCGCAAGAACGCCGAGTCGATCGCCGAGGAGAACGCCGTCGGACCCAGCCCCGCCGAGGTCGTCGGGGTGCTCGAACGGCTCGTCGCGGCAGATCCGTGGAAGGAGATGGCGTGACCACCACCGCACCCCACCCGCTGTTGGTGACCGGGGACGACCGGCGGGTCGCCGACCGGTTCACCAGGTCGGCCCTGACCACCGACGGCCGGTTGCTGCCCACCGCGCGGTTCGAGAGCTGGCTGGCCGAGCGGGCCGGCATGAACCGGTTCGCGGTGCACCGCGTACCGTTCCAGGACCTGGACGGCTGGCGGTTCGCCGAGGACACCGGCAACCTCGTGCACAGCAGCGGCCGGTTCTTCTCGGTGGAGGGCCTGGAGGTCGCCACCGACTTCGGCCGGGTCCCGCGGTGGACCCAGCCGATCATCAACCAGCCGGAGATCGGCATCGTCGGCATCCTGGTCAAGGAGTTCGACGGCATCCTGCACTGCCTCATGCAGGCCAAGATGGAGCCCGGCAACGTCAACACGCTCCAGTTGTCCCCGACCGTGCAGGCCACCCGCAGCAACTACACCCGGGTGCACAAGGGCAGCGCCATCCCGTACCTCGAACACTTCGTGGCGCCGCGCACCGGCCAGGTGCTGGTGGACGCGCTCCAGTCCGAGCAGGGCGCCTGGTTCCTGCACAAGCGCAACCGCAACATGGTGGTGCAGACCGACGAGGACATCGAGGTCCGCGACGACTTCTGCTGGCTCACCATCGGCCAGATCCACGAACTGCTCCGGGTGGACAACCTGGTCAACATGGACTCCCGGACGGTGCTGTCCTGCATGCCGTTCGGCCGCCCGGACGGCCCCGCCCGCACCGTGGCCGGCGACGACCCGTTCCGGGCCGCGCTCGTCGAGTCCGTCGGCGGCCAGCGCGGCGCGCTGCACACCGACGCCGAGGTGCTGAGCTGGTTCGTGGAGGCGAAGTCCCGCTACGCCCACCAGCGGCGCCGGATCCCGCTGCGCGAACTGGAGGGCTGGCGGGCCGGACCGGACGCCATCTCGCACGAGGACGGCAAGTACTTCCAGATCGTCGGCGTGCAGGTGGAGGCGAGCAGCCGCGAGGTGTCCAGCTGGACGCAGCCGCTGGTGGCGCCGGTCGGGCACGGCATCTCGGCGTTCCTGACCCGGCGCATCGACGGGGTGCTGCACGTGCTGGCGCAGGCCCGGGCCGAGGCCGGCACGCTGGACGTGGTGGAGCTGGCGCCGACCGTGCACTGCCTGCCCGGCAACTACCGGGACGTGCCGCGGGAACACCGGCCGGCCTTCCTGGACCAGGTGCTCTCCGCCGACCGGTCCCGGATCCGCTACGAGGTGGTGCAGTCCGAGGAGGGCGGCCGGTTCTACCACGCGCAGAACCGCTACCAGATCATCGAGGCCGACGACCTGCCGCTGGCCGTGCCGCCGGACTACCGCTGGGTGACGGTGGCGCAGCTGATGGGTCTGCTGCGGCTGTCGAACTACCTCAACGTGGAGGCACGCAGCCTGGTCGCGTGCCTGCAGACGCTGTGGTGACCGGCACCGGCACCGGCACCGGCACGCCGGTCCCGGGCGGTACGCCGGTCCGGCTGGGCGTCCTGGGCTGCGCCGAGATCGCCTGGCGCAAGACCCTGCCCGCGCTGGCCGGCGTGCCGCAACTGCGGCTCACGGCGGTGGCCAGCCGGGATCCGGAGCGGGCCGCCCGGTTCGGCGAGCGGTTCGGTGCGCAACCGGTGACCGGCTACCCGGCGCTGCTGGAGCGGGACGACGTGGACGCGGTCTACCTGCCGCTGCCCGCCGCCCTGCACGCGCCGTGGGTGGACCGGGCGCTGCGCGCCGGCAAGCACGTGCTCGCCGAGAAGCCGCTGGCCACGGTCGAGGCGGACGCCCGCCGGCTGGTGGCGCTGGCCGACTCCCGGGGTCTGGTGCTGGCCGAGAACTACATGTTCACCCTGCACAGCCAGCACGCACAGGTACGCGAGCTGATCGGCTCCGGGCTGATCGGCGAGCCCCGCCTGCTGAGCGCGGCGTTCGCGATCCCGGCGCTGCCCCGGGAGGACATCCGGTACCGCCCGGACGTCGGCGGCGGGGCGCTGGCCGACGTGGGCGGCTACCCGCTGCGGGCGGCCACGCTGCTGCTCGGCGACCGACTGGAGGTGGTCGGCGCGACGCTGCGCCGGGACCCGGCCCGCGGCGTCGACCTGGGCGGCACGGCCCTGCTGGTCACCCCGGACGGCGTGGCGGCCCAACTCGCCTTCGGGATGGAACACGCCTACCGGTGCGAGTACGAGGTGTGGGGCAGCGCGGGCCGGCTCCGGCTGGACCGGGCGTTCACCCCGCCGGCCGACCACAAGCCGGTGCTGCGGATCGAGCGGGGCGGCGAGGTGCAGGAGCGGCTGCTGGCGCCGGACGACCACTTCGAGGCGGCGCTGCGGGCCTTCGCCGACGCCGTGCGCACCGGCACGGACAGCGGGTTGCAGGGCGCGGCCGTCCTCCGCCAGGCCGCCCTCGTCCAGCGGGTCCGGGACGTGGCCCGCTACCTGGACGTCCCGAACTGACCGGCGGCGAGGAGCGCGGATGGACATCATCGGACGGGGCTTTCTGGCCAAACACCTCGCGAGCCTGACCGCGTCCCACCAGGGCGTGCTGGTGCTGGCGGCCGGGGTCTCCGCGGCCAGCGGCACCGCGCAGGCGGACTTCGACCGGGAGACCGCCCTGGTGGCCGAGGCGGTACGCCGGTGCGCCGCCGACGGGCGCCGGCTGCTGTTCTTCTCGACCGCCTCCACCGGCATGTACGGCGCCACCGGCCGGGCCGGGAGGACGAACCGGTCCGGCCCGGCACCCCGTACGGCCGGCACAAGCTGGCGGTCGAGGCGCTGGTCCGCGGCTCCACCGTGGATCACCTGGTGGTCCGGCTGGCCCACGTGGCCGGCCCGGACCAGCCCGCGCACCAACTGCTGCCCTCGCTGGCCAGCCAGGTGCTCGCCGGCCAGGTCCGGCTGCACGCCGGCGCCCGGCGGGACATCATCGACGTCGTCGACGTGGTGGCCGTCATCGACCACCTGCTCGGCGCCCGGGTCAGCCGCGAGGTGGTGAACATCGCCACCGGGTACGCCGTACCGGTGGAACTGCTGGTGGACCGGATCGAACAGCGACTCGGCGTGCGGGCCCGGCGCACCGTGGTGGCCACGCCGCCGGTCAACCATCTCGTCTGCACCGAGAAGCTGCGCCGGCTGGTGCCGGCGGTCCGCGGGATGGGCTTCACCGACCACTACTACGCGGCGGTCCTCGACCGGTACGTGACCGCCCGCCCGCTGCTGCGGACGGCCTGATCCGGCGGCCCCGGCGCGATGCCGGCGGCCGGCCGGCGGAAAAGTGAGGAGAGACGTGGCGATGCGGATCCTGTTCGTCACCTCGGCGATGCCGTCGCACTTCTTCGCGATGGCGCCCTTCGGCTGGGCCGCCCGCGCGGCCGGGCACGAGGTGCGGGTGGCCAGCCCGCCCGGCCTGGTGCCGGTGGTCTCCCGGTCCGGTCTGCCGACCGTGCCGGTCGGCGCCGAGCTGGACTTCGCGGCCGGCTACCGCGGCCGGCAGACCGGCGGCTCGGCCGACCCGAAGCTGATGTTCGCCGCCGTGGCCGAGGCCATGGTGGACGATCTGGTGGCGCTGGCCCGGTCATGGCGGCCCGACCTGGTGGTCTGGGAACCGACGTCGTTCGCCGGGCCGGTCGCCGCGGCGGCGCTCGGCGTGCCGTCGGTGCGCTACCTGTGGGGACCGGACATCGTCGGCCGGGGCACCAGCGGCCGGGACCGGCTGCCGGAGCCGGTGCTGGCGCTCTTCGACCGGTACGCCGGCGGCCTGGCCGGGGTGCCGGAGTGGACCACCGTCGACCCGTGCCCGCCCTCGGTGCAACTGCCGACCAGCGGCCCGTGGCGGCACGTGCGGTACGTCGCGCACAGCACCGCGGCCCGGGTCGACCCGGCCGTGCTGCCGCCACCGGACCGGCCCCGGGTGCTGGTCACCCTCGGCATGTCGGTCACCGACCTGGTCGGCCAGCGGGCGTTCCTGCCGCCCCTGGTGGTCCGGGCGCTGGCCGGCGAGGACGTGGAGACGCTGGTGGCGCTGCCGGCCGGGCAGGTGGCCGCGCTCACCGACGGCGGCGGGCTGCCGGACAACGTCCGGGTGGTCGCCGACTGCCCGCTGCCGGTCCTGCTCGCGCAGGCCAGCGTGGTGGTGCACCACGGCGGGGCCGGCACGCTGCTGAGCGCCGTCAACGCCGGGGTACCGCAACTGATCCTGGCCCAGATGCCCGACCTGGCCTTCTACGGCGACCGGCTGGCCGCCACCGGCGCCGGGCTGCGGCTTGGCGCCGACGTCACCGAGGCGACCGTGCGGGACGCCGTGGCCGGGTTGCGCACCGACCCCGGCCACCGGGACGCCGCCGCCGACCTGCGCGCCGAGGCGCTGCGCCAACCCAGCCCCGCGCGGCTCGCGGCCGAGCTGCTTCCCGCCGCCATTCCGTCCCAGGAGGAGCCCGTATCATGACCGATTCCCGGATGAACTTCGGCCTGTTCTTCTTCGCCGCTCTCGGCGACGACGCGCCACGGACGTACCAGATGATGCTCGCCGCCGCCCGCCGCGGCGAGGAACTGGGCCTGGACTTCGTCTCCACGCCGGAGCGGCACTTCCACCGGTTCGGCGGCGCGTTCCCCAACCCGGCCGTCACGTCGGCGGCCCTGGCCGCGGTCACCAGCCGGTTGCAGATCCGCGCCGGCAGCGTGGTCACCCCGCTGCACCCGGCGCTGCGCATCGTCGAGGACTTCGCGCTGGTGGACTGCCTCTCCGAGGGCCGGGCCGCGATCTCGGTCGGCTCCGGCTGGAACGTCAACGACTTCGTGCTCAACCCCGCGGCGTACGCCGACCGGCGGGACCGGATGCTGCGGGACGTGGCCGAGATCCGGCAGGTGTGGCGGGACGGCACCTGGAGCGGCACCAACCCGGTCGGCGGCGAGGTGACGCTGCCGGTGTTTCCCCGGCCGGTGCAGGACGAACTGCCCATCTGGGTGACCGTCTCGCGCAACCCGGAGACCTTCCGGCAGGCCGGCGAGCTGGGTGCCAACGTGCTGACGCACCTGGAGAACCAGGACGTCGACGCGGTGGCCGGCAACATCGAGCGGTACCGCGAGGCGTTCGCGCGGCACCACCCAGGGCGCTGCGGCACGGTCACCCTGATGATGCACACGTACGTCGCGGACTCCACCCGGCGGGCGCACGAGGTGGCGCTGCCCTGGCTGCGCTCGTACCTGCGGACCGCTATCGACCTGGAGTCCCGGGCGGTCGGCGCGGGCGGCGGGATGAGCGGCGGCCGGACCGGCCGGACCGTGATGACCGAGGAACGCGCCCGGGACCGGCTGGTGGAGATCGCCGTGAACCGCTACCTGGCCGGCACCTCGCTGATCGGCTCGGTGTCGGACTGCCGCCCGGTGGTGGACGCGGTCCGCGCGGCCGGGGTGGACGAGATCGCCTGCCTGGTGGACTTCGTCGGCGACGGGGACGCGGTGCTGGCCGGCCTGCCGCACCTGGCCGAGCTGGCCACCGCCGTACCGGCCCCGCTGCCCGCCTGATCGGTTGCCTGCCTGACCCGCTGCCGGCGTGACCTGCTGCCGGACTGGTCGGTTGCCTGCCTGACCTGCTGCCGGCGTGACCTGCTACCGCACTGGTCGGTTGCCTGCCTGACCCGCCGCCGGCGGCGATCTGCATCCGCCGCCGGCGGCGATCCGCGGCACCGGCCAGGACCGAACACCTCTTTTCGACCTATGCCTGAGAGTCATTTTTATGACTCTCAGGCATAGGTCGAAAAAGTTTTGTCGCCGTCAGCGAGGTCACCGTGGGTGAGCGTCCCGTGGACGTGGACGTGGACGTGGACGTGGACGTGGACGTGGACGTGGACGTGGACGTGGACGTGGGGGTGGAGGTGGAGAGGTGGAGGTGGAGGTGCGACGGAGGACGGGCAGACCACCGTGGCACTAGCGGGACCGGTCGTCCAGCCAGCCCAGGTCGCGCCAGAGCAGCAGTTCCACCTCGGACGGTGGGATACCGCCGGCGGCCCGCTCGGGGTGCCCGGGCAGCACCGGCCGCCCGGACCGGGCCGGCCTCCCGAGCCGGGCCGGCCTCCCGAACCGGGCCGGTCTCCTGGATCCGGCGGGCGTGGCCGGCGTGCGGGCCGGCCCGTCGGGGCGGCACTCCGGTTCGGGCCAGGCCGGGATCATCGGGTGCGCCACGCCGAGCAGCCGCAGCCCCGACGCCACGTACCGCAGCAGCCGCCGCCACCGGGCCGCCCCGGTCATCGCGTCGCCCCCGCCATCGCGCACCTCCGCGTTGCAGCCGGACCCGGGAGCCGGACGGGTGCCGGCGGTGGTCACGGATCACCTGACTGTGTCCGGGCGCTCTCGAGCTGTGGTCAACCGCGGCTGGAGGTGCGCCGGTCCTCACCGGCGCTGGACTCCGCCTCGATCCCGGTGCCGGACGCTGGGAGGCGAGGACCGCGACAACACGCGAGCGGGAGGCGCTATGCGGGTCATGTGCACGGTGTCGGCCTGGCCGAGCCACTACTACCCGATGGTTCCGGTGCTGTGGGCGCTGCAGGCCGCCGGCCACGAGGTACGGGTGGCCTGCGCCCCGAGCCAGGCCGGGTCGGTGTCCCGGGCCGGGCTGACCCCGGTGCCGGTGCTCGGCGAACTGGACATCCCCTTCCTGGCCCGGCTGCGGAACGTCTTCGACGCCCAGGCCGGCACCTGGCCGTACGACTGGGTGCCGCCGCACCCGGTGACCGGCGCCCCGATGCCGTCGGTGGCGGAGTTCGGGTACGCCGACTTCGCGCGGGCGACCCAGCAGAAGGTGGCGACGCCGGTGGCCCGGGGCGGCAAGGCGGCCGTCGCGCTGGCCCGCCGGTGGCGCCCGGACCTGATCCTGCACGAGCCGCTGTCCATGGAAGGGCTGCTCGCGGCCCGGACCCTGGGGATCGCCTCGGCGGTGCACCTGTGGGGTCCGGTGGGCAGCCACGAGACCGATCCGGCGGTGCGGGCGGTCACCGAGTATCCGGTCGGTTCCTTCGGGGCGCACACCGCCGGGAAGCTCACCCTGGACACCGTCGAGCACGTCATCGACCCGTGCCCGGCCGGCCTGGCGCCGCCGGTGGCGAGCAACCGGATGGCCGTGCGGTACACCCCGTACAACGGGCCGGGCAGCATGCCGACCTGGGTGCTGGACCCGCCGGAGCGCCGGCGGGTGGCGGTGGTCTGGGGCAACTCGCTCACCGCGATGTTCGGTCCGGCGTCGCTGGCGGTGCCGCTCATCACGGAGGCCCTGGCCGACCTGGACGTGGAGGTGCTGCTCGGCACCGGCGGCCAGGACGCCGGCGCGGTCGGCCCGACGCCGGCGAACGTGCGGGTGCTGGACCGGGTCCCGCTGCACCTGGTGCTGCCCGGCTGCGCCGCGGTGGTGCACCACGGCGGCGCCGGCTGCCTGATGACCTCGGTGGCCGCGGGCGTGCCGCAGGTGGTGATCCCGACCGGGATGGACCAGCCGGCCAACGCGGCGCGGCTGGCGCAGACCGGCGCGGCGCGATGCCTGCCCCGGGCGGAGGCGACCGTCGCGGCGATCCGGGACGCCGTGACGGCCGTGCTGGACCGGCCCGACCACCGGGCGTCGGCGGCCCGGCTGCGCGCCGAGAACGAGGAGCGGCCGACGCCGGCCGGGCTGGTCGCCGACCTGGAGAAGCTCGCCGCCGGCTGAGCTGACCGGATGACCGGCTCGGCCGGCCCGCGGCGCCGACTCCGCGGGCCGGCCGATCCGGTCAGCCCCGCGGGCCGGCCGCGGGCCGAATTGCCGCGGGCCGGCCGCCCGGCCTCAGCGCCGCGGGTTCCGGTCCCCGCTGACCTCGTCCGCCGGGATCGTCTCGGCCAGCAGCCGCAGCTCGTCCTCGGTGAGCTTGACCTGCGTCGCGGCCACGTTCATCTCCAGGTGCGTGGTGCACCGGGTACCGGGGATCGGCACGATGTCCTGGCCCTGCGCCAGCAGCCAGGCCAGCACCAGCCGGCCCACGCTGACGTCCCGCTCCGCGGCCAGCGCCTCGGCCCGGCTGACCAGCTCGCGGTTGTGGGCGAAGTGCTCGGGCCAGAACCGCGGGTGGTTGCGCCGGTAGTCGCGGTCGCCGAGCTGGTCCACCGAGGTGAGCCGTCCGGTCAGCAGGCCGCGACCCAGCGGGCTGCACGCGACCAGCCCGACGCCCAACTCGCGGGCCACCGGCAGCAGCGTCCGCTCGACCTCGCGCTCGAACAGGGAGTACTCGCTGGCCAGCGCGGCCACCGGATGCACCGCGACCGCCTGGCGCAGCTGTTCGGCGTTGGCCTCGGACAGCCCGATGTGTCGCACCTTGCCGGCCGCGACCAGCTCCGCCAGGGCACCCACGCTCTCCTGCACCGGCACCTTGGGGTCCACCCGGGCCAGGTAGTACAGGTCGATGTGGTCGATCCCCAGCCGCTCCAGCGAGGCGTCGCAGGCCTGCCGGAGCCGGTCCGGGCTGCCGTCCACCCCCAGCGGCCGACCCTCGGGGGTGAACAGCGCGCCACCGCGGGTGGCCACCACCACGTCGTCCCGGCGATCCTTGATCGCCGTACCGACCAGGGACTCCACGGCGCCGCCGCCGTAGAAGTCGGCGGTGTCCAGCAGCGTGACGCCGGCATCGAGGGCGTGCCAGAGCGTGCGGACCGCTTCGTCCCGGTCGACCGGGCCGTACCCGCCGGTCAGGCCGAGGGTGCCCAGACCGATGGCCGAGGTCACCGGTCCGGAGCTGCCCAATCTGCGGAGCTGCATGAATCGTCCTTTCTGCGCCAGATCCCGGCCGTTCTCGTGGCCCGGGAGGCCGGCCCGCGGCGCCGGTGCCCCGGCGCCGTCACCGGCTGGAACGCAGCGTGCCAGCCAGCGATCGAAGGCGGTTTGAGGCGATCCGGTACCGCCCTTCACGACCGCTCGACCGGCGCTCGATCTGCCGTGTCCACGATCGGCAGCGACACGCCAGGGTGAGGGCTCCGGCCCGGAAGGATGGTGCGCGGTGTCGCAGTCAGGACATGTCGAGGTGGCTCAGCACGTGGCCGTGGAGGCGCCCGCTGACGAGGTTTTCGACCTGATCGTGGACGTGCGGCGGTGGCCGCAGTTCTTCGGCTCGCTGGTGCACACCAGCGTCGGCCCCGCCGACGGGGACGCGACCGACGTGGTGCGGTGCTGGGGTGTGCGCGGCGAGTCGTCGGTGCGGGCCTGGTCGGCCCGGCGCTGGATCGACCGGGACAAGCTCCAGATCACCTTCGACAACGACCCGCCGCCGCCGGGGGCCACCACTTCGCGCGGCTGGTGGGAGGTGGAACCGAGCGGCGCCGAGGCGTGCCGGGTCACGCTGCGGCACGAGGTCTCCGGCGGGGACGCCCCGGCCGAGGTGCTGGCCAGGGTCGGCGAGGAGTTCGACAGGCACTCCCGGGCGCAACTGGGCGAGCTGAAGGCCACCGCCGAGCGCCGCAAGGACCTGGAGGAACTGGTCATCGGCTGGGAGGACACGCTGTTCGTCTCCGGGTCCGCCGAGGACGCCTGGGCGATCCTGTACGAGGCGGACAAGTGGCCGGAGCGGATCCCGCACGTGGCCAGGATCGACATGATCGAGCCCAGCCCCGGCATCCAGTTCTTCGACATGGACACCTCCACCCCGGACGGTCGGGCGCACACCACCCGGTCGGTGCGGGTCTGCCTGCCGTACGAGCTGATCGTCTACAAGCAGATCACGCTGCCGCCGATGCTGGAGGCGCACACCGGGCACTGGCGGTTCGAGGAGACGCCGGAGGGCACGATCCTGGGCGCGCGGCACACCGTGACGCTGAAGCGGTCGAAGCTGTCCCTGCTCGGCCCGGACACCACGGTCGCGGACGCCCGCAGGTACGCCCGGCGGGTGCTGGGCACCAACAGCATGAAGAACCTTCAGATCGCCAAGGCGTACGCGGAGGAGCGGGCCGATGGCTGACCGGCCGTCGCTGGACTATCCGGCGATCCCGGTGGACGGCCTGCTGCGCCGGGCGGCGCAACGCTGGCCGGAGCGCACGGCGATCCAGGCCGGCGAGGCGCGGATCAGCTTCGCCGAGCTGGACGGCGCCGCCGACCGGGCCGCCGCGGCGATCACCCGGCGGGTCGGCGGACCGGGGCGCCGGTGTGCGATCACCACGGTGCTCAGTCCGCTGTTCGCGGGCGCGTTCTACGGCATCGCCCGCAGCGGCAACGTGGCCGTCTCGGTGAACCCGCTGCACCGCCCGGAGGCCATGGTCGGCACGATCGCTGCCTCCGGCGCCGTGCTGGTGCTGGCCGATCCGCGGACCGCGGCCCGGCTGGCCCCGTTCGCCGACCGGCTGCCGCCGATCGTCGCGCTGGAGGAGCTGGCGGCGCCGGCCCCCGACCCCGCCGGCATGTCCGCCGCGTCCGCCGGCGGCGCCGCGGACACCCCGCCGGACACCCTGCCGGACACCCCGGCGGCCGGTGCCGAGGACGTCGCCTGCCTGCACTACACCAGCGGGACGACCGGCGAGCCCAAGGGTGTGCTGCTGACCCACCGCAACCTCGTGGTCAACGCCATGCAGACGGTGCAGGCGCACGGGCTGGACACCGGCGCCGTGGCCTTCAACGGGCTGCCCGCGTACCACCTGATGCACCTGAACGCGGCGGTCTGCGCCGGCGCCACCCAGTACCTGTACGGCGCCCCGGCGCTGCTGGGCACCGGCACGGTGGGCGAGTCGGTGCGCGCGGCCGTCCGGGTCGGCGCGACCCACTACTACACGCTGCCGGTGCTGCTGTCGATGCTGGCCGGCGCGCCGGACCTGGACCAGCTCTCCTCCGGTCCGCTGCGCGGGATGTTCTGCGGCGGTTCGGCACTGCCCGAACCGGTCGCCCGCCGGCTCGGCGCCCACTTCGGTATCCCGGTGTTGCAGGGATTCGGCCTGGCCGAGGCCAGCTCGATGACCCACCTGGACCGGCCGGACCGGCCCCGGCCGGGTTCGGCCGGCGTGCCGGCCGCAGACACCGGCGCCCGGGTGGTCGACGTGGAGTCCCGGGCGCCGCTGGAGATCGGCCAGGTGGGCGAGATCCAGGTCCGCGGCCCGCAGCTGATGGCCGGGTACGCCGACGGCACGCCGGGCGTCGACCCGGACGGCTGGTTCTCCACCGGTGACGTCGGCCGGATCGACGCCGACGGCCACCTGTACCTGGTCGACCGGCTCAAGGACGTGTTCAAGTGCGACAACGAGCTGGTGTCGCCGTCCGAGCTGGAGCGGGTGCTGGCCACCCACCCCGCCGTGCGCGACTGCGCGGTGGTGGACCGGCCGGACCCGCTGCACGGTGCGGTGCCGGTGGCGCTGCTGGTGCTGGACGTGCCGGTCACGGCGGATGCCGACGAGGTGGCCGACAGCGTGCTCGCGTACGCCAACGGGCGGCTGGCCGCGTTCCAGCGGATCGTCACGGCGCGGGTGGTGGAGACCGTGCCACGCACCCCGATCGGAAAGATCGCCCGGCGCGCCCTGCGCGAGACGTACGCGGGCGTACCCGGCTGACCGGACCGTCCGGCGGCCATCCACAAGAGAGGAAAAGGCCATGCTCACCCTGATCAACGAGTTCACCGTGACCGGCGACGTCGACGAGTTCCTGGCGGTCCTGGAGGACTTCAACAAGTACATGTCGACCCAGCCCGGTTCCGGGGGATACCGCCTGCTGCGCTCCACCCGCCGTCCCGGGGTCTTCGTCGAACTGGCCGACTGGGAGAGCGCCGAGGCGCACCAGGCGGCCGTCCGCAGCGAGGGCTTCCTGCCGCTGGTGGCCCGGTTGCGTCCGCTGGTCGAGAAGTCGGTCCCGGACCTGTACGAGACCCTGCGGGTCGAGGAAACCGTCGCCGGCTGACCCTGCCCACCCGTACCGAGGAGCCGTTCCATGTCCGAGCCGATCGACGTCCTGGTCGCCGGTGCCGGCCCGGTGGGCCTGACCGCCGCGTACGAACTCGCCCGCCGGGGCCTGCGGATCCGTGTCGTCGACGCGGCGAGCGGACCCGCGACCACCAGCCGGGCCATCGCCACCCATCCGCGCACCCTGGAGACGTACGACCAGATGGGGCTCGCGGACCGGATGATCGCCCGCGGCCTGGTGGTGCAGGCGTTCACCATGTATTCCAACGGCCGCCGGCTGGCCCGGCTGGACGCCGACTACACCGAGATCCCCACCCGGTTCCCGTTCACCCTCGCCATCGACCAGGTCTTCACCGAGGAGGTGCTCCGCGGGGCGCTGGCCGAACTGGGGGTCGCGGTCGAGTGGGGCAGCCGGCTGGAGGCATTCAGCCAGCACGACGCCGGGGTCCGGGCCAGCGTCCGGACCACCGGCCCGGCCGGCGGTACGGACGGCGGCGGCCCGGCCACCGGCGGTACGGACGGCGGCGGCCCGGCGGAGCCGGCCGGTGCGACCGAGCTGATCGAGGCCGGCTGGCTGGTCGGCTGCGACGGCGGGCACAGCCTGGTCCGCAAGCTGCTCGGCCTGCCGCTGATCGGCGAGGCGAACGAGACCTGGCTGATCGCGGACGCCCAGGTCGACACGGAACTGCCCCGCAACAGCATCTACTGGATCCGGTCCGGCTCCGGCACCATGATGATGGCCCCGCTGCCGGGCGAGCGCCGGTGGCGGATGCTGGACACCGTCGAGGTCGACTACGACGGCGACGCCGCGGTGATCGCCGAACGCTTCAGCCGCAAGCTGTCGGCCGGCACCGGTACGCCGGTCTCGGCGCACGCGCCCGGCTGGGTCTCGGTGTTCACCGCCCAGCAGCGGATGGTGCCGGCCATGCGCCGGGACCGGGTGTTCGTCGCCGGGGACGCCGCGCACGTGCACAGCCCGGCCTCCGGCCAGGGCATGAACACCGGCATCCAGGAGGCCTACAACCTGGGTTGGAAGCTCGCCCAGGTGGTCCGCGGCGAGGCCGGCGCGCAACTGTTGGACAGCTACAGCGCCGAGCGGGTGCCGATCGGCCGGGAACTGCTGGGCTCGACCAAGCGGGCCACCGCGCTGGTGGCGTTGAAGAACCGGCTCGCCGGTCTGGCCCTGCCGGTCGTCTTCGGCATCGTGCAGCGGGTGCCGGCGCTGCGGGTGCGCGGCCAGCGCACCGCGCTGGGCCGGGTCTCGGGCCTCAAGCTGGGCTACCCGGACGGGCCGCTGACCAGCCCCGGCGGCACCGTGCCGGCGGCGCCCGCGGCCGGCGAGCGGGTCGTCCGGGTGCACCCGGACGAGGCGGCGAGCCCCGGCTGGCGGGCGCTGCTGGCGCAGCTTCGGGATCTCCGCTGGACGCTGCTGGCCTTCGGCCCCGACGCCGTGGCCGAGGCCGGGCGGCTCGGGGCACCGGACTGGCTGTCGGTGCGGACCGTGTCCGGCCCGGCCGGCACGGGCCCGGCCGGCACGGGCGCGGCCAGCATCGTGCCGGTCGGTACCGGCGCGGCCAGCATCGTGCCGGCCGGTCCCGACGCGGCCGGTCCCGGGGAGCCGGTGCCGCTGGCCGACCCGGACGGCACGCTGGCGACCACCCTCGGCTGTGCGGACGGCGGATGGCTGCTGATCCGCCCGGACGGCTACCTCGCGGCCCGGGGCACCGTGCTGACCGGCGACGCCGTCGAGGCGGCGCTGCGCCCGGCCGGACCGATCCGCCCCGTGCCCGTACCCACCTCCTGACCGTCTCCAGCGGCCGGCCGCGGCCCGGGGGACCGGGCGGCGCGGGCCGGCGCACCCGCAGAAGGGAACGACCGTGACCGACACCTCCGCGCAGATCCCCGCACCCACCCGGCTCAAGGAGCTGGCGCTGGGCCTGGCGTACGCCGCGATGCTGCACGCCGCCACCCGGCTCGGCCTGGCCGACGCGCTCGGCGACGAGCCGGCGACGCTCGACGAACTGGCCGCCGCCGTGCAGGCGGACCCCCCGACCCTGGCCCGCCTGCTGCGCGGGCTGGCCCTCGACGGGGTGTTCGCGGTGACCGACGACGGCCGGTACACGCACACCGACCTGTCCCGGCTGCTGCGCTCGGACGCCCCGACCCCGATGGCCGACATGGTGCTCTGGGCCGGCGCGGCCTGGGCCTGGGACGCCTGGCCCCGGCTGGCCGACGCCGTCCGCACCGGCAAGCCGGTGGTGCCGGACATGTACGGCAAGGACTTCTTCACCTACCTGCGCGAGGACGGCGGCGCCGACGCCTCGGTGTTCAACCGGGCGATGACCCAGTCCAGCGGGCAGACCTCGCGGGCGGTGGCCGAGTCGCTGGACGTCTCCGGCGCCAAGACGCTCGTGGACGTGGGCGGGGGGCAGGGACACCTGCTGCGGACCCTGCTGGAGCGCCACCCGCACCTGCACGGGCTGCTGTTCGACCTGCCGTCGGTGGTGGCGGTGGCCGACCCGGAGCTGCGCGAGGGCGGCTCGCTGGCCGCGCGCACCACCATCGTGCCCGGCGACTGCCTGACCGGCGTCTCCGTCGAGGCCGACGTGTACGTCGTCAAGCAGGTCCTCAAGTGGGACTTCGACAGCTCGGTGCGGGTGCTGGAGCACATCCGGGCCGCGGCCCGGCCCGGCGCCCGGGTCGTGGTGGTGCAGAACCTCATCGACGACACCCCGGAGCCCCGCTACGCCGCGGCGATGGACCTGATGCTGCTGCTCAACGTGGGCGGCCGGGAGCACACCCTGGACGAGTTCCAGCGGCTGTTCGAGCGGGCCGGACTGAAGTTCGCCGGGGTGACCCGGACCCGCACCTCGCTGCGGCTCATCGAGGCCGTGGTCTGAGTCGCGCGGTCGGCCCGGCGGCACCCCGAGGGTGCCGCGCGGTCGGCCCGTCGGCTCGGCGGCGTCTCGAAGGCGGTTCTGCCGGCCTTCGAGGCGCCGCCGCCATGGTGGGGACATCCGGCGGACAGGCATCCGGCGAACGGACAGGAGGAGCGGTGGACGAACCGGGTACGGACGTATGCGTCGTCGGCGGCGGGCCGGCCGGGCTGACCCTGGCGTTGCTGCTGCTGCGCTCCGGCGCCGCCGTCACGGTGGTGGAGAAGGCCCGCTCGACCGACCGCGAGTACCGGGGCGAGATTCTCCAGCCGGGTGGGCTGCGGATCCTCGACCAGCTCGGGGTGCTCGCCGGGGCGCGGAAGCGGGGCGGCTACGAGCTGACCCGGTTCCAGCTCATCGACGGCGACCGCGCGGTGCTGGACATGGACTACCGGCGGCTGCCGGCGCCGCACAACCACCTGCTGAGCATCCCGCAGCCGCACGTGCTGGACGAACTGCTGGACCAGTGCACCCGGCACGCCGGGTTCCGCTACCTGGCCGGGCACCGGGTGAGCGCGCTGCGCCGGGACTCCGCCAGCGGCCGGGTGACCGGGGTGTTCGCCGAGCACAACGGCACCCGGACCGCCGTACCGGCCCGCTGCGTGGTCGGCGCCGACGGCCGGTACTCCAAGACCCGGCAACTGGCCGACATCGCCAACGACCGGCACGAGGTCTTCGACCAGGACGTGCTGTGGTTCCGGCTGCCGGCCGCCGGCCCGCCCAGCGGGCGGGTCCGGATCTTCCGGTCCGGCGCCGAACCGCTGCTGGCCTACGACTCCTTCCCGGACGCCGTGCAGATCGGCTGGACCGTGCCGCACGGCCGGTACCGCGAGGTCACCGACGGGGGCGTCGAGCAGGTCCGGGCGGCGGTGGCCCGCTGCCTGCCCGAGTACGCGCAGGCCGTGCGCCGGCACGTACGGTCCTGGTCGGACCTGACCCTGCTGGACGTCTTCGGCGCCCGCGCCCGGCGCTGGGCGGTCGACGGCCTGCTGCTGATCGGCGACGCCGCGCACACGCACAGCCCGCTCGGCGCGCAGGGCATCAACCTGGCCATCCAGGACGCCGCCGCGGCCCACCCGATCCTGGTGGCCGCGCTCAACGACGGCGACCTGGGCGCGCAGCGGCTCGGCGAGTTCGAGCGCCGGCGCGGCCGGGACATCGACGCGGTGATGCGCTTCCAGGTGATGCAGAGCAAGGGCATGTTCGCCGCCGGCGGCATCGCCGGGTTCCTCCGGCCCAAGGTGGCCGGGTTGCTGATGCACACCCCGGTCGGCGACAGGATCACCCGGCACGTGACGCTCGGCAACCCGGACATCCGGGTGCACCGGGACGTCCGGCTCGTCAACCAGTTCGCAACCAACCGCTGACACCCCTCAGGAGGACGACGTGCCCATCATCGACCTGTCCACGCCCGTGGACGCGTCCAAGTGGGAGCCGGAGACGGTCACCCACGCCATCACCTCGCCGGCCGAGGGCGCGGTGCACATGGCCGAGGAGATGGCCGCCAACTTCGGGCTGGAGATCTCGCCCAGCGACCTGCGCGACGGTGAGCTGCTGTCGATCGACACCCTCACCCTGACCACCCACACCGGCACGCACATCGACGCGCCCTCGCACTACGGTTCGCGCTGCACGTACGGCGACGGCCGGCCGCGCAACATCGACGAGATGCCGCTGGACTGGTTCTACGGACCGGGCGTGGTGCTGGACATCAGCGAGGCGGAGAGCGTCGCCGACGCGGCGTTCCTGGAGCGCGAGCTGAAGCGGATCGAGTACACGATCCAGCCCGGCGACATCGTGCTGCTGCACACCGGCGCCGCCCAGTTCGCCGGCTCGATGCTGTACTTCACCAACTTCGTCGGCCTGGAGGCCACGGCCACGAACTTCCTGCTGGACCAGGGCGTGCGGGTGATCGGCACGGACGCGTTCAGCCTGGACGCGCCGTTCGGCGACATGATCGGCCGGTTCCACGAGTCCAACGACAACGGCGTGCTGTTCCCGGCGCACTTCGTCGGCCGCGACCGCGAGTACTGCCAGATCGAGCGGCTGGACAACCTCGATGAACTGCCCCCGCACGGCTTCACGGTGGCCTGCTTCCCGGTCAAGGTCGTCGGTGCCGGCGCCGGCTGGACCCGCGCCGTGGCGATCGTCGACGAGCCGGCCGGAGCGACCCGATGAGCGCGCCGGTCACCACCGCGCCGGCCACGACGGCGCCGGCCACGACGGCGCCCGCGACCGCCGCGCCCGGCTCCGGTCCGTTCGCCGCCGGCGGCCTGGCCGAGCTGTACGCGCAGGTCCAGCAGTTCTACGCCCGGCACTTCCAGTTGCTCGACTCGGGCGACGCGGCGGCCTGGGCGGAGACCTTCACCGCGGACGGCTGGTTCTGGCCGCAGGTGCTGCCCGAGCCGGTCCGCGGCCGGGCCGCGCTGACCGCCGGGGTGCTGCGCACCCGGGAGAAGCTCGCGGCCGCGAACGAGCAGCACCGGCACTGGCACGGGATGGTGCACGTCGAGCCGATCGACGAGGAGACCGTCTCGGTGCGCTGCTACGCGCAGATCTTCGCCATCCCCGCCGGCGGTCCGGCCCGGCTGCACCTGCACTGCGTCTGCGAGGACGTGCTGGTGCGCGAGGACGGCCAGTGGCGGGTCCGGCAGCGCAAGGTCACCCGGGACGACCTGCCGGCGCGGGCGTTCTGACCCGTCGCGACCAGCCACGAAGAGCGGAAGGGACGAGCCGATGCGCGTGATGTTCGCGGTGTCCGGGTGGCCGGGGCACTACTACCCGATGGTGCCGTTGGGCTGGGCGTTGCAGGCGGCCGGGCACGAGGTCCGGGTGGCCTGCGCGCCCAGCCAGACGGCGGCGCTGATGGCCACCGGGCTGACCCCGGTGCCGGTGCTGGACGGCATGGACATGGTGTTCCTCAGCCGGCTGCGGTACCTCTGGGACGCCCAGGCCGGCAACTGGCCCTACCCGTGGCGGCCGCTGCATCCGCTGACCGGGCAGGAGGTCGAGGACCTGCGGGAGTTCGACTTCGACAGGTACGTCAGCGAGCACACCGGGCAGACCTTCGGCGCCCTCGTGCGCAGCTTCGACGCCGCGGTCCGGCTGGCCCGGTCGTTCCGGCCGGACCTGGTGGTGCACGACCCGCTGGCCACCGAGGGCGCCCTCGCGGCCGCCGCGACCGGCGTACCGGCCGCGGTGCACCTGTGGGGACCGGCCGGCACGCACGAGGCGCCGGAGCACGGGCTGTCGCTCGTCCCCGAGTACCCGCCGGGGACGTTCGCCAAGTGGAAGGTCCGGGAGCTGGGCGCCAAGACCGTCCGGCACGTCATCGACCCCTGCCCGACGGAGCTGGCGCCGCCCACCGAGGCGCACCGGCTGCCGGTGCGGTTCGTGCCCTACAACGGCCCGGGCGGCGCCCCGGACTGGGTGCTGGATCCGGCCGAGAAGCCGCGGGTCTGCGTGGTCTGGGGCACCTCCACCACCCGGATGTCCGGGCCGCGCTCCTTCCTGCTGCCGGCCGTCATCGAGGCGGTCGCCGGGCTCGACGTCGAGGTCGTGGTCACGGCGACCGCCGAGGACCTGGCCGCGGCCGGTCCGGTGCCGGACGGCGTACGCGTGCTGGAGCGCTGCCCGCTGCACCTGGTGCTGCCCGGCTGCGCCGCGGTGGTGCACCACGGCGGCGCCGGCTGCACGATGACCGCGGTGCAGACCGGTACTCCGCAGCTCGCGCTCACCTTCGCCATCGAGCAGGCGCTCAACGGCGAGCGGGTGGCGGCCACCGGCGCCGGCGCGCACCTGCCGGGGCACCTGGCCGACGTGCCGGCCATCCGGGCCGCCGTGGCGGCGCTGGTGGAGAAGCCCGGCCCGGCCGAGGCAGCCGCGCGGCTGCGGGCCGACCTGGCCGGCCGGCCCACCCCGGCGGAACTGGTCGACACCCTCGTCGACCTGGCCGCGGGCGGTCGCTGATGCGCGTGCTGTGCACCGTCTCCGGCTGGCCCGCGCACTGGTTCCCGATGGTGCCGCTGGGCTGGGCGTTGCAGGCGGCCGGGCACGAGGTCCGGGTCGCCTGCCCGCCCGGCCAGGCCGCCGCGGTGGCGGCTGCCGGGCTGGTCCCGGCGCCGGTGCTGGGCGAACTGGACATGACGTTCATGCTGCGCTACGCGAACCTCTGGGCGGCCCGCTCCGGCGCCTGGCCGTACCCGTGGCCGCCGCTGCACCCGCTGACCGGCGACCCGGTCGATCCGGCCACGTTCGACCTGGACGCGTTCGCCGAGACCGCCAAGCGGCGGATCGCCACCGAGACCGGGACCGGCTTCGCGGCCGCCCTCGACCACGCCCGGCGGTTCCGGCCGGACCTGGTGCTGCACGACCGGCTCAGCGCCGACGGGCTGCTCGCGGCCAAGGTGCTGGACATTCCGGCGGTGGCCCACCTGTGGGGGCCGGTCGGCACCGCCGAACCGGATCCCGAGCTGTACCCGCTGCCGGTGGACTACACCCGGGCGTTCCCGCGGCACGGCGTGGGCGAGTTGACCGCCGACGCGCTGCGGTACGTGGTGGACCCGTGCCCACCGGGCCTGCAACCCCCGATCCGGGGTGACCGGCTGGACGTGCGCTACCAGCCGTACAACGGTCCGGGCGGGCCGGGCGACCCGATGCCGCCGGGGGACCGGCCGCGGGTCTGCGTGGTGTGGAGCAACTCGATGAGCCGGATGTACGGCGACGGGGCGTACCTGGTGCCGCTGGTGGTCCGGGCGCTGGCCGGGATGGACGTCGACGTGGTGCTGCCGGCACATCCGGAGGACCGGGACCGGCTCGGCGAGCTGCCCGGCCGGGTCCGGGTGCTGGCGGCCACGCCGCTGCACCTGTTGCTGCCCGGCTGCGCCGCGGTGATCCACCACGGCGGCGCGGGCTGCGCGATGACCGCGCTGGCCGCCGGGGTCCCGCAGCTCGCGCTGACCTTCGGCGCCGAGCAGCGGACCATCGGCGCCCGGATCAGCGCCACCGGCGCCGGGCTCGACCTGGCCGGCCACCTGGCCGACGAGGACGGGATCCGGGCCGCGGTCGGCGCGCTGCTGGACGATCCCCGGTACGCCGGCGCGGCCGGCGAGCTGGCCGGGCGCAACGCCGAGCGGCCCAGCGCCGCCCAGCTCGCTACGACGCTGGCGGAGCTGGCCGCCGTGCCGGTGGCCTGACCCTCGTACCCCAGGAGGTGAGCGTGTCCGGTCCGCAGTCCGTGGCGGCGCCCGTACTCGTGCTCGGCGGCCATGGCTTCCTGGGCCGGCACGCCTGCGCGGCGCTGGCGGCGGCGGGTGACGAGGTGATCGCGGTGTCCCGCCGCCCGGCGCGGCTGCCGGATGCCCGGTCGATCGCGCTCGACCTGGCCACCACCGACCAGGCCACCCTCACCGGCATGCTCACCGCGATGCGACCCCGGGTCGTGATCAACGCGGCGGGCGCGGTGTGGGGGTGAGCGACGAGGAGCTGACCGCCTCCAACGTGACGCTGGTCCGCCGGCTGGTGGCGGCCGTGGCCGAACTGCCCTGGCGCCCGCGCCTGGTCCATCTGGGATCGGTGCACGAGTACGGGCCGGTGCCGGCCGGTGCGCTGATCCGGGAGGGGGACGAGCCGCGGCCGGTCAGCCCGTACGGCCGGACCAAGCTGCTGGGCACCGAGGCGGTGCTGGCGGCCGTGCGCCGCGGTGCGATCGACGCCACGGTGCTGCGGGTGGTCAACGTCAGCGGCCCCGGCACCCCGGCCCGCAGCCTGCTCGGCCAGGTGGCCCGGCAGTTGTACGCGCACCGGTGCCGGCCGGCGGTGGCGAACGCGCACCCGGGGCCGGCCGGCGGGCCCGGGCTGACCGGGCTGGCCACCACCGGCTGCGCGGCGCCGGCCGTGCTGCGCCTGGCGCCGCTGCGCGCGTACCGGGATTTCGTGGATGTGCGCGACATCGCCGACGCGGTCTGCGCGGCGGCCGCCGCCCCGAGCCGGCGCCGGTCACCAACATCGGCCGTGGCGAGGCGGTGAGCGTCCGCTGGCTCGTCGACCAGCTCATCGCGGCCAGCGGGGTGGCCGCCGAGATCGTCGAGCAGGGCGTCCCGGCCGCCCAGCAGGAGCGCGGCTCGGGCATCGACTGGCAACGGGTGGACATCACCCAGGCCCGCCGCCGGCTGCGCTGGCGGCCCCGGCGCGGCCTGCCCGAGTCGCTGGCGGCGCTCTGGGCGGAGGTCCGGGCCGGCGCGCCGGCAGGCGATCCGGCCTCGGTGAGCCTTGGACCGGGCCTCGAACGGCCACCGGCACCGTAACTGTCACGGCGGAACCCCACCGGTATCCGCGCACGGGCCACCTGGAGGTGAAGCTGATGACGGATGCGCAGGAGCTCATCCTGGAGCAGGTCCGCAAGTACCATCGCGAGCAGCAGTCCGACGCGGGTTTCGTCCCGGGGGTGACGCCGCTGCTGCCATCCGGCGCGGTCATCGACGAGGATGACCGGGCGGCGCTGGTCGAAGCGGCACTGGACCTGCGGATCGCGGCCGGTGTCAGTTCCCGGCGGTTCGAGCGGAAGTTCGCCCGCACCCTGGGGTTGCGCAAGGCGCACCTGACCAACTCCGGCTCCTCGGCCAACCTGCTCGCGCTGACCGCGCTGACCCAGCGCGAACTCGGCGACCGGGCACTGCGGCCCGGCGACGAGGTGGTGACGGTCGCCTGCGGATTCCCCACCACGGTCAGCCCGATCATCCAGAACGGCCTGGTGCCGGTCTTCGTGGATGTCGAGCTGGGCACGTACAACACCACGACCGAACGGGTGGCGGCGGCGATCGGGCCGCGGACCCGGGCCATCATGATCGCGCACGCGCTCGGCAACCCGTACCGGGCCGACGAGATCGCCGAGCTGGCCCGCGAGCGTGGACTGTTCTTCGTGGAGGACAACTGCGACGCCGTGGGGTCGTACCTGAACGGCCGGCTGACCGGCACCTTCGGGCACTTCTCCACCACCAGCTTCTACCCCGCCCACCACCTGACCATGGGCGAGGGCGGCTGCGTGCTGACCAACGACCTGAAGCTGGCCCGGCTGGTGGAGTCGCTGCGGGACTGGGGCCGGGACTGCTGGTGCGAGCCGGGCGAGAACGACACCTGCCGGAAGCGGTTCAGCCAGCAGCAGGGCATGCTGCCCTTCGGGTACGACCACAAGTACACGTTCTCGCACGTCGGGTACAACCTGAAGAACACCGACCTGCAGGCCGCGCTGGGCCTGAGCCAGTTGGGCAAGCTCACCGAGTTCGGCGCCGCCCGCCGGCGCAACTGGCGGCGGCTGCGCGACGAGCTGGACGGCGTGCCGGGGCTGATCCTGCCCGAGCCGACGCCCGGTTCCGACCCGAGCTGGTTCGGCTTCGTCCTCACCGTGCGGCCGGACGCCGGCTTCACCCGGGCCGAGCTGGTCGCCTTCCTGGAGTCGCGGCGGATCGGCACCCGGGTGCTGTTCGCCGGCAACCTGACCCGGCACCCGGCCTTCACCGACCAGCGGTACCGGGTGGTCGGCGAGCTGACCAACAGCGACGTGATCACCGACAACACCTTCTGGATCGGCGTCTACCCCGGACTGACCAGCGAGATGATCGACTACATGGCGCGGTCGGTCCGCGAGTTCGTCGCGGGTCGGGGGTGACGGCGGTGCGCTGGGACAACCTGTACCTCGCCGGCCTCGGCCACTGGCTGCCCGACGCGGTCTCCGCCCGGGAGGCGGTCGACGCCGGGCTGCTGGACGCCGAGCGGTTCAAGACCCTGGGCTACACGTCGGTCTGCGTGGGCGAGGACGTGGCGCCGCCGGACATGGCGGTCCGGGCGGTACGCGCCGCCGTGCAGCGGGCCGGCGTCACGCCCCGGGACGTGGCCCTGCTGCTGCACGGCAGCCTGTGGTTCCAGGGCCTGGACATCTGGCCCACCGCGTCGTACGTGGCGGACCGGACCGGCCATCCGGCGGTGCCGGCCCTCGACGTGCAGCAGCGCTGCAACGTCGGGCTCGGCGCCATCGAACTGGCCGCCGGCGCGCTCGGCGCGGCAGCGGGCACGGGCGCGCCGGGCGCGGCGGCGGGTCCGGGCGCGCCGGGTTCGGCGGCGGGTCCGGGCGCGCCGGGTTCGGCAGCGGGTCCGGGCGCGGCGGGTTCGGCCGCGCCGGGCGGGTCGCGCCGCACGGCGGCGATCGTCAGCACGGCCGACCGGTTCGCCGCCCCCGCCGTGGACCGCTGGAACATGCACGACTTCAACGTGTACGGCGACGGCGCAACCGCGATGGTGCTCTCCACCCGCGCCGGCTTCGCCCGGATCCGGTCCACCGCCACGGTGGCCGACAACGGGCTGGAGGGGCAGACCCGGGGCGACGCGCCGTTCACCACCGCCTCCCCGGCCGCGTCCGAGCCGATCGACCTGCTGGCCCGCTCCGGCGAGTTCGGCCGGACCATCGACCACGTGCAGACCAGCGTCCGGATCGGACGGGTGCTGCTGATGGCCCGCAACGCCGCGCTCAAGGAGGCCGGGCTGAAGGTCGGCCAGATCCGCCGGGTGGTCACCCCGGCGACCGGCCGGCTGCCCGGCGACGCCCAGCTGCACGACCTGCTGGGCGTGCCGGAGGCGGCGACGACCTGGGAGTACGGCCGCACCACCGGGCACGTGGGCGGCGGGGACTGGGCGCTGGGCCTGGAGTACCTGCTGCGGACCGGCGGGCTGACCGCCGGGGACCACGCCCTGCTGCTCGGCGGCGGTGCCGGCTACACCTGCACGGCGGTCGTCGTGGAGATCCTCGAAACCCCGGAGTGGACATGACCGCCGTACTGCGGAACCGGGCCGAGCCGGTCGCCGGCGGTCCCGGAGCGACCGACCCGGCCGCCGGCAACGGCTCCGGACCCGGGCCGGTCGCCGTCATCGACGACCTGCTGCGCACCGCGGCGGCCCGGCACCCGGACGCCCCGGCGGTGACCGACCGGCAGGGCCGGTGGAGCTACGCCGAGCTGGCCGCGGCGGGCGCGTCCTGCGCGGCGTGGCTGGCCGGGCTCGGGGTGCGGCCGGGGACCGGGTGGTGGGCCGGATCGGCAACACCCGCGAGTTCCTGGCGCTGCTGTTCGGCACCCTGGCCCGCGGCGCGGTGTTCGTGCCGGTGAACCCGGAGATGCGCGCGTACCACCTGCGCAGCGTGCTGGCCGACGCGCAGCCGCGGGTCGTGGTCAGCCTGGACGCCGACCTGCCCGCGGTGGCGGAGCTGACCTCGTACGACGTGCGCCCGGTCGCCGAACTGCGCCGGGCGCTGGCCGCCGGGCCGGGTATGCCGGCCGGCCCGGCGCCGGTGGCCGACGACCCGGACCGGACGGCGCTGCTGATCTACACCTCCGGCAGCACGGCCGCGCCGAAGGCGGTGGTCAGCCCGCACCGGGCGGTGGTCTTCGCCACCCGGGCGATCGCGGCCCGGCTGCGCTACCGGCCCGAGGACGTGGTCCTGGTGGCCATCCCGCTGGCCTTCGACTACGGCCTGTACCAGGTGTTCCTCGGCCTGCTCGCCGGGGCGCACCTGGTGCTCGGCGAACCGGCGCAGCACGTGCGGCTGATGTCGACCGTGCTCGAACACGGCGTGACCGTGGTCCCGGTGGTGCCCAGCCTGGCCGAGATGCTGGTCCGGCTGGCCGGCCGGCGGGCCGGCGCCGCGCCCCCGGTGCGGATGTTCACCAACACCGGCGCGGCGCTCACCCCGGGGCACGCCGCCGGGCTGCGCCAGGCGTTCCCGTCCGCCGCGGTGGTGCCGATGTTCGGCACCACCGAGTGCAAGCGGATCACGGTGGCCGAGCCGGACGGCGACCTGGCCCGGCCGGGCTCCGTCGGGCGGGCGCTGGACGGCACCGAGGTGCTCATCCTGGACGACGCCGGCCACCCGCTGCCGGCCGGCCACGACGGCGAGATCGCCGTGCGCGGCCCGCACGTGATGGCCGGCTACTGGCGGGCTCCGGAGCTGACCGCGCAGCGGTTCCGGCGCGACCCGGACACCGGCCAGGTCACCCTGCACACCGGCGACTACGGCCGGCTCGACCCGGACGGCCACCTGTACTTCGAGGGCCGACGGGACGACCTGTTCAAGCGGCGCGGGCTGCGGGTGAGCGCGCTGGAGATCGAGGCGGCGGCCTGCGACATCGACGGCGTCACCGCCGCGGCGGTGCTGCCGCCCGCGGACGGCCGGGACGTCGTGCTGGCCGTGGTCGGCACGCTGAGCGCCGACGACGTGCTGCGGCAGCTCGGCGAGCGGCTGGAGGAGGGCAAGGTGCCCCCGGTCTGCCACCTGCTGCCCGAACTGCCGCTGACCGCCAACGGCAAGACCGACAAGCGGCGCCTGGCCGAGCTGTTCCGCCGGCCGGTGCCAGAAGGCGAGAAGACCCCATGATGACACCGTGGGACGCCCGGTTCGCGGAGCTGCTGCACGACGTGCTGCCCAAGCTGCCGGAGATGACCGGGGACACCTGCCTGCGCTCGCACGGGCTGGATTCGCTGGCCACCGTGGAGCTGCTGCTGCTGCTGGAGGAGACGTACGAGGTGAGCGTGCCCGACCAGTTGCTCACCACGGAGAACTTCAGCACCCCGGCCGCGCTCTGGGCCATGATCGAGCAGGTGCGCGGCGGCCCGGTTCCGGCCGGCTCGGCCGCCGGCCAGCCGGGTCCGGTCGAGCCGACCGCCGGGGGCCGGTGATGGGCCGGCTGGCCGGCCGGGCCGTCCTGGTCACCGGCGCCGGCCGCGGCATCGGCGCGGCCCAGGCCCGGCGGCTGGTCGCCGAGGGTGCCCGGGTGCTGGTGACCGATCTGGACGGGGTGGCCGCCAAGCAGCTCGCCGCCGAACTGGGCGACGCGGCCCGCGCCGAGACGCTGGACGTGCGCGACGCCGCACAGTGGAGCGCCGCGGTGGACCGCGCGGTGGCCGAGTTCGGCCGGCTCGACGGGCTGGTGAACAACGCCGGCGTGCTGGCCGTGGGCACCGTCGCGGACATGCCCGAGGAGTCGTTCCGGGAGGTCGTCGACGTCAACCAGGTCGGGGTGTTCCTCGGCATCCGGGCGGTGGTCCCGGCGCTGCGCGCGGCCGGCGGCGGCACCATCGTGAACATCTCCTCCATCGACGGCATGATCGGCTTCAAGTACCTGTCGGCGTACTGCGCCACCAAGGCCGCGGTGCTGGCGCTCAGCCGGACCGCGGCGATGGAACTCGGCCCGGACGGCATCCGGGTGAACGCCGTCTGCCCCGGCGTGATCGCCACGTCGATGACCGAGGGTCTGGACGAGCGGGTGTCCGGCTGGCTGCACAAGACCCTGCCGCTGCGCCGGCTCGGCACCCCGGACGAGGTGGCGGCGGTCGTGGCGTTCCTCAGCTGCGACGAGTCCTCGTACGTCACGGGCAGCGAGATCGTCACCGACGGCGGCATGCTGGCCGGCTTCCTCATGCCGGGCTGACGGACCGGGCCTCGACGGACCCGCCCGACCCGAACGACTACCGGATGGACCAGACGATGCGCGTGCTGTTCTCCGTCTCGGCCTGGCCGGGGCACTACTTCCCGATGGTTGCGCTCGGCCGGCGGCTGCTGGCCACCGGGCACGAGCTGCGGGTGCTCTGCGCCCCGTCGCAGGCCGGGGCGGTCACCGCCGCCGGCCTGCCGGCGGTGCCGGTGCTGGACGGGCTGGACATGGTGTTGCAGGCCCGGCTCAGCCACTACTGGCAGGCGCAGGCCGGCGGCTGGCCGCACCCGTGGCTGCCGCCGCACCCCGAGACCGGCGCGGAACTGTCCGACCTGGCCGACTTCGACTTCCCGGCCTACCGGCGCGAGCACCGGGAGAACACGCTGGCCGCCACGGTCCGCAGCTTCGACGCTGCGGTGTCGGTGGCCCGCAGCTGGCGGCCGGACGTCGTGGTGCACGACCGGCTCAGCCTGGACGGCCTGCTGGCCGCGCGGGTCACCGGCGTGCCGGCGGCGCTGCACCTGTGGGGGCCGGTGGGCACCGACGAACCCGGTGAGCTGCGGCTGATGCCCGGCGACCCGACCGGCTCGTTCGCCCGGTACGGCGTTGCCGAGCCCACCCCCGACTCGATCCGGTACGTCATCGACCCGTGCCCGCAGCGGCTGCGCCCGGCCATCGGCGCGGCGACCCGGCTGGACGTCCGGTACACCCCGTACCACGGTGCGCTGGACGGCACCGACCCGGCGCCCGCGCGCCCCGGCGACCGGCCCCGGGTCTGCGTCGTCTGGGGTACCTCGGTGACCGCGATGGTCGGCCCGCGCTCGTTCGTGGTGCCGGAGCTGGTCGAGGCCCTGGCCGGGCTCGACGTGGAGGTCGTGGTGCTGCTCAGCGCGGCCGACCGGGACCGGCTGCCGGACCCGGGTCCGGCCCGGGTGCTCACCGGCGCGCCGCTGGACCGGGTGCTGCCCGGCTGCGCCGCCGTGATCCACCACGGGGGCGCCGGCTGCGTGATGACCTCGGTGGCGGCCGGCGTACCCCAGTTGGCCGTGACGTTCGCCGGCGAGCAGGCCGCGAACGCCGACCGGATCGCCGCCGCCGGAGCCGGCCGGCACCTGCCGGGCGCCGAGTTCGGCGTGGACGTGGTCCGCAAGCTGGTGGGGGAGTTGGTCACCGACCGGGCGTACCCGACCGCGGCGCGGCTGCTGGCCGACCAGGACGCGGCCCGGCCCGGCCTGGACTCCCTGATCGACCAGCTCGGCCAACTCGGTTAGCTCGGCCAATTCGACCCGCTCGACCCGCTCGACCCGCTCGGCCGGCTCGACCCGCTCGGCCGGCTCGGCCGGCTCGGCCGGCCCACCGCGCCGTCCGGGCCGGTGCCGTCCGGCCGGTGCCGTCCGGCCCGGCCACGGCCACGGCCACGGCCACGGCCTCCACCCCTTCGCGTACGCCGGTCGCTCCGTCCCCGCCCGCCGAGCGCGGGCCGCCGAGGGCCACCGAGGGCTGGAGTGTGCGGACTTGTTGTCGCCCCAGCGACAACAAGTCCGCACACTCCGCCGAGCGAGCGGCGGAGATCCCGTCCGTGGCGAACGCCGGAAGCCTCGGTCGGGCGCGGCAACGGCGGGTCAGCCGGGGTTGGTCATTTCGAGGATCGCGCAGGACCAGCTGAAGCCGCCGCCCACGCCGAGCAGCGCGCACAGGTCACCCGGGCGCAGCCCGTCGGTGTCCAGCAGGTGCCGCAGGCCGGCGAACTGGTCGCCGGCGCCGAGGTGGCCGATCCCGCGTCCCCACGGCCAGGTGGTCTGCGCCGGGTCGATCTCGAACGGCTGGAAGAACGTGTTGTCCATCCGCCGGCGGCCGAAGTTGGGCAGCACGAAGCGCCGGATGTCGGAGAGTTCGACGCCGGCCTCGGCGAGCGCGGTCTTGAGCACCAGGTGCTGCCCGGTGGCCATCCGGCCGACCACGAAGGACGCGCCCTCGGCCCGCAGGTAGGCGCGGGTGGTGTGCCGGACGTTCAACGGGGTGCGCCGGGTCATCGGCCCCGGGCTGAACGGGTCGTCGCCGCGGTGCATCGCCTCCAGCGAGCTGTCGCTGTGCAGCACCAGGCTGCGCAGCCGGGCGAATCCGCCGCCCCGGCTCGCCACGACCGCGGCGCCACCGTCGGCGAAGACGGTGCCCGGGTCGCTGCGCCACCGGTCGATGCCGGGCGGGCAGAACCGGTCGCCGCAGGTCAGCAGCGCCGAGTCGCCGGCCGGCCGGGTGGACAGGAAGCTCGCGGCCAGCGCCAGGCTGGCCATCCCGCCGTTGGAGGTCTGCCGGATGTCGATCGCCGGGCAGCGGTCCCCGACGGTCTCCCGTGCCACGTACGAGGCCGGTGCCCACATGTCGTGGCCCTGGTAGTAGAGCGCGCTGTGCAGCAGCAGCTCCACCGTCTCGCCGGCCGCGCCGGCGTCGGCGAGGGCCGCCCGGGCGGCCCGGACCGCCAGTTCGGGCCCGGCGAGATCGGCGGAGACGGTGACCGCGTCCATCGCGTTCTGCGCGGCCAGGGCCGCGTCGCAGAGCCCGTCCGCGGCCGCCTGCTCGGCGCTGACCGCGGGCGGCAGCCAACTGCCGCACCCGGCGATGTAGATGTCCTCGAACCTCACCAGCAGCCCCTCGTCCGCACCGGGCACGCTCGCCCCGCCAGCCGGCACCGTCAGCGACGCCGGCGGGTACCGCCGGCCCCGCCAGCGGGCGCCGCCCGGCTCGTGGCCCAGGCGGCGCCCGGCAGTGGCCGGTGGCCGGGCCGCCGCCGGGGCAGGGCCCGGGGGTGCCCGGCGCACCGGACTCGGCGGATCGCGCCTTGCCCACGGTGGCGGTCCCGGCTCGACCGCCGGACGAGGACCGACCGAGGGGCTGGCCGGGGCGCCCCCGCCCGGGTCCGCGACCGCCCGTCGAGCCGGGCTCGAAGGCGGCCGGCCAGCGTGGGCGGGTCGACCGGCGGCAGCCAGGGGGAAGCATGACCAGCGGCACCACGACCAGGCACCACGACCGGGCGAGCGGCGACCGGGCGGCCCGTGACCGCACGGCCCGTGACCGCGCGCCCGGCGACCGCGCGCCCGGCGACCGCCGGCCCGGCGCGGCGCCCTCCGGCGCGGCCACGCCGGGCACCGGCGCCCCGCGGCCGGTCGCGCTGCTCTTCGCCGGCCAGGGCGCCCAACGGGTACGGATGGCGGCCGGCCTGTACGACGCCGACCCGGTCTTCACCGACACGATGGACGAGGTCTTCCGGTGCTTCGGCGCCGAGGGCCCGGCGTTGCGTGCCGACTGGCTGGCCGAGCGGCCGGTGGTGCCGATCGACGCGGTGGGTCGGGCGCAGCCGCTGCTGTTCGCCGTGAACCTGGCGCTCGGCCGGATGGTGTGCGGCTGGGGTGTCCGGCCGGCCGCGCTGGTGGGGCACAGCGTGGGCGAGATCGCCGCGGCGACCCTGGCCGGGGTGTTCGAGACGGCCGACGCGGTGGAACTGCTCCGCAACCGGGTGGTCGGTTCCGTCGACGCCCCGCCGGGCGGCATGCTCGCGGTGGCCGCGAGCGTCGCGCAGGTCACCCCGTACCTGGGTCCGGAGGTGGCGGTGGGCGCGGTGAACGCGCCCCGGCAGACGGTGCTGGCGGGTCTGGACGGCCCGCTGGCCGAGGCGGCGGAGCGACTGCGCGCGGCCGGGTACGTCTGCCAGCGGATCGGCTGCTCGGTGGCGTTCCACAGTCCGGCCGCGGCGGATCTGGTGGCCGGCTCGCTTCCGGTGCTCCGCCGGCTCCCGCTGGCGCCACCGCGGCTGCCGGTGTATTCCGCGTACACCACCTCCCGGCTGACCGCGGAGCTGGCGGCCCGGCCGGAGTTCTGGGCCGGGCACGCGGTCGAACCGGTGCTGTTCTGGCCGACCCTGGACGCCCGGCTGGCCGAGCGGGACCTGCTGCTGGTGGACGCGAGCCCGGGCCAGGCGCTCGCGGTCGCCGCCCGCCGGCATCCGGCGGTGGCGGCCGGCCGGAGCGAGGTGCTGGCGCTGCTGCCGGCCCGGCCCGGACCGGGCGAGGCCGACAGGCGTTCGGTGGTGGCGGCGGCGGAGCGGATCCGGGCCGAGGGGCACGAGATCGCGGTGCCGCCGCACCCTCCAGCCATCGTCGAGTCGCGCTAGCCGGGTACCCGCGATCGTCGATACCGACAGCCGTCACAAAGGAGCCGATGATGACGCGACCCGCGATCACCACAACCGGTCTACGCAAGGAATACCAGTACGGGCCGCACACGATCAAGGCCGTGGACGGCATCGACCTGTCGGTCGCCGAGGGGGAGTTCTTCGGGCTGCTCGGCCCGAACGGCGCCGGCAAATCCACCACGATCGGCATGCTGACGACCCGGATCCGCCCGACCGGCGGTTCGGCGACGGTGGCCGGCATCGACGTGCTGGCCCGCCCGGTCGAGGTCCGCCGGCGGGTGGCGGTGGTGACCCAGCGCAACACCATGGACCGGCAGATCTCGGTGCTGGAGAACCTTGAGTTCCGCGGCCGGTACTTCGGGATGGGGCGCCGGGAGGCCCGCCAGCGCGGGATGGAGCTGCTGACCCAGTTCGACATCGCCGACAAGGCGAAGGCGTCGCTGGACGAGGTCTCCGGTGGGCAGGCACGGCGGGCGATGATCTGCCGGGCCATCATGCACCGGCCGGAGGTGCTGGTGCTGGACGAGCCGTCGGCCGGGGTCGACCCGCAGACCCGGCTGCACCTGTGGGAGCTGCTGCGGCAACTGCACGCCGAGGGGCAGACCGTGCTGCTCACCACGCACCACCTCGAAGAGGCCGAGTCGCTGTGCCAGCGGATCGCGATCATCGACCACGGCCGGGTGGTCGCCGACGGCGGCATCGACGAGATCAAGAACGCGGCCGGCGCGGAGGCGGTGACCACTGTGGTCTTCACCGGTGACGCGACCCCGGTGGCGGAGATCGCCAGCAAGATCAACGACGTGACCAGGGTCGAGGTCGAGGGCAACCGGATGCGGGTGCACGCGACCCGGACCACCGGGCTGGTGGGCGAGCTGGCCGCGGCCGGCGCGGACCAGGGTCTGTCCATCCAGGACGTCAGCACGCTCCGGCCGAGCCTGGAGACCGCCTTCCTCAACCTCACCGGACGGGAGTACCGGCAATGACCCTGATCGCGCTGCCGCACGCGAACCTGAGTACGCGGCGGATCGGACTGCACACCTTCGGTGCCCTGCTGGCCCGGGACCTGCGCGTGCTGCGCGGGCAGTTCGGCTCGCTGCTGGTCCGGGCCGTCATGCAGCCGCTGGCCTTCACCTTCGTCTTCACCTACGTGATGCCGAAGATCGGGCTGGCCGGCGCTCCCGGGCTGGACGGCCGCGGGTTCAGCACCATCCTGGTGCCGGGCCTGGTGGCCATCACCATCGCCATCCAGGGGATCATGGCGGTGACCATGCCGCTGCTGCTGGAGTTCTCCTACAACAAGGAGATCGAGGACCGGGCGATGGCCCCGCTGCCGATCTGGATGCTGGGCGTGCAGAAGATCGTCTCCGGGGCGATCCAGGCGTTCCTGGCCGGCCTGCTGGTCTTCCCGATCGTGCTGGTGGTGCACGCCAAGGGACAGGCGCCGTACGTGCACGTCTACCACTGGCCGCTGTTCGTCACCGTGGTGCTGCTGTCGTGCCTGCTCGGCTCGGCCACCGGGCTGCTGCTGGGCACGCTCGTGGACATCAAGCGCGCCCAGCAGTTCTTCGCCGTGGTGGTCACCCCGCTGACCATGCTGGGCTGCGTCTACTACTCGTGGTCGACGCTGAGCCGGCTGCCGTGGCTGCAGATCGCCGTCCTGTTCAACCCGGTGGTCTACATGAGCGAGGGGCTGCGCGCGACGCTCACCCCGCAGTTGCCGCACCTGCCGGTCTGGGCGTTCCTGCTGGCCCTCGGCGGCGGCACGGTCGTCGTCGGCGGCGTCGCGGTGCGGGCGTTCGTCTCCCGGGTGGTTGGGTAGGTGGCCGGCGTGCCGGTCAGCGTGGTCGTGCCCACCGTGCTGCGCAGCCCGACGCTGGTCCGCAGCGTACGGTCGGCGGTCGTCGCGGCGCAGCGGTGCGGGACCGACTCCGAGGTGATCCTGGTGGTGAACGGGGCCGGCGGTACGCCGGTCCCGGTGGCCGAGGGTCCGGGCCTGCGGATCCTGCACTCGGCCGCCACCGGCGTGTCCGGTGCCCGCAACGACGGCGTGGCGGCGGCCCGGCACGACACCGTGCTCTTCGTCGACGACGACCTGGTGGTGCCGCCGGACTGGGCCGCGCGGATGGCCGCGGCACTGCACCAGCCCGGCGTGACCGCGGTGGCCGCTCCGGTCCGGACCGTCGCGTTGGGTCCGGTGACGGCGTACCTGGAGCATGACCGGGGCTTCGACGCCCGGCCGTCGGGGCCGGGGCGGGCGGCGACGCTGGTGACCGCGAACGCCGGCTACCGGCGGGACGCCCTGCCGGGTCCGCCGTTCGACGCGGGCCGCTACCCGCGCTTCGGCGAGGACACCGACCTGGGGCTGCGGATCCGGGCCGCGGGCGGCGCGATCGCCTGGTGCGACGGTGGCGAGCCGCCGCTGCACGAGGTCGTCGAGGAACCGGCGTCGATCCTGCGCCGCACCCTGCGCCAGGGCGCCGGCACCGCCCGGGTCTACCTGCAACGGCGCACCCTGGAGTACTACCTGCCGGCACCGCTGCGCACGTACCTGGACCTGACGGCCGGCCGGGCGACGGGCTGGCGCCGGTTCACCGAGGTCGCCGACCTGGGTGCCCGCGCCGTGTTCGCCACCATCGGCCTGCTGCGGCACGCCGTGCTGCTGGTCGGCTACCTGGACGAGATCGGTCGGACCTGCGGGGTCGAGCTGGTCGAGCCGGACGAGGCGGGGCTGATCCGGGACCTGGGCGCGGTGCTGACCGCGGCGGTGGACCGGGCCGGGGTCGCCGAGGCCACCTGGCGCCACCTGCCGCTCCGGGTCGGCCCGCCCGGCACCGACCCGCCCAGCACCGACCCGCCCGGCGCAGGTCCGGCCGGCACAGGTCCGGGCGGGACCGGGCCGGTGGCCGGCTCCGACCGCCCCCACTGGCCGCGATCGGCCAGGTCCTGCACCGGTACGCCCCGGCGGTGCCCGGCGCGGTCCTGCCGGCCGCCGCGGTCGGGGACGACCTGGCCTGGCTGGGCCGGCGGGACCGGCTGTTCGCGGCCTTCGCGGCGCGCTGCCCGGCCCACCAGCCGGCCGGCATCGTCGAGCTGGAGGCGGCCGCCCGCGCGGCCGGCGTCGCCCTCAACGAGGCCCTGCTGGCCCGGGAGAACGGCGTCGGCGCCGTCGAACCGGTCCGGTCCGGCGGTCCCCGCCCGGTTCGGCGCTGGCCGGGGGTGCCGATGGTGCCGGTACCGGCCCGGCCCGTCGCGGCGGCAGCAACAGCGGCAGCCACAGCGACGATGACAGCGGCAGCGGCAGCCACGATGACAGCGGCAGCCACAGCGACGATGACAGCAACAGCGGCAACGACAACGACAGCGACGATCCAGGGGAGGGAAGCACCGGCGTGCGGATCCTGATCTCCACCATCGACGCGACGTCGCACCTGCGAACCCTCGCCCCGATCGCGCACATCGCGCGGGCGCGGGGCGACGAGGTGCTGATCGCCGCTCCCGTGGGCCTCGGTGCGGAGGTGGCCGCGCACGGGCTGCCGTTCGCGGCCGTCGGAGTGGACTGGACGACCGACCCGGGCACCGCCGAGGCGATCGGCCGGCAGCTCGCCTTCGGGGCGCACCGGGACTACACCACGACGCTTGTCGAGCGGGTCTTCCTCGGGGAGCCCGCGCTGCGCGCCGCGGCGGACCTGCAACGGTTGATCGGTAGCTGGCGGCCGGACGTGCTGCTGCGGGTCGCCGAGGAGTTCGGTGGCTACCTCGCGGCGGAGCGGGCCGGCCTCCCGCACGTGGCGGTCGCCTCCGGCTGCACCCACCTGCTCGACGCCTCGGCCGTCCGCGCGCCGCTGCGGCGGCTGCGCGACCGGTACGGCCTGCCGGCCGTGGACAACCCGGACCCGTACCGGCACATGCTGGCCGCGTTCACCCCGCCCGGGTACGACGACTACCGGACGCCGGACACCCTGCGCCGCTACCGGCAGGCGCAGCCCGGCCGGGTCGGCGAGCGGCTGCCCGAGTGGGTGGCCGAGCTGCCGGCGGACCGTCCGCTGGTGTACGCGGCGTTCGGTTCCGTGGTCCCGGGCCTGGACTGGAAGATGCAGCCGCTCGCGTCCACCGTGCTGGCGGCGCTGGCCAAGCTGGACTGCGTGGCCGTGGTGGCGGCCGGCAGCACCGCGCCCGCGCTGAGCGCCCCGTCCGAGCACGTCCGGGTGGTCGACCGGGTGCCCCAGCCGCTGCTGCTGGAGACCGCCGACCTGTTCCTCACGCACGCCGGCTTCGGCAGCGTCCGGGAGGGGCTGCGGGCCGGTACGCCCATGGTGGCCGTGCCGGTGATCGGCGACGAGCCGTACCACGCGGACCGGCTGGCCCGGCTCGGCGTGGCGGCGACGCTGCCGGCGACCGGGCTGCGACCGGACCGGTTGACCGCCGCCTGCGCACGGGTGTTGAGCACGCCCTCGTACCGCGAGGCGGCCCGCGCGGTGCGGCGGCGGGTGCTGGCGCTGCCGCCGGTGGAGGCGCTGATCGCGGACGTGGCGACGCTGGCCGGAGCCGCGGCGTGATCGTCATCGACCAGTTCGACGACCCGACCGCCACCTTCCGGGTGGTGCTGGACACCGACGGCCGGCCGTCGGTGCGCTCGGACCACCTGCCCCTGCCGCCCGGCTGGACCGCCCTGCACCGGCCGGACGACTTCCAGGGCTGTTCCGACTACCTGACCCGGTACCTGGCCCGCCGTCCGGTCGCGGACGAGCGGCCCGAGGGAGGCCATCGATGAGCAAGCGGACACTGCAGGCGATCGTCCTGATCTTCGGCATCCTGCCGATCGTCACCGGGCTGCTGGCCGTCACCGGCGGGCCGGACGGGATGCTGGTGCCGGAGCACACGAACTCCACCGTGGACAGCGAGGTGCGGTTCATGGCCGTCTACTGGCTGGCGTACGGGGTGTTCCTGCTCACCCTCGTGCCCCGGATCGACCGGGCGGCGGTGCCGTTCCGGGCGGCGCTGGCGGTGATGTTCGCCAGCGGGCTTGCCCGGCTGTTGTCCACTATGGAGATGGGTCGGCCGCATCCGGTACTGTTCGCGGCGACCTTCGTCGAGCTGCTGCTGCCGCCGGTGCTGTGGCGGTGGCAGGCCAGCGTGGCCTCGGCCGCGACACGTCCTCGTGCCGTGGTCGAGCGGGAGAGCGGAGGATCGGACCATGGAGTTCAACATGCGGATGAGCGGCACGCCGCGGCTCGGTAGCCTGCTCGGCCGGGTGACCGGGGGACACCTGCGGGACATCAACCGCGAGGCCAACCGGATCATCCAGCAGTCGGCCGGGCGGAGTGTCGACGAGATCACCGACGAGGTGTTGGCGATGATGCGGTCGCGGGGCCTGGACCGGGTGGACCCGGCCGAGGTCCGGCGGGCCGTGGCCGAGGCGGTCGAGAACTGAGCCGACCGGGTCCGGTCGGGGTCTTTCGACCGGGTCCGGCCGGGGAACGGCGGGCGGGCCGGGCGGGGTACGCGGAGAGGGACTGATGGACACGGGTACATGGATCGGCCTCGGCGCTGCCGCGGTGTTGATGACCGCCGGCATCCAGGTGCTGGTCCGGGTGGCGCCGAGTCCGCTCGGTCGCTCCCGCGGCGGGATCCCCGGCGCGCTCGCCTCGGAGTGGCGCCGGCCGCGCCCGATCACCCTGCTGGTGTTCGCGGTCACCGCCGGGTTCGCGGTCTGGCAACTGCTCCGGCCGGACCTGCTGGACCGGTTCGCCCGGCACGCCGACACGCTGTCCAGCGGACGCTGGTGGCAGTTCGGCACCGAACTGCTGGTGCAGGACCCGCTCTGGCAGGCTCCGCTCAACCTGCTCGTCCTGCTGCTGGTCGGGCTGCCGGCGGAGCGGCTGTTCGGCGGTGCCCGCTGGCTGCTGCTCTACCTCGGCGGTGCGGCCGCCGGGGAGGTGGCCGCGCTGTCCTGGCAGCCCGCGGGCGCCGGAAACTCGATCGCCGTGCTCGGCCTGCTCGGTGGCCTGTTCGGCTACGTGCTGCGCCGGGCGCCCGGCCGGTCGGTCGGCTTGCGGATCTTCGCCCTGCTCGGCCTGGCGGCCGGGGCGGCGCTGGCGCTGATCCGGGACATCCACGGTCCGGCCCTGGTGGCCGGGATCGTGCTGGGGCTGATCATCGCCCCGCGCCGCCCGCGTTGATCGAGGCGGTGCCGCCCCGGCCGGCGCCGTCCGGTGGCCGCCCCCGCCTTGATCAACGCCGGCCGGTGGCGGCGAGGGGTGGGACGCGTGTCCCTTGCGCGGGCTGCGCCGGAGCCGGCGACTAGCATCGCAGGGAGCCGGGCGGGTCGTCCGGTCCGTCCCGACGATCGAGGAGTACCCGTGTCCGCAGCCCAGTCCGCCGCCGTCCCGCCGATGGAGCCCATCGCCGTGCCGGCCGGGACGACGGCCGCCGCCGCCGTGGCGGCCGCTGGCCTGCCGAGCAGCGGTCCGCGGGCCATCGCCGTGGTCCGCGAGACCGCGGGTCCGGACGCCGGCCGGCTGCGCGACCTGGAGTGGACGCCGGACGCGGACACCGCTGTCGAGCCGGTGCCGCTCGACTCGCCGGACGGGCTGACCGTGCTGCGGCACTCGACGGCGCACGTGCTGGCCCAGGCGGTGCAGGACATCTTCCCCGAGGCCAAGCTCGGCATCGGGCCGCCCATCGAGAACGGCTTCTACTACGACTTCGACGTGCCCAAGCCGTTCCAGCCGGAGGACCTCGACCGGCTGGAGAAGCGGATGCAGGAGATCATCAAGTCGGGGCAGCGGTTCCGGCGGCGGCGCTTCGACGGCGTCGCGCAGGCCCGCGCCGAGCTGGCCGGCGAGCCGTACAAGCTGGAACTGGTCGACGTCAAGGGCGAGGGCCTGGACTCGTCCGAGGTGATGGAGGTCGGCGGCGGCGAGCTGACCATCTACGACAACCTGGCCGCGAACGAGGACAAGGTCTGCTGGTCGGACCTGTGCCGGGGACCACACCTGCCGAACACCCGGCTGATCGGCGCCTTCAAGCTGATGCGCTCGGCCGCGGCGTACTGGCGGGGCAGCGAGCGCAACCCGCAGTTGCAACGGGTGTACGGCACGGCGTGGCCGACCCGGGACGCGCTGAAGGCGTACCTGCGGCTGCTCGACGAGGCCGCCCGGCGCGACCACCGCAAGCTCGGCGCGGAGCTGGACCTGTTCAGCTTCCCCGACGAGATCGGCTCCGGGCTCGCGGTCTTCCACCCCAAGGGCGGGATCATCCGGCGGGAGCTGGAGAACTACTCCCGGATGAAGCACGAGCAGGCCGGCTACCAGTTCGTCAACACGCCCCACATCAGCAAGGGGCAGCTGTTCGAGACCTCCGGCCACCTGCCGTACTACGCGGACACCATGTTTCCGCCCATGCAGCTTGAGGGTTCGGAGTACTACCTCAAGGCGATGAACTGCCCGATGCACTGCCTGATCTTCCGGGCGCGCGGGCGGTCCTACCGCGAGCTGCCGCTGCGGCTGTTCGAGTTCGGAGCGGTGTACCGGTACGAGAAGTCCGGCGTGGTGCACGGCCTGACCCGGGTGCGCGGGCTGACCATGGACGACTCGCACATCTACTGCACCCGGGAGCAGATGGCCGGCGAGCTGACCTCGCTGCTGCGGTTCGTGCTGAACCTGCTCGGCGACTACGGCCTGGACGACTTCTACCTGGAGCTGTCCACCCGGGACGACTCGCCCAAGTTCATCGGCTCGGACGAGGACTGGGCGGCGGCCACCGCGGCGTTGCAGTCCGCGGCCGACGAGTCCGGGCTGGAACTGGTGCCCGACCCGGGCGGCGCGGCCTTCTACGGCCCGAAGATCTCCGTGCAGGCCCGGGACGCCATCGGCCGGACCTGGCAGATGTCCACCATCCAGGTCGATTTCAACTTCCCGAAGCGGTTCGACCTGGAGTACCAGGCCGCGGACGGCAGCCGGCAGCGGCCCGTGATGATCCACCGGGCGCTGTTCGGGTCGATCGAGCGGTTCTTCGGCGTGCTCACCGAGCACTACGCGGGGGCGTTCCCGGCCTGGCTGTCGCCGGTGCAGGTGGTGGGCATCCCGATCCGGGACGAGCACACCGGACATCTGGACGAGTTCGTCCGGCTGCTGCGGGCCGAGGGGATCCGGGCCGAGGTGGACACCTCGGACGACCGGATGCAGAAGAAGATCCGCACCGCCCAGCAGCAGAAGGTGCCGTTCATGGCGATCGCCGGCGACTCCGACGTGGCCGCCGGGGCGGTGTCGTTCCGCTACCGGGACGGCTCCCAGCGCAACGGCGTACCGCTGGCCGAGGCCGTGGCGCACGTGGTCGAGGTGGTGCGGTCCCGGACCAACACCGGTCCGTCCGCCGAGCCCGAGCCGGCCGCCCAGGCGTCCTGACCCCGCCCGGGCATCCTGACCCGGACCGCCGGGGCGCGCGGGACGCGCACCCCGGCGGCCGTACGGGCTCAGATCCCGCAGGTCGAGGCGTACCAGTAGTGGAACGGCTGCATGCCGACGTGTACGTGGTCGTTGTGGCCGCTGTAGCCCGGGCCGAGCAGTTCGGTGAAGCCGTGGTAGCGGGCCTCCTTGGCCAGCGTGCAGAGGCTGTGCGGGCTGGCGCCCATGTCCACCCCGTCACCGTAGAGGTGCCGGCTGTTGGAGATGCCGCCCGCCGCGTTGTTGCAGGACACGCTCCGGAATCCGCTGGTGATCCGGATCGGCTGGTCGCCGAGGGCGTGCCGCATGGCCTGTAGCTTCCACATCGCCACCAGCGCGTTCGCCTTCGCCGTTGCGGCCGAGACGGCGCCACCGGACCAGGTGCTGTTGCACTGGTTCAGCTCGGCGTAGCTGAAGTTGGCCGGCGTGCAGTCGTTGCCCTGCAACGCGTAGATCTTGCTGAAGGTCTGCGGTCCGGCGATGCCGTCCACGGTCAGGCCGTAGGCGGACTGGAACCGTTTGACCGCGGCGGTGGTGGCCGGTCCGAATGAGCCGTCCAGCGCGAGCACGGTGTTGTAGCCGGGGTAGCCGGCGACCCGGATCTGCAGTTGGCGGACATCGTCGCCGGTGGCGCCGGAGGACAGGCTCCGGCCCCAGGTGTAACAGCCGTCGGCGTGCGCCGGCGCGGCCGTGCCCACCACCCCGACCAGGGTGCTGGTCAGGGCCATGGTCAGGGCGAGGGCGGCATGTCGAAGACGTCGAAGCATGTGGAACTACCTCCAGGGGTGGGGAAGTGAAGCGAAAATTATCTCCGTCAACATGTCGCTTGATCAATGAACCCTTTTCACCTGACCTGCGCGCGGCCCGGGTACGCGCTGGGGCGGGACGCGGGCACGCGCTGCGGGGCGGGGTGCATCCGGCACCCTCTAAGATCGGCCGGTGAGCGCAGCACAGGGATCCGACGAGCCCTCGTTCCATGCCACCGGCGAGCCGGACGGACTACAGCGCCTCTGGACTCCGCACCGGATGACCTACCTGACCGGCGAGGACAAGCCCGCCGAGGGTACGAGAAGCCGACCGGCTGCCCGTTCTGCCGGGCGCCCGGTGCCAGCGCCGGGGACAGCCTCGTGGTCAGCCGCGGGCAGTCGGTGTACGCCGTGCTCAACCTCTATCCGTACAACCCCGGCCACCTGCTGATCTGCCCGTACCGGCACGTGGCCGACTACCCGGAGCTGACCGCCGAGGAGACCACCGAGCTGGCCACCTTCACCCAGCGCGCGATGCGGGTGATCCGCACGGTCAGCGGGCCGCACGGGTTCAACATCGGGATGAACCAGGGTGGGGTGGCCGGCGCCGGCATCGCCGCCCACCTGCACCAGCACGTGGTGCCGCGGTGGGGCGGGGACGCCAACTTCATGCCGGTGATCGGTCACACGAAGGTGTTGCCGCAGTTGCTGGCCGACACCCGGGACCTGCTGGCCGGCGCCTGGTCCGCGGCCTGACGCCGTCCGGTCTGGCACTGCCCGGCCCGGCACTGCCCAGCACCGCCCGGCCCGGCACTGCCCGGCCCGGCACTGCCCGGCGCGGCACCGCCCAGCAGCGTCCGGCCTGGCACCGCTCGGCCTGGCAGCGTCCGACCCCGCCGGCAGCGTCCGGCCCGGCGCCGCTCGGCCTGGCAGCGTCCGACCCCGCCGGCACCGTCCGGCCCGGTCCGACCGTGACGGGCAGTGACCTCGCTGAGAGCGACAAGACCTTTTGCGGCTATGCCCGAGAGTCATAAAAATGACTCTCGGGCATAGCCGCAAAAGATGTGTTCGGTCCGCGCCCGCGACCCGCCCGGCAGCCAGCCCGTCAGCCCGTCCAGCCCGCCCAGCCCGTCAGCCCGTCAGCCCGCCAGCCCGCCAGCCCGCCAGCTTGGCCGGTCAGGCCAGCCCGGCCGGGTGGCTCGTGACCCCGTCACCGCGCGCCCTGCCGCTGCCCGGTGTCGCTGCCCGGTGTCGCCGCCCAGCGACGCTGCCCGGTGTCGCCGCCCAGCGACGCTGCCCGGTGTCGCCGCCCAGCGACGCTGCCCGGTGTCGCCGCCCAGCGACGCTGCCCGGTGTCGCCGCCCAGCGACGCTGCCCGGTGGCGCCACCGGCTAGTGACCGGTGCGGGCGGCGTGTTCCTTGCGTACGTTTTCGGCCAGGTGCTGCGGCATCGGGTCGTGCCGGGCGAACGAGCGGCGGAAGCTGCCCGTGCCGGAGGTCATCGAGCGCAGCTCGACCGCGTACCGGACCAGCTCGGTGGCCGGCACCTCGGCGCGGATCAGCGCCCGGTCCGGGGCGTCCGGGTCGGCCTCGGTGCCCAGCACCCGGCCGCGTCGCCCGGCCATGTCGCTCATCACCGTGCCGACGAACTCCTCGGGCACCGTGACCAGCACCTCGTCCACCGGCTCCAGCAGGGTGACCTGGCCCTTCTCGGCCGCGTCCCGCAGCGCCAGCGAGCCGGCGGTCTGGAACGCCGCGTCGGAGGAGTCGACGCTGTGCGCCTTGCCGTCCACCAGGGTGATCCGCAGGTCGACCATCGGGTAGCCGGCGACGATGCCGCCCTCCATCTGCGCCCGGACGCCCTTCTCCACCGAGGGGATGTAGTTGTGCGGCACCGCGCCGCCGACGACCCGGTCGGCGAACTCGAACCCGGACCCGCGGGGCAGCGGCTCCACCTCGATGTCGCAGACGGCGTACTGGCCGTGCCCGCCGGACTGCTTCACGTGCCGGCCGTGGCCCTTCGAGGTCAGCGCGAAGGTCTCCCGCAGCGCCACCCGCACCGGTTCGGTCTCCAGGTCCACGCCGCCGCTGCGCAGCCGGTCCAGGACCACGTCGGCGTGTGCCTCGCCCATGCACCAGAGCACGAGCTGGTGGGTCTCCGGGTTGCGCTCCAGCCGCAGCGTGGGGTCGCCGGCCACCAGCCGGGCCAGGTTCTTGGCCAGCGCGTCCTCGTCGGCGCGGCTGCGCGCCACGATGGCCACCGGCAGCAGCGGCTCGGGCATCTCCCACGGCTCGATGAGCAGCGGGTCGTCCTTGGCCGAGATGGTGTCGCCGGTCTCCGCGGTGCCGGATTTGGTGATCGCGCAGATGTCGCCGGCCACGCACTCGGTCACCTCGCGCAGCGCGGCGCCGAGCGGGCTGTACAGGTGCCCGGCCCGTTCGTCGGCGTCGTGGTCCGGATGCCCCCGCTCGGCCATGCCGTGCCCGGCGACGTGCACGGTCTGGTCCGGGCGCAGCGTGCCGGAGAAGACCCGGACCAGGGACACCCGGCCGACGTGCCGGTCGATCGTGGTCTTGACCACCTCGGCCACCAGCGGGCCGGCCGGGTCGCAGGTCAGCGGCGGACGCGGGCTGCCGTCCACGCCGGTGACCGCCGGCAGGGCGTGCTCCGGCGGCGCGGGGAAGGCGGAGGTCAGCACCTCCAGCAGGGCGTCGACGCCCACGCCGGTCTCGGCGCAGACCGGCACCACCGGGTAGAAGTGCCCCCGTGCCACCGCCTTCTCCAGGTCGGCCACGAGCACCTCGACCTCGATCTGCTCCCCGGCGAGGTAGCGGTCCATCAGGGTCTCGTCCTCGCTCTCGGCGATGACGCCCTCGATCAGTTCGTTTCGCGCCTCGGTGATCGCCGGCAGGTGCTCCGGGTCGGGGTCGCGGACCGCGGCCGGCAGCCCGTCGGTGTAGTCGAAGACCCGCCGGGTGATCAGGCCGAGCAGGCCGACCGTCGAGACGCCGTCGTCGGCCAGCATGGGCAGGTACAGCGGCAGGACGTTGTCGCCGAAGACCCGCTGGCACAGCGCCACCGTCTCGTCGAACTCGGCCCGCTGGTGATCGAGCCGGGTGACCGCCACCGCCCGGGGCATGTCGACGGCCGCGCACTCCTCCCACAGCGCCGCCGTGGCCGCGTCCATGCCGTCGACGGCGGAGACCACGAACAGCGCGGCGTCGGCCGCGCGCAGCCCGGCGCGCAGTTCGCCCACGAAGTCGGCGTACCCGGGGGTGTCCAGCAGGTTGACCTTGACGTCCCGGTGCAGCAGCGGGGCGCAGGCCAGCGCGACCGACCGCTGCGCCCGGATGGCGGCCGGGTCGTTGTCGCAGGTCGTGGTGCCGTCGGTGACGGTGCCGGCCCGGGAGATCGTGCCGGTCGCCGTGAGCAGCGCCTCCACCAGGGTGGTCTTGCCGGCTCCGGAGTGCCCGACGAGCACCACGTTGCGGACCCTGTCGGGGCCGGTCACCACCGGCGCGCCGGTGAGCCCCTTCTCCTGACTCTTCTGCGCCATCGGGCGCACCTCCCTCGCTTGGGTGACGACCGCCGCGCTGCGGGAGCGGCCCGGGTGACCCGAAGGCGACATTTTCGCCCCGGCCCGTTGCGCGCCGTTCACCCGAAGTGTTCTGTGGTGAGGTAGCTCACGTTCCTTGTGTCGATCCCACACCCGTAACCTTCCCGACACAACCCCGCGAACCCAACTCGGGGGGCCACCGCCGGTATCCGTCCCTGATGGCGACCGTTATCGTGGGACCGCCATGGCAAAGATCTTCCAAGTGTCCGTACGCGGTGCCCTGACCCGCGTCGTCGAGCCGCTCGCCCGCCGCCTGCTGGCGGTGGGCGTCACGCCCAATGCGGTGACCGTGACCGGCACCATCGGCTGTGTGGTGGGTGCCCTGGGCTTCGGTGCCCGGGGTCACCTGGTGGCCGGCGCGCTGATCGTCACGTTCTTCGCCCTCACCGACATGCTGGACGGAACGATGGCCCGGCTGCGGGGCCAGGGCAGTTCCCGGTTCGGCGCATTCCTCGATTCGAGCATGGACCGGGTCAGCGACGGGGCCGTGTTCGGCTCCGTGACCTACCTGCTGGCCGTCCGGGGCGACCACGCCGGGGTGGCCGCGGCCCTGCTCTGCCTGGTCCTCGGCCAACTCGTCTCGTACGTCAAGGCGCGGGCCGAGGGCCTCGGCATGACCTGCAACGTGGGCGTCGCCGAACGCACCGAGCGGCTCATCACCGTCGGCGTCGGCGGTCTGCTCACCGGCCTGGGCCTCGGCTGGGCGCTGCCCGCCTCGCTCTGGCTGCTGGCCGCGCTCTCGCTGGTCACCGTGGGCCAGCGGATCGCGCACGTGTACCGGCAGGCCGAACTGGGCGCGGACGCGTGACCGGGAGGTTCCGGGCGTGAGCCTGGCGGACCTCGGCTATCTGGCCGGTTGGCGGCTGATCCGGGTGCTGCCCCGGCCGGTCGCCGCCGCCGCGTTCGGCGTGGCCGCCGACCGCGCGTACCGCCGGGGTGGCCCGGGGGTACGCCGGCTGGCTGAGAACCTGCGGCGCGTCGTCGGCCCGGACCTGCCGCCGGCAGAGCTCGACGACCTGGTACGTCGCGGGCTGCGCTCGTACGCCCGGTACTTCCTGGAGGCGTTCCGGCTGCCCGGCGGCGACCGGGCGGCGATCCGGCGCCAGTTCCGGCTGGACGGCGAGCAGGTGCTGGCGGCCGAGGTGGCGGCCGGCCGGGGGGTGGTGGTCGCGCTGCCGCACGCCGGCAACTGGGACGCCGCCGGTGCCTGGGTCACCGCGATGGGCTGGCCGCTGGCCACCGTCGCCGAGCGGCTCAAGCCGGAGAGCGTGTACCGGCGGTTCGTCGCGTTCCGGGAGGGTCTCGGCATGGAGATCATCCCGTTGACCGGCGGGCGGCAGCCGCCGCTCACGCTGCTGGCCGAACGGCTGAGCCAGGGGTACGTGGTGCCGCTGCTGGCCGACCGGGACCTGTCCCGCACCGGCGTACCGGTGACCTTCTTCGGTCAACCGACCCGGATGCCGCCGGGTCCGGCGTTGCTGGCCCTGCGTACCGGCGCCCCGCTCTACACCGCGGACATGTGGTACGAGGCGGACTCCGCGTGCGGGCGCCTGGTGGGGCCGATCGAGCCGCCGGGGCCGGAGCACGGCACGCTGTCCCAGCGGGTCACGGTGCTGACCCAGCGGGTCGCCGACCAACTCGCCGCCGGCATCGCCCGGCACCCCGAGGACTGGCACATGCTGCAACGGATGTGGCTGGACCAGCCCGCCAACCGGGCCGTCCCGGGGTCCTCGGCGACAACCGGCCCGGCCTGAGACCGCGGGGGAGGGGCCAGTGCGGATCGGCATCGTGTGCCCGTACTCGTTCGACGTGCCCGGCGGTGTGCAGAACCACGTGACGGACCTGGCCGAGGCGCTGATCGGACTCGGACACGAGGTCAGCGTGCTGGCCCCGGCCGAGGAGGACGCGGCGCTGCCCGGGTACGTGGTCCCGGCCGGGCGGGCGGTGCCGCTGCCGTACAACGGCTCGGTGGCGCGGATCGCCTTCGGCCCGGTCTCCACCGCCCGGGTCCGGCGCTGGCTGGCGCGGGGCGACTTCGACGTCCTGCACGTGCACGAGCCGCTGACGCTGAGCATCTCGCTGCTGGCGGTGCTCTCGGCCCGCGGGCCGGTGGTGGCGACCTTCCACACCGCGATGACCCGGTCCCGGGCGCTCGCCGCGGCCCAGGGCATTCTCCAGGTGGTGCTGGAAAAGATCACCGCCCGGATCGCGGTGAGCGCGCTGGCCCGGCGGGTCCAGGTGGAACACCTGGACGGCGGCGCGGTGGAGATCCCCAACGGGGTGGCGGTGGCCAAGTTCGCCTCCGCGCAACCGCTGCCCGGCTGGCCCGGACCGGTCGGGCCGGGCTCGGGCGGTGCGGTGGGCTTCCTCGGCCGGTTCACCGAGCCCCGCAAGGGGTTCCCGGTGCTGCGCGACGCGTTCGTCCCGCTCGCCCGGTCCCGTCCGGGGCTGCGCCTGCTGGTCGCCGGCCCGGGCGACAGCGCCGAGCTGTACGCCGGGGTACCCGCCGAACTGCGCGACCGGATCACCCACCTGGGCCTGGTCAGCGAGCCGGACAAGGCCCGCATGCTGCGCAGCGTCGACCTGTACGTGGCGCCCAACACCGGCGGCGAGTCGTTCGGCATGATCCTCACCGAGGCGATGGCCGCCGGGACGACCGTGGTTGCCAGCGAGCTGGACGCGTTCCGCCGGGTGCTGGACGGTGGTCGGGTCGGCCGGCTGTTTCCGATCGGCGACGCCGCCGGGCTGAGTGCCGCCCTCGCCGAGCTGCTCGACGATCCGGCGGAGCGGCACCGGCTGGCGGCCTGTGCCGGCGAGGTGGTCGCCCGGTACGACTGGCCGGTGGTGGCCCGCCGGGTGGTGGAGGTGTACGAGACGGCGATCGAGGCCACCGACGGCCGGGTCGTCGACGAGGACTGGACCATGCCAGGCTGAACCGGGTACGGGCGTACCGCCGGGGGTCGGCGCGGCCGGCGCGGCCGGCGCGGCCGGCGGCGGATCGAGGGTGGGGAGGCGACACTACGATGCCGGGCATGTGGTGGTGGCTGGGCGCCCTCGTCGTGTTCGCGCTCGGCGCGTACCTGGCCTGGACCTCGGCGCGGGTGGACCGGCTGCACCGCCGGGCCGCCGCCGCCGGCCGGGCCCTGGACGCCCACCTGCTGCGCCGGGCGGCGGCCGCCGCCGTGCTGGCCGAGGAGCGGTACGCGACCGAGCTGTACGCGGCGGCGCGGATCGCCCTGGACGCCGGGCCGGACGAGCGGGAGGCCGCCGAGAACGATCTCACCCGGCAGCTGCGGCTGACCGGGTTGAGTCCGGACGAGCCCGCCGCCGCGGCGGTGATCGCCGCGAGCCGTCGACTCGCACTCGCCCGCCAGGTTCATACCGATCTGGTGCGCGGGGCGCTTTTCGCGCGAAATCGGCAGATTGTCCGACTCTTCCGGATGGCCCGCCAGCACGAGTGGCCCGGCTACTTCGACATCGACGACCCGATCCTGGCCATCCAGCCCGACCTGCCGGTGCGCTGACCGCCCGCCGACCCGGCCCGGGCCGGCGGCGTGCGGTGCGCCGGCCCGTGGGGTAATCCGCGCCACAGGGCAGGCCACCCGGGGCTGGATTGGCCGTGGGCCGGCGTTGGCCTGGAACGTAAAATCGTCTCCGGTCCGCCTTGTGACCACCGCACACCCCGCAACCCCGGCGGACCCCGCGCACCCGCGGACCCCACAACCCCGCAGACAGAGTGAGGACACCGTGTCGGAGAGCACTGCCCAGCCCGCCGCTACGCCCGTGGTCGGCACTGCCCGCGTGAAGCGCGGCATGGCCGAGATGCTCAAGGGCGGTGTGATCATGGACGTGGTCACCCCGGAGCAGGCGAAGATCGCCGAGGACGCCGGCGCGGTCGCCGTGATGGCGCTGGAGCGGGTGCCGGCCGACATCCGCGCCCAGGGCGGCGTCTCCCGGATGAGCGACCCGGACATGATCGACGGCATCATCAGCGCGGTCTCCATCCCGGTGATGGCCAAGGCCCGGATCGGGCACTTCGTCGAGGCGCAGGTGCTCCAGGCCCTCGGCGTCGACTACGTCGACGAGTCCGAGGTGCTCACCCCGGCCGACTACGCCAACCACATCGACAAGTGGGCGTTCACCGTGCCGTTCGTCTGCGGTGCGACGAACCTCGGCGAGGCGCTGCGGCGGATCACCGAGGGCGCCGCGATGATCCGGTCCAAGGGCGAGGCGGGCACGGGCGACGTCTCCAACGCCACCACGCACATGCGGAGGATCGGCGCCGAGATCCGCCGGCTCACCTCGCTGTCCCCGGACGAGCTGTACGTCGCCGCCAAGGAACTCCAGGCGCCGTACGAGCTGGTCAAGGAGGTGGCCGAGGCCGGCAAGCTGCCGGTCGTGCTGTTCACCGCGGGCGGCATCGCCACCCCGGCGGACGCGGCCATGATGATGCAGCTCGGCGCCGAGGGCGTGTTCGTGGGCTCGGGAATCTTCAAGTCCGGCAACCCGGCGCAGCGTGCCGCCGCGATCGTGAAGGCCACCACCTTCCACGACGACCCGGACGTGCTGGCCAAGGTCTCCCGTGGACTGGGCGAGGCGATGGTCGGGATCAACGTCGAGGAGGTCCCGCAGCCGCACCGGCTGGCCGAGCGCGGTTGGTGACGGGCGGGCGAGGAGGGGACCGCGGGATGGACCAGCCGCTCATCGGCGTACTGGCCCTGCAGGGTGACGTCCGCGAGCACGTGCGGGCGTTGACGCGGACCGGCGCGCGGGCCGTGCCGGTCCGCCGGCCGGCCGAGGTGGACGAGGTGGACGGGCTGGTTATCCCCGGCGGGGAGTCCACCACGATCAGCAAGCTGGCCGAGACGTTCGAGCTGCTCGAACCGATCCGAAAGCGGATCGGTGACGGCATGCCGGCGTACGGGTCGTGCGCCGGCATGATCATGCTGGCGGCGCGGGTCCTCGACGGCCGGCCCGACCAGCGCGGCTTCGCGGGCATCGACATGACGGTCCGGCGCAACGCGTTCGGCCGGCAGGTGGACTCGTTCGAACTGCCGGTGCTGATCGACGGGATGCCCGGTCCGGCGTTCTCCGCGGTCTTCATCCGGGCGCCCTGGGTGGAGCAGGTCGCCGACGGGGTGCGGGTGCTCGGCCGGGTCGCCGAGGGGTCGGCCGCCGGCCGGATCGTCGCGGTCCGGCAGGGCAATCTGATGGCCACCTCGTTCCACCCCGAACTCACCGGTGACCACCGGGTGCACGCGTACTTCGTGGAGCTGGTCCGGGACGCGCTGGCCGCGGCGGCGGACCGTCGCTGACACCACCCGGGCCGGCCTCGATAGACTCGACGGGTTCGGCAGGGCCTTCTGCCCGCCACGGCTGTCCACCCCGGTACCGACGGGATCTCCGCGTGGAGTTGGCGGGTCGTGCGGGGCGGTCGAGGCAGACGGCGGGGAGCAACGGGAGGTAGCAGATGTCCGGCCACTCCAAGTGGGCGACGACCAAGCACAAGAAGGCGGTCATCGACGCCAAGCGCGGCAAGATGTTCGCCAAGCTGATCAAGAACGTCGAGGTGGCGGCCCGGACCGGCGGCGGCGACCCGGCGGGCAACCCGACGCTCTACGACGCCATCCAGAAGGCCAAGAAGAACTCGGTCCCGAACGACAACATCGACCGCGCGGTCAAGCGCGGGTCCGGTCTGGAGGCCGGCGGCGCCGAGTACCAGACGATCATGTACGAGGGGTACGGGCCGAACGGTGTCGCGCTGCTGATCGAGTGCCTCACCGACAACCGCAACCGGGCGGCCACCGAGGTGCGCACCGCGTTGACCCGTAACGGCGGTTCGCTGGCCGACGCCGGTTCGGTGTCGTACATGTTCTCCCGCAAGGGCGTGGTGATCGTCCCGAAGGGCGCGCTGAGCGAGGACGACGTGCTGATGGCCGTGCTGGATGCCGGCGCCGAGGAGGTCAACGACCTCGACGAGGCGTACGAGGTGGTGAGCGAGCCGGGTGACCTGATCGCGGTCCGTTCGGCGTTGCAGGACGCCGGCATCGAGTACGAGTCGGCGGAGTCCTCGCTGATCCCCAGCGTGAACGTGCCGCTGGACGAGGACGGCGCGCGCAAGATCTTCAAGCTGATCGACGTGCTGGAGGACTGCGACGACGTGCAGAACGTCTACGCGAACTTCGACGTCTCGGACGAGATCATGGCGGCCGTGGGCTGAGGCCACGGCGGCTCGGGCTGCCGGGTCCAGCCGACGAACCGGTCGAAGAGTTCGTGCACGGTCTGCGGTGGGCCGTCGGGGTGCAGGCGCCACAGGTCCTTGATGGCCTCGTGCAGGTCGGAGGCCATCAGCATGGCCAGTCCCGGCAGGTCCTGTGCGTACAGGTCGGTGAGCGCGGTCCGTGCGGGTGCGCAGGGGTACGGGTCGCCGCAGGTGGCGCAGTTCCAGTGCGGCCGGCGTACCCGGTGCCACGCCGGCTCCTCCTGCTCCCGGGACTGGTCCTGATCCTGCGTCTGCTCCTGCTCCTGGGTCGCGGTCGGCGGCGGAGCTGGCAGGTGGGTGTGCTGGTGCATGCGGTACCTCCGTGGGATTGGTGGGGCCGCCCCCGTTGTGGGCGAGTTGTCCGGGGGCGGCCCCGGCGGTTCCGCTCCGGTGGTTGCCGGACCGACGCCGAGCGGTTCCGCTGAATTCCAGCCTGGACCGCCACCCCCGGCGCGAGGAAGATAGGCGGCATACACGGTTCTATTGTTCCGAGTTCGCGTAGCCGCCGAGAAGGACCGAGAATAATGAGTAACAATGGTGTGCCGCGTATCCTGAAATATCTTCGCGCTACCCACGGCGGCCTCACCCAGGATCAGTTGGCCGAACGACTCAGCGTCAGCACCTCGCTCATTGCCAAATTCGAGACGGCCCGGCTGATTCCGATGCCGGACACCGCCCGCCGATTGGACGAAGTGTTCGACACCGGCGATCTCGTGCAGGGGCTGTCCCGCGACGCGCGCAAGACGGCGCCGCCGGACTGGTTCGGGCCGTTCGCCGACCGGGAACGCGAGGCCGTCACGCTGCGCTCCTATGAGCCGCAGTACGTCCCGGGCCTGCTCCAGACCGAGGCGTACGCGCGGGCCGTGCTGGACGCCGGACTGCTCGACGAGTCGGCCGCGGCCGAGCAGTTGACCGTCCGGCTACAGCGGCAGGCGACCATCAGGGACGGTGACCGGCCACCGCTGATGACGTTCGTTCTGGACGCCCAGGCGTTGCGTCGTGGTGACGCTGAGTTGATGAAGGATCAGCTCGTCCATCTGCTCGACCTCGCCGCGCGGTCCCGGCTCTATGTTCATGTCGTGCCGGACGACGCCGGCCTCTACGTCGGGCAGTCCGGCCCGTTCGTGCTGGCGACGATGCCGGACGGATCCACCGTCGCCTACCTGGAGGATCAGCTGGCCGGGCGGACCATTATCGACCCCGTCCAGGTGGCGTCTCTGGTGCAATGCTGGGATGGGGTACGCTCCGTAGCGCTGAATCATGACCAATCGCAGCGCTTGATGAGTGAAATGGTGAACAAGCTATGACCATCATCCCCGCCGCGCGGTGGCGGAAGTCCAGCCGCTCCAATTCCAACGGCGGCAACTGTGTCGAAGTTGCCGACAATGTTCCCGGCGTCGTCCTGGTCCGGGACAGCAAGGACCGCGACGGCGGCATCCTGACCTTCGGTCCGGGGCAGTGGCAGGGCTTCGTCGACCTCGCGAAGCGGATCGGCCCGACCGACTGACCCACGGCGGTTCGTCTGGCGCCCCCGGGATCACCCGGGGGCGCCTCGCCGTTTCCGCCGGAAGCAGGTTCCGGCGGAGACGGTTCCGGCCGGGATTCGGTTCCGGGCGGGCCACCGCGGCCCGGCGTCACTCGTCGAACGACCGGATCACCCGGCGCAGCAGCGCGTTGAGCTGGACCAGTTCCTCGGTGCTCAGCGCCCGCAGGAGCTGCTGCTCGCGGCGCAGCGACGCGAAGATGTGCCGTTCCCAGGCCTGCCGTCCGGCCGCGGTGGGGCGGACGAGCACTCGGCGTCGGTCCGTGGCCGAGGTCTCCCGGGTGATCAGGCCGGCCTCGGCGAGCCGGTCCAGCCGGCTGGTCATGGCCGCCCGGGTGACGGCGGCGATCTCGGCCAGTTGTGCCGGGGTGGCCTCGGTGGGGTACGGCTGGACCATGAGTGCGTGCAGCGTGCGGTAGTCCTCGATGGTGAAGTCCGGGTCGGTGAACGCCGCGGCCTGGTCCCGGTGCATCCGGCGCAGGATGTGCCCCATCCGGGTTAGTGCCCCCTCGGTTTCGGCGCCGAACGCGGGATTGTCCTTCCAGTGGTCCGCCCAGCGGGCCACGTGGGCATCGACGACGTCCCGTTCCTGATCGTCCACGGCCACATTCTGCCAGACGTCGAACAATTAGATGGTGAATAGTTCGACGATGAACTAGAGTCCCGGGGCATGACCCGCCCCTCGGACCTCCGACTCCTCGTCGCCGGGATGACCCTGTCTTGGCTGGGCACCGGCTTCCAGACGGTCGCCCTCGGCGTCGCGGTCATCGGCGCCGGCGGCGGACCCCGGCAGCTCGGCCTGGTGATGGCCTCCTCGGTGCTGTCGATGCTGGTCTGTGTGCTGTTCGGCGGCGTCTGGGCCGACCGGCTCCAGCCCACCCGGGTGATGGTGCTGTCCGACCTGGTGCGGTTCGCCGCCACCGCCGGCATCACCGTGATGTTCGCCGCCGGCACGTACCGACTGGCCCCGCTCTGCGCGCTCGTGGCCGTGTCCTCCGGCGCCGGCAGCTTCTTCGGCCCGGCGATGACGGCGTTGAAACCGATGCTGGTGCCGGCCGAGCGCCGCCAGTCGGCCAACGCCACGCTCAGCCTGGCCCAGACCGGCTGCGCGGTCCTCGGCCCGGCGCTCGGCGGCGCACTGGTCGCCGTGTTCGGCGCACCGGTCGGCTTCGCGGTCAACGCGGTCAGCTTCCTGGCCTCCCTGCTGGCCGCGCTGCTCATCCGGGTCCGTGCCGAGCGCGCCCCGCGTACCGGCATGCTGCGGGAACTCGCCGCCGGCCGGCGGGAGATCACCAGCCGGGACTGGCTGCTGTCCGGGGTGCTGTCGGCAACGCTGTTCCACGTGGCGAACGGCGTGATCCTGGTGCTCGTACAGGTGGTCGCGATCGAGCGGTTGGGCGGCGCGAGCGCCGTGGGTCTGATCGCCTCGGCCGAAGGGCTCGGCGGGGTCGTCGGCGCGGCCGTGGGGCTCCGCTGGCGGCCGCACCGGCTGCTCGGCGCCGGCTGGCTCGCCCTGCTGCTGATGCCGTTCTGGGTGCTGGCCTACGTCTGGCCCGGGATCCTGGCCGCGGTCATGGCCGGCGGGCTCGTCGGGTACGCCGGGCTGTCGTTCTTCGGGGTGGCCTGGGAGACGACCCTCCAGGACCAGGTACCGCGGGCCGCCCTCGGCCGCGTCGCGTCCTGGGACCAGTTGGCCTCGTTCCTGGCGATGCCGGTCGGCAACGCACTGGCCGGGCCGCTGTCCGACGCGTACGGGGTGGACCCGGTCCTGGTGGTCTGCGCGGGTGTCCTGCTGGCGGCGCTCGCCGTACCGATGCTCGTGCCCGGCACCTGGCGGATCACCCGCCCCGCCGCCGCTGTGCGGACCCCGGTGTCCGCCGCCGTGCCCGCCCCAGCGGCGCTCCCGGCCGTACCCGCCGCCCTCTCTCGCCCCGTCTCGACCGGGCGGTGACCGCCGCCGCAGAAGTCGGTGGGAGATGTCGGTCGGAGCGCCTAACCTGCCGGGATGCTGATCCCTGACTACCCGGTGCGGACCGACCGGTTGGACCTGCGCCCCTTCGAGGATGGCGACCTGGCGGCCCTGCACGCCTACCTCTCCCGGCCGGACGTGGCGCGGTACCTCTACCAGGGGCCGGCGGACGACGCGGCCAGCCGGGCCGCGCTGGAGCGCAAGCGGCAGCCCACGGCGTTGCGGGCCGCCGGCGATGCCCTCAACCTGGCCGTCGTGGTCCGCGCCACCGGCCGGCTGGTCGGGGATGTCCTCCTGTTCTGGACCAACGCCGAGCACCGGCAGGGCGAGATCGGGTACATCCTGCACCCGGACGCCGGCCGCCAGGGGTACGCCACCGAGGCGGCCCGGGCAATGCTGCGGCTCGGGTTCGACGGGCTCGGCCTGCACCGGATCGTGGGCCGGCTGGATGCCCGCAACACCGCGTCCGCGCGGGTGCTGGAACGGCTCGGCATGCGGCGCGAGGCACACCTGCGGGAGAACGAGTACGTCAAGGGGGAGTGGACCGACGAGGTCGTCTACGCCCTGCTCGCCCGGGAGTGGCGGGCGGCAGGTGGTCCGGCCTGACGGTGGCCCGGCCCGTGGTCCGGCTCCTGACGGTGGCGCGGCCCGGCCGTGGTCCGGGTCCCGGCGGGCCGTCCGGCCCGACGGTGGTCCGGGTCCTGACGGGCCGTCGCGCCGGACCGGCTGTGGCGCCGGCAACAGTTTGGCCAGATGCATAAGCCGCTTCTATAAGCTGCTGATATAAATCTGGAGTGGCGGACATCTCGGGCGATGCGCCCGGCGAGCAACCGGCCGAGGCCGATCTCGATCGGCTGGTCTGTGACTTCGAGCGGCTCATGCGGCTGCTGCGGCGGGCGACCTCGCCCGACGGGCTGAGCCTGACGGCCGCGTCCGTGCTGTCCCGGCTCGACGATCTCGGCCCGCACCGGCTCTCCGACCTGGCGGTCGCCGAGGGCGTGACCCAACCGGCGATGACCCAGCTGGTGTCCCGGCTGGAGCGTGACGCCCTGGCCGAACGGGCCGGCGACCCGGCCGACGGGCGGGTGGTGCTGGTCGGGATCACGGCGGCCGGGCGGGATCGGATCCGGGCGCGCCGGCGGGCACGGGCGGAGCGGCTGCGGGGTCTGCTGGCCGGGCTGCCGGCCGAGGACCGGGCGGCACTGGCCCGGTCGCTGCGGATCGCCGACCGGCTCACCGGCTCGGTGGCCGACCCGGTCGCAGGACAGGCCGACCCGGTCGCAGGACAGGCGGGCCCGGTCGCAGGACAGGCGGGCCCGGCGGGGGCCGGTGACGACGAGGGGGAACTCACGGGATGAGCACGACTTCGAAGCCGGGAGCGGCGTCCGGCGGGCGGCCGGAGCGCGGCGACACCCGCGGTGGTGCCCGCGGTGCGCTCGCGGGCGGCACCGACCACCCGCACTACAAGTGGGTGGCGCTGTCCAACACCACCCTCGGCACGCTGCTCGCCACGATCAACTCCTCGATCGTGCTGATCTCGCTGCCGGCGATCTTCAACGGCGTACACCTCAACCCGCTGGAGCCCGGCAACGTCAGCTACCTGCTCTGGATGCTGATGGGCTACATGCTGGTCACCGCGGTCCTGGTGGTCACGCTGGGCCGGCTCGGCGACATGTACGGCCGGGTGAAGATCTACAACGCCGGCTTCGCACTGTTCACCGCCGCCTCGATCCTGCTGGCCGTCGACCCGCTGGACGGCGGCGGCGGCGCGCTCTGGCTGATCGGCTGGCGGGTGTTGCAGGCCGTCGGCGGGTCGATGCTGATGGCCAACTCGGCGGCCATCATCACCGACGTCTTCCCGGCGCGGCAGCGGGGCACCGCCCTGGGCATCAACATCGTGGCCGGCATCGCCGGCTCGTTCATCGGCCTGGTGCTCGGCGGGGTACTGGCCGAGTGGAACTGGCGGTCCGTGTTCTGGGTCAACGTGCCCATCGGGCTGCTCGGCACCATCTGGGGGTACCGGTCGCTGCGCGACACGGGCGTGCGGCGCCCGGCCCGGATCGACTGGTGGGGCAACCTCACCTTCGCGGTCGGGCTCACCGCGCTGCTGGCCGGCATCACGTACGGGATCCAGCCGTACGGCGGGCACACGATGGGCTGGACGAACCCGTGGGTGCTGGCCGGGCTGATCGGCGGGGTCGCCGTACTGGCGCTGTTCTGCCTGATCGAGTCCCGGGTCGCCGAGCCGATGTTCCCGCTCGGGCTGTTCCGGATCGCCGCGTTCGCCAGCGGCAACGCGGCGAGCCTGCTGGCCTCGGTGGCGCGCGGCGGCCTCCAGTTCATGCTGATCATCTGGTTGCAGGGGATCTGGCTGCCGTTGCACGGGTACGACTACGAGCGGACCCCGCTCTGGGCCGGCATCTACCTGCTGCCGCTGACCATCGGCTTCCTCGCGGCCGGACCGCTGGCCGGTGCGCTCTCCGACCGCTTCGGCGCCCGGTTGTTCGCCGCCGGCGGGCTGGTCGTGATGGCCGGATCGTTCGCCGGGCTGCTGCTGATCCCCAGCGACTTCAGCTATCCGACCTTCGCCGGGCTGGTCTTCCTCAACGGACTCGGCGGCGGCCTGTTCGCCGCGCCCAACACGTCGCTGGTGATGTCCAGCGTGCCGGCCCGGCTCCGCGGCGCGGCCTCGGGCATGCGCGCCACCTTCCAGAACGCCGGGATGGTGCTGTCGATCGGGGTGTTCTTCTCCCTGATGGTGGCCGGTCTCGCGACCTCGCTGCCGGGGACCCTCGACTCCGGGCTCACCGCCCAGGGCGTACCGGCGCCCGCGGCGCACGCCGTGGCCGCGCTGCCCCCGGTGGGTACGCTGTTCGCCGCGTTCCTCGGCTACAACCCGATCGGTTCGCTGCTCGGCCCGGCGCTGCTGGGCGCCCTGCCGGCGGCCAACGCGCACACGCTCACCGGCCGGCAGTTCTTCCCGCACCTGATCTCCGGGCCGTTCCACGACGGCCTGGTGATCGTGTTCTGGCTGGCCATCGTCATGGCGCTGGTCGGTGCGGTGGCGTCGCTGCTCACCCCGCGGACCCGGCCGGGCGACGCGCCGGACCTGGTCAGCCGGGAGGCCGAACTGGCCGAGGAGTTCGCGGCCGTACCGCTGACGCCGGCGGCGCAGGCCGCCGCGCCGCTCGGCGACTCCCGCTGAGCCGCCCGGCCACGTACCGGCCGGTGCGGGGCCGACCGGTGCGGGGCCGGCCGGCACGCGGCTGGCCGGCACGCGGCCTGTGTGGGGCTGGCCGGCACGCGGCCGGTGCGGGGTCAGGTCGGCTTGCGGGCGCGCAGGGCGAGCACGGTCGGGGTGGGGGTGCCGCCCTCGACGAGGCGCTGAAGCGTCAGCCCGGCGTCCAGCACGGCGCCCAGCAGTTCGGGCAGCGGCCAGTGGCTGGCACCCACCTTGTCGCGGACACCGTTGGCCGTCCACGACTGCGTGGTCCAGTGCGCATCCAGATAGCCGCGCCGGATGACCACGGCGTCCGGGTCGGCCCGGTCGGCGAACCCGCCGCAGAAGCAGGGGTGCACGCCGACGTGCACGAACACGCCGCCCGGGGCCAGCACCCGGGCGGCCTCGCGCAGCACCTGCGGATAGTCCGGCATGTCGGTGTGCACCATCACGGCGATCACCGCGGGCAGTGCGCCGTCGCGGACGGGCAACCGGGTGGCGTCGCCGCGTACCGCGGGCAGCCGGCTCCGGGCGTACCGCAGCATGCCCGCGGACAGGTCGACCCCGAGCGGGGTCCGCCCGAGCCCGCGGACCTGCGCCGCGTGCACCCCGCCGCCGCACCCGATCTCCAGGCAGCCGCCCGAGCCGGGTCCGAGCAGGGTCTCCAGGGCCGCGGCGATCCCGAGCGGATCGCCGGCCGCGCGCTGGTCGGTCATGAACGAGGTCTCGTACCAGTCGGCTATCTCGTCGTACGTCGCCGTTCGTCCCATCGTCCGTCCCTCCAGGTCATGATCAATCCGTCTTCCGTGAAGTCGGGGCGTCGGGCCGCGCGGGATGCCCCAACTTCTTGGAAGACGAGTTGATCATGGAGTTTGGGGGCGCCTGGGGTCGGTGTGCCGATCGGCGTGAGACGACCATCACAAAACAAAACGATACGGTTCCGTATCGCCACGCCCCGACCTAGTCTTTCCTGCGATACGGCTCTGGTCCGTATCGGAAATCGAACGAATCTTTGGGGGGAAAGCGGTCATGCAGCCGCACGAGAACACCGGGCACCCCCGGCGCTGGGCGATCCTGGGGGTCCTGGTCGTCAGCCTGCTGGTGGTTGTCCTCGACAACACCATCCTCAACGTCGCGCTCCGCACCCTCGCCGACCCGGTACACGGGCTCGGCGCCACCCAGGGCGAGCTGGAGTGGTCGATCAACTCCTACACGCTGGTCTTCGCCGGCCTGCTGTTCAGCTTCGGGGTACTGGGCGACCGCTACGGGCGCCGGCGCTACCTGCTGGCCGGGTTGGCCATCTTCGGACTCGCGTCGCTGGCCTCGGCGTACGCGCAGAATCCCGGCCAGTTGGTCGCGGCACGGGCGCTGATGGGGCTCGGCGGCGCGGCCATCATGCCGGTCACGCTGTCGATCATCTCGAACGTCTTCGACCCCCGCGAACGGGGTCGGGCCATCGGCGTCTGGTCCGGCGCCGTGGGGCTGGGCGTGGCGATCGGCCCGGTCCTCGGCGGGGCGCTGCTGGAGCACTACTGGTGGGGCTCGGTCTTCCTGGTCAACGTTCCGGTGGTGGTCGTCGGCCTGGTCGCCGTGGCGCTGCTGGTGCCCGAGTCGCGCGACCCGCGGCCCGGCCGGATCGACGTGCTCGGCGTGCTGCTGTCGGTCATCGGCCTGGTCGGCCTCTCGTACGGCATCATCGACGGTGGTGAGCACGGCTTCGAGCGGTTCACGGCCTGGGGCTCGATCGTCGGCGGCATCCTCGTGCTGGCCGCGTTCGTCGCGTACGAGCGGCGGATCGACCACCCGTCGCTGGACGTACGGCTGTTCCGGCTGCCCCGGTTCGCCGCGCCCACGGCGGTGATCGGGCTGGTCTTCTTCGCCGCGATGGGCGTGATGTTCTTCAGCTCGTTCTACCTGCAACTGGTCCGCGGCTACAGCCCGCTGCAGACCGGCCTGCTGTTCCTGCCGTTCGCCGCCGCCCAGATGATCTTCGCCCCGCGCAGCGCGGCAATGGTCGGCCGGTACGGCGGAAAGGCGGTCGCGGCGGTCGGCCTCACGCTGATCGTGCTGGCCGAACTGGCCTTCGTCGTCATCGACGCGGACTCCCCGATCTGGTTGTTCGGCCTGGTCTTCTTCATCCAGGGTGCCGGAATGGCGAACATCCTGCCGCCGGCCACCGAGTCGATCATGTCGGCGCTGCCGCGGGAGCGGGCCGGCGTCGGGTCGGCGGTGAGCAACACCGTCCGGCAGGTGTCCGGTGCGCTCGGTGTGGCCGTCCTGGGTTCGGTGCTCTCGGCCGTCTACCGGGACCGGATCGGCCCGGCCACCGCCGAGCTGCCGGCACCGATCCGGGCCGCGGCCGGCGAGTCGATCTCCGGCGCGTACGGGGTGGCCGACGCCCTCGGCCCGGCCGGTCGGGCCGTGCTGGGTGCCGCGAACGACGCGTTCGTCTCGGCCATGCACGGCGCGGCGCTGCTGGCCGCGGTGATCACGGCCGTCGGGATCGTGGTGACGCTGCGCTGGATGCCCGGCCGGACGGCGCGGTCGCAGACCGAGCCGGCACCGGTTGGAGAGCCAGAGTTGGCTTCGGCGTAACACTCGGAAACAATGGTGGCCATGACCTCCACAGCCGCGGGCACTCCGCGGTCGCCAGGGCGACCGCGGAGCGCCCGCGTGGACGAGGCGATCATCGACGCGGTCCTGGACATGTTGGCCGAGGGCAGCACCATCGAGTCGCTGTCGATCGAGGCCATCGCGGCCCGGGCCGGTGTCGGCAAGGCCACCATCTACCGCAGGTGGCCGGGCAAGGAGGCGCTGCTGCGGGACGCGCTGCGCACGATCAAGCCGTTTCCCGCGCCCCCGGCCGGTCGCGGCGTGCGGGAAGACCTGATCAACCTGCTCAGCCCGCTGGAGCGCAACCGCGACCCGCGGGTCATGAAGATCATGCCGTGCCTGGTCCCCGAGGTGCACCGCAGTCCGGATCAGCGCCGGCTCTACGAGGAACTGATCGAGCCGCGCCGGGCGGCCATCCGGGACGTGCTGCGCCGCGGCATGGACTCCGGGCAGCTGCGTGCGGACATCGACGTCGAGGTCTGCCTCGCGATGATGAGCGGGTCGATGCTCCTGCGCCGGCTGCTGATGTGGGGTCCGGACACCGACGAGCGGGAACTGGCCGAGCGGATCGTGGACAACCTGCTCAACGGCATGCTGCTGGACAGCCCGGCACCAGGCGACCCGACCGGGAAGTGACCGGCCGGCGACCCGCGCCGGGCGCGGTGGGGCGCCGGCACCAGCTCACCGGCGGGTGACCGGCCGGCGACCCGCGCCGCCGGTGCTCAGCCGCCCAGCGACCGCAGCCGGTGCAGCCGCAGGGCGAGCTGCACCTCCAGGGCACGGTCCGGCCGCTGCCAGTCGGCGCCGAGCAGCTGACCGACCCGGTCCAGCCGCTGGGTCACCGTGTTGACGTGCACGTGCAGCAGTTCGGCCGCGCGGGCCAGGCTGCCACCCACCCCGAAGTACGCCTCCAGCGTCTTCACCAGCGCCGTTCCGCGCCGGGCGTCGTAGTCCACCACCGGCCCCACGGTCTCGGTGAGGAACCGCGCCACCTCCCGGTCGCCGCCGTCACCCACGGCCCCCAGCAGCAGCCCGACGAAGCCCAACTCGGCGGCGCTGGCGCCCTCCCCGGTGCGGTCCAGCGCGGACAGCGCGGTGAGGCAGCGGTCCGCCTCCCGGAACGCGGGCACCAGCGAGGTCGGCCCGTGCGACGGCCCGCTCGCGCCGGCCGTCACCGGCCGGCCGGTCACCCGGGACAGGTCCCGGGACACCGCCCGGGCCGCGTCCCCGGCGTCCGCGCCGGGCAGCATGAGCGCCACCCGGCCGTCCCGGGCCGCGGCCAGGCCACCTCGGGTCGAGGCGTACGTCATGGCCCAGGACAGCGCCCGCTGGCGGGCCGAGCCGGTCGCGGCGATCGCGTCGTCGCCGATCGTGACCAGCACGTACGGTGCGTCCAGGTCGATACCGAGCCGGCGGGCGCGGTCCCGCAGCGCGTCGGGGTCCCGGGGCGGCCCGGCGAGCAGGTCGTCCAGCAGTTCGCCGCGGACCCGCCCCTCGGCCTCGGCCACCGTGCGGCGGAACAGCAGCAGCAGCGCCGTCACCAGGGCGGCCCGTTCCAGGATCCGCTGGTCGGCGTCGACCAGTTCGCCGTCCGGGCGCAGCACCAGCGCGCCCAGGTTCTCGGTGCCGGCCACCACCGCGGCGAACCAGTGCCGGCCGCGCCGTACGCTGCGCCCCTCGGTGCGCGAGGCGGCCACGGCCTCGCCCAGTTCGGCCCGGTCCGGCTCGGCGATCTCCCCGACCCGGGCCAGCGGCCGGCCCTCGACGTCCAGCGCGAGCAGCGCCCCGCCGAGCACCTCGGTCACCGCCGCGGCCACGTCCTCCACGCCACCGCCGCGCAGCATCAGCGCGGTCATCCGGTCGTGCGCGGCGGCGGCCCGCTCCACCGAGGCGCTGTGCGCCTGGATCGTGGCGTTGGCGCCGGACAGTTCGGCAAGCGCCGCCCGGGTCTCGGCCAGCAGCCGCGCGGTGTCGATCGCCACGGCGGCGTGCGCGCCCAGCGAGACCAGCAGCGACACCTCCTCCCGGGCGAACGGCCGGGCCGAGCGGTTCGCCGCGTACAGCACGCCGATCACGCTGGAACCCAACCGCAGCGGTACGCCGAGGATCGCCACCAGGCCCTCCTCGCCGACCCCGGCGTCGATCTCGCCGGTGTGGTGGAAGCGGCTGTCCTCGGGATAGTTGGCGGTCACGTACGGGGTGCCGGTCTGCGCCACCAGGCCGCCCAGCCCGGCGCCCATCGGCAGCCGCAGCCCCTGGAACCGGGCCGAGATGGACCCGTCGGTGACCCGCATGTACGTGTCGCCGCGCTCGCCGTCGTTCAGCGTCATGTACGCCACGTCGGCGCCGAGCAGGGTGCGCGCCCGGTGCACGATGGCCCGCAGCACGGCGTCCAGGTCCCGCAGCCCGGCCAGGTCGCTGGCCGTGTCGTACAGGCCGGACAGCTCCACCTCGCGCTGCCGGCGCCGCTCCAGCAGCGCGCGGACCCGCAGCGCCACCAGCTTCGCCCGTTCCAGCTCGGCCAGGTGCTCGGCCGGCGCTCCCGCGGCCCGGGCGGCCACCAGCGGACCCTCGAACTCCACGGGTGCGGCCTCCCGGGCCAGCAGCTCCAGGAACTCGACGGCGATGGTCATGGCGCCCATTGTGCGGGAAGCGATCACCTAGCTGGCCGTCCAGCCCCCGTCGATGGGCAGCGAGGCGCCGGTGATGAAGCCCGCGGCCGGGGTGCAGAGGTACGCGACCAGCTCGGCCACCTCCTCCGGCTCGACCAGCCGTTTCATCGCCGCCCGGGCCAACATGATCTTCTCCACGACCTCGTTCTCCGGGATGCCGTGGCTGGCCGCCTGGTCGGCGATCTGGTCCTCGACCAGCGGCGTACGCACGTACGCGGGGTTGACGCAGTTGGCGGTCACGCCGTGCTCGGCGCCCTCCAGCGCGACGACCTTGGAGAGTCCCTCCAGGGCGTGCTTGGCCGACACGTACGCCGCCTTGTACGGCGAGGCGCGCAGCCCGTGCACGGAGGAGATGTTGACGATCCGGCCCCAGCCGCGGTCGTACATGTGCGGCAGCGCCCGGCGCACGATCCGGAACGGCGCCTCCACCATCACCCGGTGCAGGTAGCCGAAGCGGTCCGGTGGGAACTCCGGCAGCGGCGCCACGTGTTGCAGGCCGGCGTTGTTGACCACCACGTCCAGTTCGGGCTCGATCCGCTCCACCGCCCCCGGCTCGGCCAGGTCGATGCCCTCGGCCCGGCCGCCGGCCGCCGCGGCGACCGCCTTGGCGGCCTCGACGTTGCGGTCCAGCACCAGGACGGTGGCGCCGGCGTCGGCCAGCCGGAGCGCGCAGGCCCGGCCGATGCCGCTGCCGCCGCCCGTCACCAGCGCGGTACGACCCGTCAGGTCGAGCCGTACGACATGGGATCCCGCCACATCGGGCCGGTCGGGGCCGGCGGCCCGGGGAGGTTCTGCCGTCATGGCGCATGAAGTTACGAGCCGCGCGGCCGGCCGCACATGGGCCTCGAACACATACTCGGGGATGGATCTATGTGGTGATCCGGCGTGTTCGGGTGCTCCGGCCGGTCCGGGCGTGTCACCGCGTGCGGCGTGGCGGGGCGTCGGTAGGGTGTCGAACACACGTACTGCCGGTGTGTTCGGGGAGGAGACGGTGTGCGGGTGCTGGGCGTCGACCCGGGGCTGACCCGGTGCGGGGTCGGCGTGGTCGAGGGCGTGCCGGGACGCCCCTGCGCGCTGGTCGGCTACTACGTGGTCCACACCGATCCGGGCGACGACCTGTCGCTGCGGCTGCTGCACCTGGACCGCTCGCTGGCCGACCTGGTCGCCGAGCACCGGCCGCAGAGCGTGGCCGTGGAGCGGGTGTTCAGCCAGCACAACGTGCGCACGGTGATGGGCACCGCCCAGGCCAGCGCGGTGGCGGTGCTCGCCGGCGCCCGCGCCGGGCTGCCCGTGCAGACGTACACCCCGAGCGAGGTCAAGGCCGCGATCACCGGGTCCGGCCAGGCCGACAAGGCGCAGATGACCACCATGGTGACCCGGCTGCTGCGGCTGGACGCGCCGCCGCGGCCGGCCGACGCGGCCGACGCGCTGGCCCTGGCCATCTGTCACATCTGGCGCGGCGGCACCCGGTCCCGGCTGGCCGAGGCCGCCGAACGGGTACGCCGGTCCGGCGCCGCCGGCGGTGGCGGCGGTCGGAGCGCAACGGCCCGTGGCGGCGGGCGGAGCGCAACGGCCCGTGGTGACGGCGGGCGGGCAACGGCCGCCGGTGGCGGCTCGCGGGGACCAGCCGCCGGTGGCGGCGGGACGGGAGGGGTTCGATGATCGCCAGTGTGCGCGGCACGGTGGCCGCGGTGTCCCCGGACGGTGCGGTGATCGAGGTCGGTGGCGTGGGGCTGGCCGTGCACTGCGCCCCGGGCACCCTCGCCGGGCTCCGGGTGGGCTCGCCGGCCCGGCTGGCCACCAGCCTGGTGGTCCGGGAGGACTCGCTCACCCTGTACGGCTTCGCCGACGACGACGAGCGGGCGCTGTTCGAGCTGTTGCAGACCGCGAGCGGGGTCGGGCCGCGGCTGGCCCAGGCGGTGCTGGCGGTGCACTCCCCGGACGTGGTGCGCAAGGCGGTGGCCAACGGGGACACCGCGACCCTGACCCGGGTGCCCGGGATCGGCAAGAAGGGCGCCGAGCGGCTGGTGCTGGAGCTGCGGGACCGGATCGGCCCCGTGCCGATCGGCCCGGACGGCGCGGCCGGGGTGACCACCGGCGGCTGGACCGAGCAGGTCCGGCAGGGGCTGATCGGGCTGGGCTGGCCGGCCGGGCAGGCCGATCAGGCGGTGGCCGCGGTGGCCGAGACACTGGAGAGCGGGCCGGTGCCGCCGGTGCCGGCGCTGCTGAAGCAGGCGATCCGGTTGCTCGGCCGGACCCGGTGACGGCGGATCCGAGACGGAAGGTGGGTGACCGGTGAGCGAGGCCGAGGGCCTGGTGTCGGCGTACGCCAGCGAGGCCGAACGGGACGCGGAGGCGAGCGTCCGGCCGCGGCGGCTGGCCGAGTTCATCGCCCAGGACCGGGTGCGCGACCAGCTCGACCTGCTGCTGCGCGGCGCGATGGGCCGGGGCAGCACCCCGGACCACATCCTGCTGTCCGGGCCGCCGGGGTTGGGCAAGACCAGCCTGGCCAACATCGTGGCCGCGGAGCTGGGCGCGGGGATCCGGGTGACCAGCGGGCCGGCCATCGAGCGCTCCGGTGACCTGGCGGCGATCCTGACCAGCCTGGCCGAGGGCGACGTGCTGTTCATCGACGAGATCCACCGGATCGCGAAGCCGGCCGAGGAACTGCTCTACAGCGCCATGGAGGACTTCCGGGTGGACGTGGTGGTCGGCAAGGGGCCGGGTGCCACCGCGATCCCGCTGGATCTCGAACCGTTCACCCTGGTCGGCGCCACCACCCGGTCGGGGCTGCTGACCGGTCCGATGCGGGACCGGTTCGGCTTCGTCGCGCACCTGGACTTCTACGCCCCGGCCGACCTGGAGACGCTTGTGCACCGCTCGGCGCGGATTCTCGGCGTACCGGTCACCCCGGAGGGTGCGGTGGAGATCGCCGGCCGGTCCCGGGGCACGCCCCGGATCGCCAACCGGCTGCTGCGCCGGGTGCGCGACTTCGCCGAGGTCCGGGCCGACGGCGTGGTCACCCTGGAGACCGCCCGCGCGGCGCTGGCCGTGTACGACGTGGACGCGCTGGGCCTGGACCGGCTGGACCGGGCGGTGCTCACCGCGCTGGTGGACTCGTTCCGGGGCGGCCCGGTGGGGCTCTCCACCCTGGCGGTGGCGGTGGGGGAGCAGCCGGACACCGTGGAGGAGGTCTGCGAGCCGTACCTGGTCCGGGCCGGCCTGCTGGCGCGGACCCCGCGCGGCCGGGTGGCGACCGACGGCGCCTGGCGGCATCTGGGTCGTATACGCCCGAATGGTACATTTGGCGGCGCCAGCGGCGCGACGCCCGACCTGTTCGGCGATGCGTCCTGACGCCCGTAATGTGTTCGTGATCTGCACCGCATTCGGCGTTCACAGCGATACCGACTAGACTCGCCGCGGTCTGTACAGGACGTGAGATCCTGCCTCCGGTGCGCGTGCTCAGCCGGGCACGGGGGCCAATGGGAAGGTCATTATCGTGCTTCAAGCAGCACAGAGCGGCGGAGGGATCGGCGGTTTCACGCCGCTCCTCATGATCGCACTGCTCTTCGGCGTCATGTACTTCATGATGATCCGACCCCAGCAGAAGCGGCGCCGCGAGGCCGAGCAGATGCAGTCGCAGATCGGCCCCGGCGACCAGGTCGTGACGATCGGCGGCCTGCACGGCACCGTCACGGGTGTGGACGACGAGACCGTGATGATCGAGATCGCACCCGGCGTGCAGACCCGCTACGCCCGTCCCGCGATCGCCCGGGTCGTCTCGCCGACGACCGCGGAGTCCGCGCCCGCCGCGGAGTCGGTCGACCCGGTCGTGGACGAGGCGCGCGTCAAGGAGTGACCTCGCCGGCACCGGCGAGGTGAAGACAGGCACCATCCGCCCCGTACCGGCCACCGCCGGCACGGGGCGTACCCGAGCGGGCGCCCGTGCGCCCCGGAACCGCCGCCGGACCGCCGGCCGCACGCGCAGGGAGACACGACACCGTGGCACCACCTCGTCAGGGACAGATGCGTCCCGGCCGGCAGCTCGCCGTGCTCGGGCTCATCTTCGTGGTCCTCTACCTCCTGGTGTTCTTCGCGAACGGGGCCAGCGGGAGCTTCCGGGACCGACTGCATCCCAAGCTCGGCCTGGACCTCATCGGCGGCACCCGGGTGACCCTGGAGGCCACCCAGGCGGGTGGCAAGCCGCCGCAGGCCCAGCAGATGGAGGAGGCCCGCCGGATCATCGAGCAGCGGGTCAACGGCCTGGGCGTCTCCGAGGCCGAGGTGGTGACCGAGGGCAACCGGAACATCGTCATCTCGCTGCCCGGGGAGAACAAGAACCTCGACCAGATCGGCAACGCCGCCGAGCTGCGGTTCCGCAAGGTGCTCAAGGCCGGTGACGGCAGCGGCGCCAGCGCCGAGGTGGCGCCGGGCGCCACCGCGAGCCCGTCCGAGGGCGCCAGCCCGTCCGGCAGCGCGGAACCCTCGGCCAGCCCGAGCACGGCGGCGTCCGACACGGCGGTGCAGGAGTCCCCGTCGGCCGGTGCCGAGGCGACCCCGAGCAGCGGCGGCCAGGGTGGCGGCGCACTCGCCGAGACCCCGACGCCGACCCCGGCGGCCAGCGGGAGCCCGTCCGCCGCGCCCAGCGCGACCCCGTCGGACTCGGCGGGCGAGCCGGCCGCGGACACCGGCGCCGTACAGGCCAAGGTCGGTGCCGAGGCGTGGGCGGCGGCCTCCGCCCTGCAGGGCCCCGCCGACGTCAGCTCCGACCCGACGCTGGCCGAGAAGCTCAAGCCGTTCGGCGAACTCACCGGCGACGAGGTCGCGGTGCTACCGCCCGACATGCAGTTCAACGTGCCGACGATCACCTGCAAGCAGCTGGACGCCCGGCCGCCGGCCTCGATCAGCGGCCCCGACCAGCAGGTCGTGTCCTGCGAGGCGGGCTCGGTGAAGTACCTGCTGGACAAGGCCAAGGTGCTGGGCACCGACGTGAGCGGCGCCTCGGCGCAGCTGGACCAGACCAGCCGCTGGGTGGTCAGCCTCAAGTTCAAGGGCGACGGCCAGACCAAGTGGACCAACCTGACCCGCGAGGCGTTCAACAACGAGGGCCAGGCGTGCGACGCCACGGCGCTCGGCCAGGACCAGCACTGCCGGGTGGCGGTGGTGCTGGACAACGTCGTCATCTCCGCACCGGAGATCCAGGGCGTGCTCACCGGTGACTCGCAGATCACCGGCAGCTTCACCAACCAGACCGCCAACGAGCTGGCCAGCCAGCTCCGGTACGGCGCCCTGCCGGTGACGTTCACCCAGCAGGAGGCGCAGAGCGTCACGGCCACCCTGGGCGCCAGCTACCTGCGCGCCGGCCTGCTCGCGGCCGGCATCGGCATGCTGCTGGTGGCGATCTACGCGTTCTTCTACTACCGGCTGCTCGGCACGGTGATCTTCCTGAGCCTGCTCCTGTCCGGTCTGCTGGTCTTCGGCGCGCTCGTCGTGCTCGGCCGGGGCATCGGGTTCACCCTCACCCTCGCCGGCATAGCCGGGTTCATCGTGTCACTCGGCGTGGCCGCCGACTCGTTCGTGATCTACTTCGAGCGGCTCAAGGACGAGATACGGGAGGGCCGCAGCCCGCGCAGCGCGGTGCCGCGGGCCTGGGCCCGGGCGCGCCGCACGATCATCTCGGCGAACGCGATCACCGTGATGGCGGCCGTCGTGCTCTACATCGTCTCGGTCGGCACGGTCAAGGGCTTCGCCTTCGCCCTCGGCCTGGCCACCGTGCTGGACCTCGTGATCGTGTTCCTCTTCCGGCACCCGATCATGACCATGTTCGCCCGGACCCGGGCGTTCCTGTCGCCGCGGGTCAGCGGCCTCGGCCGGGTCCTGCACCAGGACGAGTCCGAGTCCACCCGCAACCCGCGCGTGAAGGAGGCCTGAGATGGCCCGCAGCGGTCTGGCTACCCGCCTCTACCGGGGCGAGGCCGGCCTCAACATCGTCGGCCGGCGCAAGCTGTGGTTCGGGGTCGCCGGCGCGGTGGTGCTGGTGGCGATCCTGAGCATGACGCTGCTGCGCGGCTTCAGCCTCGGCATCGAGTTCTCCGGTGGCAACTCGTTCCAGATCCCGGCCACCATCGGCACGCTGGAGCAGGCCGAGCGCGGCGTCGGGGAGGCGCTCAGCGGCGACGAGCGGCTGGTCTCCACCCAGCGGATCGGCGGGGCCGGCACCAACGCCACGTACGAGGTGCGGACCTCCGAGCTCTCCCTTGAGCGGGCCACCGAGGTGCAGAACGCCCTCTCGCAGCGGTTCAACATCCCGGCGGAGCAGATCAGCGCCAACCGGGTGAGCGCCGCCTGGGGCGGCCAGGTGACCGAGCGGGCGCTGCTCGGTTTGTTGATCTTCCTGGCCGTGGTGACCGGGTACCTGATCCTGCGCTTCGAGTGGCGGATGGCGGTGGCCGCCGTCTCGTCGTTGCTGTTCAACCTCGTGGTCACCGCCGGCATCTACTCCCTTGTCGGCTTCGAGGTCACCCCGTCGACGGTGATCGGCTTCCTCACCATCCTGGGCTTCGCGCTCTACGACGTCGTCGTGGTGTTCGACAAGATCCAGGAGAACACCCGCAGCATCACCGGCAGCAGCGTCCAGACGTACGGCGAGGCGGCCAACCTGGCCGTCAACCAGACCCTGATGCGTTCCATCAACACCGGCCTGGTGGCGTTGCTGCCGGTCGGCGGCCTGCTGTTCATCGGGGCGTTCCTGCTGGGCGCCGGCACCCTCAAGGACCTCGGCCTGGTGCTCTTCGTCGGCCAGGGCATCGCGGTCTGCTCGTCGATCTTCTTCGCCACTCCGGTGCTGGTCACCCTCAAGGACTTCGAGCCGCGGATCCAGGCCCACACCAAGCGGGTGCTGGCACGGCGGGCCGGCGGCCCGGAGGCCACCCGCTCCGGCCGGCGTCCGGCCAAGGCGGCCGAGGGCGCCCGGGCGGCCACCCCGACCCCGGACACCGGCTCCGACGGGGAGGCCGACACCGAGCGGGCCGCGCTGGCCGGCGCGGCACCCCGGGTCGGCGCCCGGCCCACCGGCGGGAAGCGGTCCGGAGGATCGCGCAACCGGCCCGGCGGCGGCAACCGGCCGAGCGGGTCCAAGCGCCGCTAGTCTGTTCCAGCGCCGCTGGTTCGTTTCCGGCGATCGTGCGCCTTCCGGGACCACCGGCATGATCCGGCCCGAAGGCGCACGATCGCCGCATGAAGGGAGCAGGGTGAATCCGACCGAGACCGAGGTACGCGGCGACAGCGGGCCGGACGCCGCACGGCTGGTGTCCAGCCGGATCCTGGACGTGCCGGACTTTCCGCAGCCGGGCGTGATGTTCAAGGACCTGATGCCGCTGTTCGCGGACGGTCCGGCGTTCCGCGAGGTGATCGACGGCATCGTGCGCCACCACGGCCGGGAGGCGTTCGACGCGGTGGTCGGCATCGAGGCCCGGGGCTTCGTGGTGGCGGCGGCCATCGCCTACGCCACCGGGGTGGGCGTGGTGCCGGTGCGCAAGGCCGGGAAGCTGCCCCGCCCGGCGTACGCGGCCTCGTACGAGCTGGAGTACGGCGAGGCGACCCTGGAGGTGCACCAGGACGCCTTCACGGCCGGACACCGGGTGCTGGTCGTCGACGACGTGCTGGCCACCGGCGGGACCGCCGCGGCCACCCTCGATCTGGTGGAGCGGGCCGGCGGCACGGTGGCCGGCTTCACCGTGCTGGTCGAGCTGTCCTTCCTCGGCGGCCGGGAGCGGCTGGCACCGCGTCCCGTACATGCCCTGTTGACCGTCTGACCCGGCGTCCGCGGGCCGGCGTCACGCGCGGCCCCGCCGGGCCGCCCGGGCCGCGACCCTGCCGACGGCCTGGCCCGGCCGCCCGAACGGGCGGCCCCGCGGCGGTCCGGAACGCGGCCCGGTGGGCCGTGCCGGGGACCCCGGTCGGGACGCCCGCGGGGTACCTTCGGGGGAGGCGCATCCCGCCCGGCACGCGGGTACCATTGCCTTTTCCCGACCGGTGACGGGTCAACCCCAACGGGTCACCCGCCCGGGCGGGGCCGGACCGGCCGGCTTCGACCGGTCCACCAAGCGAGGTGTGAGGAGGCCGGTGTCCCACGATGTCGCTCCTGGAGACGGAGGGCACGGTGCATCCGACGGGTGACGGCCGGACCGCCCAGCAGGCGGGCGCCACGGCCACCGGGTCGGTCCGGGACGGTGGCGCCGGACCGGACGGCCCGATCGGCGAGGCGGTCCCCGCTGAGGTGGATACCACGGGTTCCGCGCCGACCGGATCGGCGGCCCGGACGGGGCCACCACCGACGGCCCGGGTACGGCGCCCACCAACGGCCGCGCGGGCACGACGTCCACCAACGGCCGTGCGGGCGGTGCGTCCGGCGGCGGTGCTACGGGCGGGACGTCCACCAACGGCCGGGCCGGCGGTACGCCCGGCGACGCCGGCGCGGGCGGCGTGGCCGCCGGCGACGGTGGCCCGGACGGCGTGGCCGGCGTGGCCGGGGGCGGTCCCGACGCGGCGTCCAGCGGTGACCCGCTGGGCGGGGTGCCGACCAGCCCCATCCCGGACGGCGAGGACAGCGGCACCACCTCGGGCGGCTTCGGACTGGCCAGCGCGCCCACCGGGCGCCGGGTCCGGGCGCGGCTGGCCAGGTTCAACGCGCCCTGGCAGACCTCGCAGGTCAGCGAGGTGCTGGAGCCGCTGATCGCCACCCACCGGGCGAGCCACCCGAAGGCCGACGCGCGGCTGTTGCAGCGCGCCTTCGACATCGCCGCCCGCTGGCACTCGGGTCAGTACCGCAAGTCGGGCGACCCGTACATCACGCACCCGCTGGCGGTGGCCACGATCCTGGCCAACCTCGGGATGGACACCACCACGCTGGTCGCGGCGCTGCTGCACGACACGATCGAGGACACCGACTACAAGCTTGAGGAGATGCGCACCGACTTCGGCGCCGAGGTCGCGTTGCTGGTCGACGGGGTGACGAAGCTCGACAAGGTCAAGTTGGGCGACGCGGCGAAGGCCGAGACCATCCGCAAGATGGTGGTGGCCATGGCCAAGGACCCGCGGGTGCTGGTGATCAAGCTGGCCGACCGGTTGCACAACATGCGGACGCTGTCCTTCCTGCCGGCGCCCAAGCGGGAGCAGAAGGCCAAGGAGACGCTGGAGATCCTGGCCCCGCTGGCGCACCGGCTGGGTATGAACACGATCAAGTGGGAGCTGGAGGACCTGGCCTTCGGGACGCTGTTCCCGAAGCGGTTCGAGGAGATCAACCGGCTGATCGGGGAGCACCAGCCGCAGCGCGAGGCGCTGTTGCGGCAGGTGACCCAGAAGGTGCAGACCGACCTGCGGTCGGCCAAGATCAAGGCGGAGACGACCGGGCGGCCGAAGCACCTGTACTCGATCTACCAGAAGATGATCGTGCGGGGTCGGGACTTCAACGACATCTACGACCTCATCGGCGTGCGCATCCTGGTGGAGACCGTGCGGGACTGCTACGCGGCGCTCGGGGTGATCCACGCGAACTGGCAGCCGGTGCCGGGCCGGTTCAAGGACTACATCGCGATGCCCAAGTTCAACATGTACCAGTCGCTGCACACGACGGTCATCGGGCCCAGCGGCAAGCCGGTCGAGATGCAGATCCGCACGTACGCGATGCACCGCACCGCCGAGTTCGGTATCGCCGCGCACTGGAAGTACAAGGAGCAGAAGGGCGCGACCGTGGTCGGCCCGCCGGCGCACATCGACGAGATGACCTGGCTGCGGCAGCTGCTGGACTGGCAGCGGGAGGCCAGCGACCCGTCGGAGTTCCTGGACGCGCTCCGGTTCGACCTGTCCAGCCAGGAGGTGTACGTCTTCACCCCGAAGGGCGACGTCATCCCGCTGCCGACCGGCTCGACGCCGGTGGACTTCGCCTACGCGGTGCACACCGAGGTGGGGCACAAGTGCATCGGCGCGCGGGTCAACGGCAAGCTGGTGCCGTTGGAGTCGACGCTGTCCAACGGCGACGTGATCGAGATCTTCACCTCGAAGTCGGACACGGCCGGGCCGACGCAGGACTGGCTCGGGTTCGTCAAGAGCCCGCGGGCGCGTACCAAGATCCGGCAGTACTTCAACAAGGAGCGGCGCGAGGAGGCGATCGAGGCCGGCAAGGACGCGATCGTCAAGGCGATGCGCAAGCAGGGCATGCCGTTGCAGCGGATGCTCAGCTCCGACAACCTGCTGACCATCGCCCGGGACCTGCACCTGGCCGACGTGGCCTCGCTGTACGCGGCGGTGGGGGACAGCCAGGTCTCCGCCCAGTCGGTCGTGCAGAAGCTGATGGCCTCCTACGGCGGCGAGGAGGGCGCGGTCGAGGACATCGCCGAGACGGCGGTGGCCACCCGCCCGCCGCGCAGCCGGGCCAGCAGCCACGATCCGGGTGTGGTGGTGCGCGGGGTCAGCGACGTGTGGATCAAGCTGGCCCGCTGCTGCACCCCGGTGCCGCCGGACGCGGTGTTCGGCTTCGTGACCCGCTCCGGCGGGGTCAGCGTGCACCGCGACGACTGCGCCAACGCCGAGGACCTGAAGGTGCAGGCCGAGCGGATCGTCGAGGTCAGCTGGAAGCTCACCGCCGCCTCGACCTTCCTGGTCGCCATCCAGGTGGAGGCGCTGGACCGGCACAAGCTGCTCACCGACGTCACCCGGGTACTCTCCGAAGAACGGGTCAACATCCTCTCCGCCACCGTCACCACCACCCGGGACCGGGTCGCGGTGAGCCGGTTCAGCTTCGAGATGGCCGACCCGAAGCACCTGGGGCACCTGCTGGCCGCGGTCCGCAAGGTGGACGGGGTGTTCGACGCGTACCGGGTGACCTCCGGAGCCTGACCTCCGCCGGGCCGGAGCCGGTCCTGCGCGGCCCGGCCGCCGTCGTCCCGCTGCGTGTTCGGGCGCCGGGTACGCCCCGACCTCAGACTTCAGACCTCGGGAACGGACCAGCCCGCCCCGATACGGGGGCGGGCTGGTCCGTACCGAAAGTCCAGGCTCACGCCTGGGCCATGGTGAGGTCCTTGATCAGCACTTCCTTCTTCGGGTGACCGCCACCGGCCTGCTCGGCGAAGGCGCCGTCGTCGCCGGCCTCCGCAACCTCGTTGACGATGTCCATGCCCTCGGTGATCGTGCCCAGGACCGTGTAGCTCGGATCGAGCTGGGAGTCGCCGTACACGATGAAGAACTGGCTTCCGGTGCTGCTCGGCGCCTGGGTCTTGGCCATCGCGATCACGCCGGCCGGGTACGGCGGGCGCTTGTCGGTGGGAAGGTTCTCCTCGGCGTACCGGTAGCCCGGACCGCCCTGCCCGTCGGTGTCCCGGTAGCCCTCGCCGGTGGCGCTGGGGTCACCGCACTGGAGGACCTGGATTCCCTCGGTCACCAGCCGGTGGCACTTGGTGTTGTCCCAGAAGTCCTTGCTGGCCAGGTACTCGAAGCTGGCCGCGGTGCACGGGGTGGCCGCCCGGTCGACCTTGGCCTTGATCGCGCCCAGGCCGGTGTCGATGGTCAGAATGTCCGTTCCGGTCTTCGGTACCGTGACGGGCGGCTCGCCGACGTCCTTGACCTGCGGGGTCTTCTCGTCGGCGGTGAGCTTGGTCCAGGTGCACTCGGCGGTCCCGCTGTCGGCCGCGACGTTCTTCTTCTTGCCGGAGTCGTTCATCGCGACCAGTGCCCAGACGCCCCCCGCGACGACCAGCACCAGTGCCGCACCGCCCGCGACGAGGTTGCGCGTCCGCCGGCGCCGGCGCGCCTGTTCGGCGCGTTCCCGCATCTCCTTTTCCAGTCGCGCCTTGGCGGCGGCGCGCTGCCGCTCTCTCGTGGACGTCACGTGGCTCCTCCTGGACGTGTCCGGTGGTGCTGGGGGGTGGACCGGGTGGTCAGGACCGGCCGCTGGCGCTCGCTGCGGGGTCGGCCGACGGTACGTCGGACGGCGGGCCGTCGGCCGGCGCGGTGGACTGGTCCGGGGCCGCCGCCGACTCCGGTTCGCCGACGGTGAGGCTCTGGACCACCACGTCGGTTTCGGGCTTGACCTTGGCTCCCGAACCATTGTCCACGGTCGGCAGGGCACCGATCTTCTCGACCACGTCCAGCCCGGCGGTGACCTTTCCCACCACCGAGTAGGCGGGCGACTCCGGGCTGAAGTCCTTGAAGAAGATCAGGAACTGGCTCCCGTTGACTCCCGGGGCGTGTTGATCATGGCCACCGTGCCGGCCGGGTACGCCGGGGGCTGCTCGGGCGCCGGGCTGGCCGACGGGTCCGCCGCCGGCACCTCCGGGACGTTCTCGTTGTAGAACGAGTACGCGGGGCCGCCCTGGCCGCTGTCGCCGGGGTCGCCGCAGTGCAGCGCGCCCTCGGTCGTGATCTCGTGGCACTTGGTGTTGTCGAAGAACTGCTTGCCGGCCAGGTAGGCGAAGCTGGCGCCCGCGCACGGCGCGCTGGCCAGGTCGAGCGAGACGGTGATCGGATCACCCTGGTTCGTGGTGATCGTCATCGGCCGGGTGCCGCTGGTCGGCAGCCCGGTGGTGGGCGGCTCGCCCACGTCCTTGGCGTCCGGATTGGTGGCGGTGTCCACCGGGGTCCAGATGCAGACGTCCTCGGCCACCGGCGTGGGCTCATGATCGAAGGCGCCCAGCGCCCAGGCCGTGCCGCCGCCGACGAGCAGGAGCGCGACCACCACACCGATGGCGGCCTGGACCCGACGGCGTCGCCGCAGTGCGGCGGCCCGTCGGGCCATCTGCCGGTCGAGCTTGGCCCGCGCCAGTTTGCGCTGCCGGTCCCTGCTGGAAGGCACCCGCGATCCCCTCTCACCTACCTGGTCATCACCGGCGCGGCGGTGGGGGCCGCCCGGGTGTCGAGTGCGCCACGCCACACGCCCGCCAGAGTGTACGGGTTATCGCTGGGAAAATGGTGTACGAGGTGCGCCGTGCGGTATCGCATGATGTCAGGTGGTACGCCGCGGGCGAGCGCGGGGCCCGGCGCCGGATAGGCTCGCTGCGGAGAACCCAGCCGCTACGAGGGGATTCGGACGTGTTCGTCGCCGGCTTTCCCGCCGACGCTTTCGGCACCAACTGTTACGTGCTCGCCCCGGCACCGGGCGAGCAGTGCGTGGTGGTCGACCCGGGCATCGGCGTTCTCGACCGCCTCGACGACCTGCTGCGCGAGCATCGGCTGCATCCGGCCGCGGTGCTGCTCACCCACGGACACCTCGACCACACCTTCTCGGTGGCGCCGGTCTGCGGCGCCCGGGGGATCACCGCCTACGTCCATCCCGCCGACCGCGAGATGCTGGCGGACCCGGGCAAGGGGCTCTCGGTCGACCTGAACCAGATGTTCGGCGGCCGGTTGCCGTACACCGAGCCGGAGGACGTGGCCGAGCTGACCGACGGAGCCACCCTGGCGCTGGCCGGGCTGGAGTTCACCGTCGACCACGCACCGGGCCATACCGGCGGGTCGGTGCTGTTCCGGACGCCGGGAGCGGGCACCCACTGGGCGGCCGAGCAGCTCTGCCTCGCCGGTGACGTGCTGTTCGCCGGCTCCATCGGCCGCACCGACCTGCCGGGCGGCAGCATGCCGGCCATGCTGAGCAGCCTGCGGGAGAAGATCCTCCCGCTCGCCGACGACACCGTGGTGCTGCCCGGGCACGGCCCGGAAACGACCATCGGCCGGGAGCGGGCGACCAACCCGTACCTGCGCCAGGTGGCCGGCCACGACGGCCCGCAGCCGACCGCGCTGCGCGGCCTCTGAGCCGGCACGCCGGTACGGCGGACCCCGCCGCGTCGCCCGACGTTCCCCCCCCACCCGCCCGCCGCCGCGGGCATCGACCACCGGCCCGCCGCCGCGGGCATCGACCACCGGCCCGCCGCCGCGGGCATCGAACTCGCCGCGCGGGCCGCGCGGGATCCGAACGGAGAACCATGAGCAAGCCGACGCCGATCTCGGGCTTTCCCGAGTGGCTGCCGCCGCAACGCATGATCGAGCAGTACGTCATCGGGCGCATCCGGGACACCTTCGAGCTGTACGGCTTCGCGCCGGTCGAGACCCGGTCCGTCGAGCCGCTGGACCAACTGCTGCGCAAGGGCGAGACCTCCAAGGAGGTGTACGTGCTGCGCCGCCTCCAGGCCGAGGAGGGGGAGACCGGCGACGACTCGCTGGGCCTGCACTTCGATCTGACCGTGCCGTTCGCCCGGTACGTGCTGGAGAACGCCGGCAAGCTCCAGTTCCCGTTCCGCCGGTACCAGATCCAGAAGGCGTGGCGCGGCGAGCGCCCGCAGGTCGGCCGGTACCGCGAGTTCCTCCAGGCCGACATCGACATTGTGGACCGGGACACCCTGCCCGGCCACTACGAGGCGGAGCTGCCGCTGGTGGTGGGGGACGCCCTCGGTGGGCTGCCGATCCCGCCGGTGCGGATCCAGGTCAACAACCGCAAGGTGTGTGAGGGCTTCTACCGCGGCATCGGGCTGGCCGACCCGGCGGCCGCGCTGCGCGCCGTGGACAAGCTCGACAAGATCGGCCCGGACCGGGTGGCGGAACTGCTGGCACAGACCGCCGGGGCGACCCCGGCCCAGGCCAAGGCGTGCCTGGCGCTCGCCGAGATCTCCGCGCCCGATCCGTCGTTCGCCGACGCCGTACGGGCCCTGGGCGTCCGGCACGACCTGCTCGACGAGGGTCTCGACGAGCTGGTCCGGGTGGTCGAGACCGCGTCCCGGCACGCGCCCGGGCTGTGCGTGGCCGACCTGCGGATCGCCCGCGGCCTGGACTACTACACCGGCACGGTGTACGAGACCCAGCTGCTCGGCTACGAGCAGTTCGGCTCGATCTGCTCCGGCGGGCGGTACGACAACCTGGTCAGCTCGGGTTCGGCCGCGTTCCCCGGGGTCGGCATCTCGATCGGGGTGAGCCGGCTGCTGGGTCTGCTGTTCAACGCCGACGGGCTGACCGTGTCCCGCCCGGTGCCGACCTGCGTGCTGGTCGCGGTGGTCGACGAGCAGCGGCGGGAGGCCAGCGACCGGATCGCCGCCGTGCTGCGCCGGCGGGGGATCGCCACCGAGGTGTCGCCGAGCGCGGCGAAGTTCGGCAAGCAGATCCGGTACGCGCAGCGGCGCGGGATCCCGTACGTCTGGTTCCCGGGCAGCGGCGACGATGCCGGAGGTGCCGACGGTGCCGGCGGCGCGGACGAGGTGAAGGACATCCGGTCCGGCGAGCAGGTGGCGGCGACGGCGGACGGCTGGACGCCCCCCGCGGCCGATCTCCGTCCGGTGGTGGGCTGAGCCGGGCCGGCCTCGCGGGGCTGAGCCGGCTGGGGTTCGCCGGGTTCGGGTCGGCCCGGCTGGGGTTCGCCGGGCTGAGCCGTGTCGGTGCCCGGTGTGGGCGCGGGCGGCGGCCGGCGCGGCGTCCACTGTTGGTAACGCCGTGGTCTCAGCGTGACGTCCACCGGCGTCGTGCGGGAGCCGATCAAATCGGCGAAGATGCATCTATTCGCATGTGTGCAGTGGACCTGACCTGGCCTTTTGTCGATCGGCCGGTCGGGTGAGCGAAGAATGCTAGCGGTGTTCGGTGGGGGTGGCAAGTATGACAGCAACTGTCGGCGTGGAAATATTTTCGTAACGACAACGTATTGAAGATGATCTCAAATATGTGAATACTTCCACTCATCCGGAAGGCACCCCAGACCTTCCGAGCGGGGCGTGTCCACCCCCGGCACGCCCGTCCTCACCCCCTAACGGGAGGCCCTGCATGGGACCCATGAGGTCTACGCTCCGCCGTCTCGCCATCACCGCGGCAGCCGGCTCCCTCGTCGCCGGCGCGCTGGCCGGGGCGCCGGCCAGCGCCGCACCGGCCGCCGCATCCGCCGACACGGCCGCGGCGATCGCTCAGAAGCTTGGTGACCGGGCCGCCGGCAGCTACGCCGACGCGTCCGGCAAGATGGTGGTCGCCGTGACCGACGCGGCCGCCGCCAAGACGGTGCGCGCCGCCGGCGCCACCCCCAAGCTCGTCTCGCGTGGCGCGGCGCAGCTGCGTGCCGCCACCGACACGCTGGCCGCCACCGCCAGCGTGGCCGGCACCGCCTGGTGGATCGACCCGGCCACCAACCAGGTCGTCGTCTCCTACGACAGCACGGTCACCGGCGCCAAGCTGGCCACCGTGCAGGCCGCGGTCAGCAAGCTCGGCGGCACCGTCCGGATGCAGTCCGAGGCGGGCGTGCTGAGCAAGCGCCTCTCCGGCGGCCAGGCCATCTACGGCGGTGGCTACCGCTGCTCGCTCGGCTTCAACGTCCGCAGCGGCAGCACGTACTACTTCCTCACCGCCGGGCACTGCACCAACCTCGCCACGACCTGGTACTCCAACTCCAGCCGTACCGTGCAGATCGGCACCCGGGCGGGGACCAGCTTCCCGGGCAACGACTACGGCATCGTCCGGTACACCGACGGGTCGACCCCGCCCGGCAACGTGTACCTGTACAACGGCAGCTACCAGGACATCACCACCGCCGCCAACGCGTACGTCGGCGAGTCCGTCCGGCGTAGCGGCAGCACCACCGGCGTGCACAGCGGCTCGGTCAGCGCCACCGGCGCCACGGTGAACTACGCCGAGGGCAGCGTCTCCGGCCTGATCCGCACCAACGTCTGCGCCGAGGGCGGCGACAGCGGCGGCTCGCTGTTCAACGGCACCATCGCCCTGGGTCTCACCTCCGGCGGCAGCGGCAACTGCTCCTCCGGCGGGACGACCTACTTCCAGCCGGTCACCGAGCCGCTCAGCGTCTACGGCGTGAGCGTCTACTGATCCACCCCCACCGATCGGGCCGCCGGGCATCCGCCCGGCGGCCCCTTCGTCGTACCGGCCGAAGGCGTCGCACCCGGTCAGTCGCCGGTGAGTAGCCCATCGCTGAGGACCACCCAGCCATGCGGCGCCTCGCACTGCACCCGGATCGTCACCTTCTCCGCACCGGAAACATCGGAGGTCATTGGCTTGGGGTCGCTCATCAGCGCATCGAACGGCTGCCCCCTGCGGTTGACCACGAAGGTGCCGTCCCGCTGCGGCAGGGCGACGTAGACCGTCACACGAACCCGGCTGTCCCTGTCGTCGCTGGCGGGAAAGTAGGCCCGCACCGTGGCCGACATTTCCACGTACCGCTGCTTCACCAGGTAGGTGACCTCGCGGTAGAGATCACCGGTGACGTTGCTCGGGCAGGTCATGGTGACCGGGCGGTCGTAACCCGGCTGCTCGCGCAGCGCGCGGGGCAGTTCGGCGAGGTTGCCGGTGCCCGCCTCCACGGGCAGGGCATCGAGGTGGCTGCCGGCGGGGGTCGACGGTCCGATCGGTCCGGTCGGCTCAGGCGTCGCGGCGCCCGGTCCGGGCGCTGAGCTCGTCGCGGTCGCCGCCGGGGCGGGGGTGGACTCGTGCCCGCGGAGCATGAGGTACCCCGGAACGCCGGCAACCACGGCGACCAGCACACCACTCAGGGCGATGACCTCCCCTCGCCGCCAGGGCGGCTTACTTCGGAGCGTGCCCGTTTCCGCCGGTCTCGGGGTAGCGGAGGGTGCTTGGTTCGCCGGCACGATTCTCCCGAAGCATTTGGTCGACAAGGGAAGGTCGACAAGGGAAGACAACAGCGGATCTCCATCATCCGGTCGTTTCCCGTTGTCGTCTCGGCTGGCGGTTGTCGGTTTCCCGATAGCCGTCGTGGTATTGCCCATGAGATAAACGGCATCCGGCATCTCCGTCCGGCACACAAGCATCTGTATCCGTGTTTGGAGTCGTGCATGCCCGACGAATCTCATGGTCGCGTTCACGGGTCGGGCGCGGGCGCACCCGGCGCCACGTCGGCCGACAGCCCTGGTGCACACCCCCGTTCCGGCCGGAGACGACTCGGCCCGTTGGTCGTCGTCGGCACGATGACCGCGGCAATGCTGCTGGCGGTGGCTTCCATGATGGTCGCCTGGCGCGCGCTCGATCAGGCCAGGGACGCCAAGTCGATCGCGCTGTCCAACGGAGGGCAGCGGCCCGGCCCGACGGCGACGACACCGACCGCCGAGCCGCCGCGACCAACCGACTCGGGCGGGGGCGGGGATCCCACCTTCCTGGAACCTTCGGAGCCGGATACTCCCCGCTCGCCGGGGGCGCCGCCCGACCTGAACGCCCGCACCGCGTACAACCCGAGGTACCAGGACCAAACCATCACGCTCAGCGCAGCCGAATGCACCTCCAGCATGAGTGCCGATCTCGACGAGCCCCGGGCGAACGTCGCCTCGGCCGGAAGCGACCTCACCTTCTACCAAGGATGTGGGGTCAACGCCGCCCGGTTGCGGTTGGGAGAGAAGGTCGATGGAACGAAGTCGGCCCAACCCGGAATGGCACCACAGGAATGTGCTGAGCAGATCAGGCAGGCGCCGATCGCCGGGAACGACGCCATCCCGGTGCGCAAGGGCATCACCTTTTGCGCGACCACCAATTACGCCGCCGCCAGGGAAAGCGGACGGCCATGGATCATGGTGCTCGCGGAGATTACCGGCGTCGGAAATGACGGTGCGGTCACCCTTAAATTGACGGCCTGGGACATCCCCGGCTGATCCGGTCGTCTGAGTGGGTCGATTCGAGAGCCGAAGGGGTCGCCGGCATCCGCCCGGCGGCCCCTTCGTCGTACCGGCCGAAGGCGTCGCACCCGGTCGAGAGGGGGGACGGGCCGCCCGGGTGGGCCGAGGCGGCCGGGTAGCCGTCGGCCGGGTCGGCGACCCTGACAGAATGCGGGAGCAGACCGTTCCATGATGAGGAGACGCTTCCCGTGATCCGTACCCAGAAAGCCGGGAGCCTGCGCGCGACGGACGCCGGCGCGACGGTGACGCTCGCCGGTTGGGTGGCCCGGCGCCGCGACCACGGCGGGGTGATCTTCGTCGACCTGCGCGACGCCTCCGGCGTGGTGCAGGTGGTGTTCCGCGAGGAGGACGCGCACGCGCTGCGGAACGAGTTCTGTGTGCGGGTGACCGGCGAGGTGACCCGGCGCCCCGAGGGCAACGAGAATCCCGAGCTGCCGACCGGTGGGATCGAGGTGACCGCGACCGACCTGGAGGTGCTCTCCGAGGCCGCGCCGCTGCCGCTGCCGGTGGACGACCAGGTCGAGGCCGGTGACGACGTACGCCTCAAGTATCGCTACCTGGACCTGCGGCGCGGCGGGCCGGCGCGGGCCATCCGGCTGCGCTCCCGGGCCAACCAGCTGGCCCGCGGCGTGCTGCACGCGCACGACTTCCTGGAGATCGAGACTCCCACGCTGACCCGGTCCACCCCCGAGGGCGCCCGGGACTTCCTGGTCCCGGTCCGTCTCCAGCCCGGCACCTGGTACGCGCTGCCGCAGTCGCCGCAGCTGTTCAAGCAGCTGCTGATGGTCGGCGGGATGGAGCGGTACTACCAGATCGCCCGCTGCTACCGGGACGAGGACTTCCGGGCCGACCGGCAGCCGGAGTTCACCCAGCTGGACATCGAGATGTCGTTCGTCACCGAGGACGACGTGATCGCGCTCGGCGAGGAGATCGTCGCGGCGCTCTGGTCCGACCTGGCGGGCCACCGGATCTCCCAGCCGATTCCGCGGATCACCTGGCACGACGCGATGGCCCGGTACGGCTCGGACAAGCCGGACCTGCGCTACGGCGTCGAGCTGACCGAGCTGACCGACCACCTGCGCGGCACCCAGTTCCGGGTGTTCGCGGCCGCGATCGACGCGGGCGGGTACGTGGGTGCCGTGGTGATGCCCGGCGGTGCCGCGCAGAGCCGCAAGGAACTGGACGGCTGGCAGGACTGGGCGAAGGCGCGGGGTGCGCGCGGCCTCGCGTACGTGGTGCTGGACGCCGAGACCGGCGAGCCGCGCGGCCCGGTGGCCAGGAACCTGTCGGCCGAGCACCTGGGCGGGCTCGCCGACGCGGTGGGCGCGAAGCCCGGCGACGCGATCTTCTTCGCCGCCGCCGCGCACGCCCGCCAGGCGCAGGAGTTGCTGGGCGCGGCCCGGACCGAGATCGCCCGGCGGGCCAACCTGGTCGACGAGAGCGCCTGGGCGTTCTGCTGGGTGGTGGACGCGCCGATGTTCGAGCGCACCGACGAGGGCGGCTGGACCGCCGTGCACCACCCGTTCACCTCACCCAACGCCGACTGGGTGGACCGGTTCGAGTCCGCGCCGGACCGCGCGCTGGCCTACGCGTACGACATCGTCTGCAACGGCAACGAGATCGGCGGCGGCTCGATCCGTATCCACCGCGCCGACGTGCAGCGCCGGGTCTTCGACCTGCTGGGGATCACCCCGGACGAGGCGCAGGACAAGTTCGGCTTCCTGCTGGAGGCGTTCAAGTACGGCCCGCCGCCGCACGGCGGCATCGCCTTCGGCTGGGACCGGGTCTGCATGCTGCTGGCCGGCGCGGACTCGATCCGCGAGGTCATCGCGTTCCCGAAGACCCGGGGTGGCTTCGACCCGCTGACCGGGGCACCCACTCCGATCACCGGTCAGCAGCGGGCCGAGGCGGGCATCGACGCCAAGCCGAAGCCGCCGGCGGCCCCGCACGCCGGTACGGCCGGCCCGGCGGCCCCGGTCGCCGACCCCACCTGAGGGCGCGGTGCCGCCGAGCGGTCCGACCATCGAGTTGACCAAGGCGTCTGCTGCTTTCGGAAGCGACTTCCGGCGCGCAGACGCCTTGACCAACGGGGACGGGCGGGTGGCCGGATGACCTGGCTCGTGGTGGGGGCCAGCGGTTACCTCGGCGGCGAGCTGTGCCGGCAGGTGGGCGCGGCCGGCGACCGGGTGGTCGGGACGTACCGGAGCACCCCGCTCGACCTGCCCGGCACGCAACCCCGCCGGCTGGACGTCCGGGACCGGGCCGCCGTGCGTGAGCTGGTGACCGCGGTACGCCCGGACGTGGTGATCAACACGGCGTACGACACCGCGGACTGGGCCACCACGGCGGACGCGGCCGGGTACGTCGCCGTCGCGGCGGCCGAGGTCGGTGCCCGGCTGGTGTTCGTCTCCTCCGACGCGCTGCACGCCGGTGCGCCCGAGCCGTACGGCGATGACGTCCCGCCCTCGCCGGTGAACCCCTACGGCGCGGCGAAGGCGGCCGCCGAGACGGCGGTCCGGCTGGTCGATCCCGGTGCCGTGCTGGTCCGGACGTCACTGATCATCGGGGACGAGCGGAGCAAGCAGATCCAGCTCTGTCTCGCCGCGCTGGCCGGCACCGCGACGCTCTTCTCCGACGAGATCCGCTGCCCGGTCGGGGTGGCCGATCTCGCGTCGGCGCTGCGGGAGCTGGCGGTCTCGCCGTACACGGGGGTGCTGAACGTGGCCGGGCCGGACGCGGTCAGCCGGCCGGAGCTGGGCCGGCTGGTGGCAGGCCGGTACGGACTGGACCCGGCCGCGCTGCGCACGACGACCCGGGCGGAGGCCGGGTTGAGCCGCCCCGGCGACGTCCGGCTGGACAGTTCCCGGGCCGCGGACCTGGTGCGGACCCGACTGCGCGGCGCACACGAACTGCTGACCGGTGGCACCGCCTGATCCGCCGCCTGTCCGCGTCCCGCATCCTCGTCGCGGCCGTGCTCGGGGTCTGAGGGTCGCCGGCATCGAGGCTTGATCCCGGCATCCCTTGATCAACGCTGCCGCGGGGCCACCGACCGGCTTCGACCGTCTCCCGGCCGGCTCTGGATCATCCAGCCAGCGAGATCAACTCGTCTTCCGTGAAGTTGGGGTGTAACCGGCGCCCGAACACCCCAACTTCACGGAAGACGAGTTGACCTTCGGCGGGGCAGGGGAACGATGATGCACAAGACTTGTGCAAAGAGGTTGTGCACAATTATTGTGCATGCATGGCAGAGACGGCACGAGAGCTTCGGCGGGTACGCCTGGACCACCGGCAGGTGCGGGTGCTCGCGCATCCGCTCCGGATGCGCCTGCTCGGCGAGCTGCGGTCGCGCGGGCCGGCCACCGCGACGGCGCTGGCCGATCGGCTGCACACCAACACCGGCGCGACCAGCTATCACCTGCGCCAGCTCGCGGAGGTCGGGCTGGTGCGGGAGGAGGCCGACCGGGGGACCGCCCGGCAGCGATGGTGGCGCGCGGCGCACGAGCTGACCAGTTGGGATCCGACCGATTTCGACGACGACCCGGACGCCCGGGCCGCCGTGGAGTGGGTCCAGCGCAACCAGGTGCGGTATTTCGCCGAGAGCGCGGAACGCTGGCTGGAGGCCGAGTCGGGCTTTCCGACCGCCTGGCGCGACGCGGCCGGAATGAGCGACATCCAGCTGATGCTCACCCCGGACCAGCTCGCGGCGCTGAAGACCGAGCTGTGGCAGACGCTGCTGCGCTACCGCACGGAACCGCCGGCCGCCCCGGCCCCGGCCCCTGGCGACCATCCCGCCGCGGACCCGGACCAGCACGCCGCACCCGGCGGCGGCCCGGCCGTGGACCCGGAGCCGGCCGCCGCGCCCGGCGGCGGCCCGGCCGTGGACCCGGCCGTGGACCCGGACCCGGCCGCCGCGGCCGGTGGCGGGACGGCCGCGGCCCGACCGGTGCAGCTCTTCCTGGCCGGATACCCCGTCGTCGAGGGGGAGTGATGGGTGCGCTGACCGTCCGGCAGGCACGTCGGCGCTACCTGATCCTGCACGGGCTGCGTTGGTTGCCCAGCGGTCTGATCATCCCGGTGCTCGTCCTGCTGATGCAGGAACGCGGCCTGTCGCTGCCGCAGATCGGCCTGGTGACGGCCGCCCAGGGCCTGTTGGTGCTGGCCCTGGAACTGCCGACCGGAGGGCTCTCGGACGCCTTCGGCAGCAGGCCGGTGCTGGTGGTGGCCGCCGTACTCAACGTGCTGTCGCTGGCGCTGTTCGCGGTGGCCTCCTCGGTGCTCCTGTTCGTGCTGGTGTTCCTGCTCCAGGGCGTGTACCGGGCGCTGGACAGCGGCCCGCTGGACTCCTGGTACGTCAACGCGGCGCTCGCCGAGGACCCGGACGCCGACCTGGAACGCGGGCTCGGCGGCGCCGGTACCGTCACCGGGCTGGCCGTCGGGCTCGGCGCGCTGGCCAGCGGCGGCCTGGTCGCGCTCGGCCCGCTCGGGCCGGTCAGCGCGCTGACCCTGCCGGTGCTGGTGGCTGTGCTCGCGCAACTGGGCGCGCTCGTCGCACTGCTGGCGCTGCTCGTGGAGGTACGCCCGGCGGGCGGTAGGGGCGCGCTGCGCGCGTCGGCCCGCGAGGTGCCGAGGGCCATCGGCGGGGCGTTCGGGCTGCTGCGCCGCTCCCGGGTGCTGCTCGCGCTGGTCCTCGTGGAGGTGTTCTGGGGCTTCGGCATGGTCACCTTCGAGACGTTGCTGCCGGTCCGGCTCGCCGAGGTGGCCGGCGGCGCGACCCGGGCGGCGGCGCTGCTCGGCCCGGCCGGGTCGGCGGCCTGGATCGCCTCGGCAGCCGGTGCCGCGCTCGCCGTTCCGCTGGCCCGCCGGATCGGCGTCGCGCCGGCCGCCGCGCTGATGCGGGTACTCCAGGGCGCCACGGTGCTCGGCATGGGGCTGCTGGCCGGTCCGGCCGGGGTGCTGGCGGCCTACCTGGCCTGCTACCTGGTGCACGGGGCGAGCAATCCGGTGCACCAGGGACTGCTGCACCGCCAGGTGGATGGGCCGTACCGGACCAGCGTGATCTCGTTGAACTCGATGATGGCCCAGCCGGCGGCGGCGCTGGGTGGGGTGGCGCTCACCGCGCTGGCCGGTGCCACCAGCGTGAGCACGGCGATGCTGGCCGGCGCCGTGGTGCTGGCCGCCGCCGCGCCGCTGTACCTGCCGGCCTGGCGTGCCAGGCCGACCGGACCGGACGGTACGCCGACGGCGCAGGCCGCAGCGGACGGTACGCGGGCAGCGCACGGTACGCCGACGGCGCCCACCGGTCCGGATGGTGCGCCGGTCGGCCCGGCCGGTGCGGCGGTCGCCGCCCCGGGCGCCGGCCGGCCCGGAGATTGACGGCGGTGCCCGTTGGGTACATCCCGCGCCGACCCACTGGGAACCCCCACCGGAGGACTGACATGCTGGCCATTGCCGCCGCCATCGTTTTTGGTTTCGCCCTGCTGCTCGACCTGTTCGACACGGACCTCGGTGCGCACGACCTGTTCAACTGGAACACGCTGGTGCTCATCGGCCTGTTGCTGCTCTCCCTCTACCTGGCCGGCGTCGGCCGGGGACCGGCCACCGGCGGTGGTGGTCGCTGGTACCGGGGCCGTCGTCCGGGCCGGGGCTGACCGGCGGGTGTGACCGGCTCGGCCTCGGCGTGTTTCCGGCGCCGCCGGCCGGGCCGGTACTGTCGTGCTGATGGAACCGGACGGCCTGTTTGCGCTTACCGAGCCCGGCGCCGTGGGTGCGGCGTCCGCGGGCTCGGCCGGTGGTCGTACGGCGCCCGCGGCCGGCGGGCGTCCGGCCGTCGCGGGGGCCGCCGCCGGGGAGGGGCTGTCCCGGCCCGGGCCGGATTCGCCGCTGGCCGTGCGGATGCGCCCGGCCAGCCTGGACGAGTTGGTCGGCCAGGACCATCTGCTCGCGGCGGGGGCGCCGCTGCGACAGTTGGTGGCCGGATCGGCGCCGATGTCGGTCATCCTGTGGGGGCCGCCGGGCAGCGGCAAGACCACTATCGCGCACCTGGTCGCGGGCGCGACCGACCGCGAGTTCGTCGCCATGTCGGCGCTGTCGGCCGGGGTGAAGGACGTCCGCGCGGTCATCGACGCGGCCCGCCGCCGGCGCCGTGCCGGCGGCTCGCCGACCGTGCTGTTCATCGACGAGGTCCACCGGTTCAGCAAGACCCAGCAGGACTCGCTGCTGGCGGCCGTCGAGGACCGGACGGTCACGCTGCTGGCGGCCACCACCGAGAACCCGTACTTCTCGGTCATCTCGCCGCTGCTGTCCCGGTGCGTGCTGCTCACCCTGCAACCGCTGGGCGAGGACGCGGTGCGCGGGCTGCTGCGCCGCGCAGTGTCCGACGAGCGTGGCCTGGCCGGCGCGGTGACGCTCGCCGAGGAGGCCGAGGACCATCTGGTACGCCTGGCCGGCGGCGACGTGCGCAAGGCACTGACCGCGCTGGAGGCAGCCGCGGGTGCGGCCCGGGCGCGGGGCGACCGGCGGATCGGCCTCGCCGTGGCCGAGCAGGCGGTGGACGTGGCGGCCGTCCGCTACGACCGGGACGGCGACGCGCACTACGACGTGACCAGCGCCTTCATCAAGAGCATGCGCGGCTCGGACGTGGACGCGGCGCTGCACTGGCTGGCCCGGATGCTGGTGGCCGGGGAGGATGCCCGGTTCATCGCGCGCCGGATCGTGATCTTCGCGAGCGAGGACGTCGGGATGGCCGACCCCGCCGCGCTCTCGGTCGCCACCGCCGCGGCGCACGCCGTCGAGTACGTCGGGTTGCCCGAGGCGCAGCTCAACCTGGCCCAGGCGGTGATCCACATGGCCACCGCGCCCAAGTCGAACTCCGCGACCGCGGCGCTGACGGCGGCCATGGCGGACGTCCGGGCCGGGCGCGGCGGGCCGGTGCCGCCGGCGTTGCGCGACTCGCACTATCCCGGTTCCCGCGGGCTGGGTCACGGCCGCGGCTACCGCTATCCGCATGACGACAAGCGTGGGGTGCTCACCCAGCAGTACGCTCCGGACGACCTCGTGGGGGTGGACTACTACCGGCCGGCCGGGCACGGCGCCGAGCGGGCGGTGGCCGGCCGGCTGCCCGCGCTGCGCGGCATCGTGCGCGGGCTGCCCGACCGACCGGCCGCGAGGACCGAGCCGGTCGCAAGGAGTGAGTCGGGCGCGGGGGCGGAGTCGGTGGCAAGGACCGAGCCGGCCGCGGGGGCGGAGTCGGTGGCAAGGGTCGAGCCGGCCGCGGGGAACGAGCCGGGCGCACCGTCGGGGAACGGTTCCGTACGGGACGCGGACGCCGGCGCGGGCCGGGATGGGGCCGGCGGTGCGGATGGCGCCACCGGTACGGTGCCGACCGCGGGTGAGCGGGTCGTGGAGGGGGAGCGGCAGTGACACGGCGTAGCCCGGACCAGCCGGGTGACGGTCCGAACGAGCGGCGCGAACCGGCCGACGGGCCGCGTCGGGGGCGTGCCCGGTTCGAGCCCGGGCCGGAGGCGTCGGCGGCGGACGGCGAGGGCTTCCACCGGCCGCGGCACGGCAGCCACGGCGCGGCCGAGGACAGCGGCGAGATCCGCCGGCCGCGGCACGCCGGCGCCGAGCAGTCCGACCCGCACCGCCAGGGCATGCCGGCAGAGGGCCCGGCCCGGCCGGCCCGGCCGTCCGACTGGCTGCGCCGCGAGCGTGGCGGCCGGCCGTCCCCGGCCGGCGGCGCCGCGCCGACCCCGCCGCCACCCGCACCGTCGCCGGGCCGCCCGGCCGGCCCACCGCCCGGGTCCGGCATGCCGCCGTCCGGCCGTCCGCCGGTGCCGCCGGGTGCCGCCGGGCCGCCGAGAGCGGCTGGTCCGTCCGCACGGCCGGTGAGCGGTCCGGCCGGTCGTCCGCCGGTGCCGCCGGGGGCTGCCGGTCCGTCGTCGCGTCCGGTGAGTGGCCCGGCCGGTCGTCCGCCGATCCCGCCGGGGACGCCGGTGCCGCCGGGAGCCGCCGGTCCGTCGTCGCGTCCGGTGAGCGGCCCGGCCGGTCGTCCGCCGGTGCCGCCCGGCCGAGGCGGCCCCGGTACGCCGGCCGGTGGCCCGCAGCCGGGCCGGGCGCGTCCCGTCCCCGGCGGCCCGAACCCTCCCGCCGGCGCCCAGCCGCCGGCCGGTCCGAACATCCCGGGAGCCCGTCCCGGTGCCCCCGCCGGGCGGAGCGCGCCGCCGCGGCCCGGGTCCGGTGTGGAGCCGGGCCGGGGTTCCGCCCGGCCACCGGCCCGACCCGGGGGTGGTCCGGGCGGCGCCGCGCCGGTCCCCGGGGCGCCCGCGCGGCCGGACGGCCGGCCGCCGGCACCGGGTGGTCCCGCGCCGCGGACCGCGGCGCCGCACGGCACCGGCGTCGTGAGCGGCCCGCTGCCGACTCCGGGCGGCCCGACCGACGCCCCGCCCCGTCCGCCCGGCGCGAACCCCGCGTCCCGCTCGCCCGGCGCGAACCCTCCGCCCCGGCCGGCGGGTGCCGGCCGGGCGGCCCCGCCCGGCGCCAACCCCGCGTCCCGCTCGCCCGGCGCCAACCCGGCGTCCCGCTCGCCCGGCGCCAACCCCGCGTCCCGGCCGTCTGGTGCCCTGCCGGGCACCGGGGCATCGCCGGCCGGTGGCGGCAGACCGCCCGCCGGCAGCGCCGCGCCGCCGCGCGCCGGTGGCGCCGCAACACCGCCCGCCGGTGGCGCCGCTCCGTCGCGTACGGCCGGTGCCGCGCCCTCGACGCCCGTGCCGCCGGCGCGGGCCGGTGCCGGGACGGCGGCGGTGCCCGCCGGGCCGGGCGGCGCGGGGACGCCGACGCCGGTGCAGCCGGGACCGGCATCCGGCCCGACCCGGGACGCCGCCGGCACCGCCGCCCGGGACGCCGCCGGCACCGCCGCCCGGGACGGCGCCGGCAGCGGGTCCCGGGACGGCCGCAGCCATCCGCTGTCGGCCGGGGTCGGTGTGGTCCGCGACGCCCAGTCCGAACTGCGCCGGCAGATGCGGGAGAAGCGCCAACTGCGGCTGGCCTCCCTCGTCGTGGCCTGCGTGGTGCTGCTCGCCGCGCTGCCGCTGTACTTCGGCCTCCGCACGGTCGGTCGGGACCCGGTCTTCACCTCCCTGGACGACCTCGGCCTGCCCGGCTGGGCGGCCACCGGCACGGTCGACGACATCAGCGGCAACCGCTGGTGCCTGATGGAATGCCGGCTGCGCGAACGCATCACCCGGTCCAGCCGCGAGCCGGACGAGACGAACAAGGTGTACACGGCCGCGCTCACCGCGGCCGGCTGGCGGCCGTGGCAGCCGCCGCTGTGCCCCGAGCAGAAGGTGGACGGGCACTACGGCTGCTGGCGGCGGGACGAGCTGACCCTGGACCTGTGGGTGCGCAAGCCGACCTGCACCCTTGTCGCCGAGCCCAGCGTGCCGCCGGACGGCCAGGTGCAGCCGCCGGCGGAGGAGCGCAAGGACGACGAGGACTGCGCCGGCTCGCAGGTGTCGCTGAAGGTGCGCAACGCCGTCGACGACGACCGGACCCGGCCCGGGCCGGACATCAGCCCGTCGATCGAGGACATCGATCCCGAGCCCGGCCCTTCCTGACGATCCACTCCGCGATCGCCGTAACCGCCCGTCGTGCGGCCGGTCGCCGTCACGGACTGTAGGGTCTGCACGTTGGCGGAGAGACGCCCGCGGAATCGTCGTCCGGTATCCGGTAGGCCGGCCGGCTCCCGGGGTACCAAGGCCCGCGACAACTCTCGCGGTCGGGTGGAGGAGGACATCGGGTGAGTGGTGGAGAGATCGCAGCGCTCGTCGCGGCCGGCGCGTTCCTGATGCTGGTGGTGGTGCTGGCGGTACCGATCCTGCGGCTGCGGCGCACGGTCGACGCGGCGACCCGGGCGATCGAGGACATGAACGAACGGACCGGCCCGCTGCTGGGCGAGGTGACCTCGACGGTCGGCAACGTCAACACCGCGCTGGAGCAGGTGCACACCTCGCTCGACGGGGTCAACCTCCAGCTCGCCAAGATCGATACGATGACCACGCACGTCCAGAACGTCACGGCGAACGTGGCCAACCTCGCCACCGTGGTCTCGGCGGCGGCGGCGAACCCGCTGGTCAAGGTCGCCTCCTTCGGGTACGGCATCCGCCGGGCGGCCGCCGCCCGGCGCAACGCCGAGACCGAGAAGGAGGTCCGGAGCGCGATCAAGCAGCGCCGCCGGTCCGCCCGTCGGGGCGAGGGCTGAGCCCGGCGCACAGCCGGAACGCCGGCCAGGGAAGGATGGGGGCATGAGGCGGTTGCTGTGGTTGGGGATCGGGCTCGCCGTGGGCGCCCTGGTGGTCCGCAAGGCCACCCGGGCCGCGCAGGCGTACACGCCGGCCGGGATCGCCACGTCGGTCACGGAATCCGTTGGCGGACTGGTGGAGTCGATGCGTAACTTCGTCGACGACGTCCGGGACGGGATGGCCGAGCGGGAGCAGGAGATCCACCGCGCGTTCGCCGAGGGCGTGCTGTACGAGGACCAGTTCGCCGAGCTGCGGGAGCCTCCCGGGTCCGGCGGTAACGAGTGGCTGCGGGAGGAAGGCACCCGATGAGAACGGCGGAGATCAAGCGACGGTTCCTGGCGCACTTCGAGGCGGCCGGTCACGCCGTGGTGCCGTCGGCTCCGCTGCCCGCCATCAGCGACCCGAACCTGCTGTTCATCAACGCCGGCATGGTGCAGTTCGTGCCGTACTTCCTGGGACAGCAGTCGCCGCCGTTCAAGCGGGCCGCCAGCGTGCAGAAGTGCATCCGGACGCCGGACATCGACGAGGTCGGCAAGACCAGTCGGCACGGCACGTTCTTCCAGATGAACGGGAACTTCTCCTTCGGCGACTACTTCAAGGCCGGGGCGATCCCGCTGGCCTGGGAGCTGTCCACCAAGCCGGTGGAGCAGGGCGGCTTCGGGCTGGACCCGGAGCGGATCTGGCCGACGGTCTACCTGGACGACGACGAGGCGTACGAGATCTGGCGGTCGGTGGGCGTGCCCGCCGAGCGGATCGTGCGGCGGGGCAAGAAGGACAACTTCTGGTCCATGGGCATCCCCGGCCCGGCCGGCCCCTGTTCGGAGCTGTTCTACGACCGCGGCGCCGCGTACGGCGCCGAGGGCGGTCCGGAGGTCGACGAGGACCGGTACCTGGAGTTCTGGAACCTGGTCTTCATGCAGTACGAGATCGCGGACGTGCGCAGCAAGGAGGAGTTCCGGATCGTCGGCGAACTGCCGAACAAGAACATCGACACCGGGATGGGCCTGGAGCGGATCGCCTCCATCCTGCAGGGCGTGGACAACCTCTACGAGATCGACGAGGTCCGCCCGATCCTGGACCGCGCGGCCGAGCTGACCGGCAAGCGGTACGGCGCCAACCCGTCGCACGTGGCCAGCGAGTCGCACCCGGACGACGTACGGCTGCGGGTGGTGGCCGACCACGTGCGGACCTCGCTGATGCTGATCGGCGACGGGGTGACCCCGTCCAACGAGGGCCGCGGCTACGTGCTGCGCCGGATCATGCGCCGGGCGATCCGGGCGATGCGGCTGATGGGCTTCCAGGAGCGGGCGCTGCCCGAGCTGCTGCCGGTGGCCCGGGACTGCATGTCCCCGTCCTACCCGGAGGTGGCCGAGGACTTCGACCGGATCTCCCAGTACGCGTACGCGGAGGAGGACGCGTTCCTGTCCACCCTGCGGGCCGGCACCACCATCCTGGACACGGCGATCGCCGAGACCCGGGCGTCCGGCGGCGCGGCCATCTCCGGCGCCAAGGCGTTCCAGCTGCACGACACGTACGGCTTCCCGATCGACCTGACCCTGGAGATCGCGGCCGAGCAGGGCCTGCGGGTGGACGACGAGGGCTTCCGCCGGCTGATGGCCGACCAGCGGGCGCGGGCCAAGGCGGACGCCCAGGCCCGCAAGACCGGCCACGTGGACACCTCGGTGTACCGGTCCGCGCTGGACGCGGGCGGCCCGGTGCTGTTCAGCGGATACACCGAGACCAGCCGGGAATCCACGGTGCGCACCCTGCTCTCCGGCGGCGCCGCGGTGCCCGCGGCCGGCGAGGGCGACCTGGTGGAGCTGGTGCTGGACGCCACCCCGTTCTACGCCGAGGGCGGCGGCCAGCAGCCCGACCAGGGTCTGATCACGGTGGGCGGCGGCCAGCTGGAGGTGCTGGACGTGCAGCAGCCGATCCCGGGGCTGACCGTGCACAGGGCCCGGGTGATCCGCGGCGAGGTGCGCGGCGGCGACACGGCGTATGCGGAGATCGACATCACCCGGCGGCGGGCGATCTCCCGGTCGCACACGGCCACCCACCTGGTGCACCAGACGATGCGGAACTTTCTCGGCGAGTCGGCCACCCAGGCCGGTTCGTTGAACGCGCCGGGCCGGCTGCGGTTCGACTTCAACACCCCGACCGGGGTGGCGCCGAGCGTGCTGGCCGACGTGGAGCAGCAGATCAACGAGGTGCTGCTGAACGACCTGGAGGTGCACGCCTTCATCACCAGCCAGGAGGAGGCCCGCCGGCTGGGCGCGATGGCGCTGTTCGGCGAGAAGTACGGCGAGCGGGTCCGGGTCGTCGAGGTCGGCGACTACGCCCGGGAGCTGTGCGGCGGCACCCACGTCGCCCGTTCCGGGCAGCTCGGCCTGGTGAAGATCCTCAACGAGTCGTCGATCGGTTCCGGGGTGCGCCGGGTCGAGGCGCTGGTCGGCATCGACGCCTTCGGCTTCCTGGCCCGGGAGCACCTGCTGGTGTCCCGGCTGGCCGAGCTGTACCGGGTGCCGACCGACCAGGTGGCCGACCGGGTCGAGCAGACCATCACCCAGCTGCGGGACGCCGAGAAGGAACTGGAGAAGCTGCGCGCCCAGCTCGTCCTGGGCGGCGCCGGGGCGCTGGCCGGGCAGGCGAAGGACCTGGGCGGCATCGCGTACGTCGGCACCGAGGCCCCCGAGGGCGCGGCCGGCAACGACGTGCGGACCCTGGCCCAGGAGATCCGCGGCAAGATCGACCCGGCGCGGCCGGCGGTGGTCGCCGTGGTGGCCCGCTCCGGCGGCAAGGTGTCCATGGTGGTCGCCGCCAACGGCGCGGCGAAGTCCCGCGGCCTGTCCGCCGCGGACCTGGTCAGGGGCGCGTTCTCCGGCCGCGGCGGAGGCAACGCCGACCTGGCCCAGGGCGGCGGCCTGCCGGCCGCGGAGGCCCCGCGGTTGCTGGCGGCGGTGGAACGGGCGGTCGCCGAGGCGTGAGTGGCCGCACCGTATCGGAAGTCCGTGCTCGTCCGATTCCGGAGTGTGAGTCCGGTGTCGCAATGGGCGGTGGTTGCCCGGTTCCGGTTGCTGCGGGGCGGGTTGTTGTGGTTTTCTCGGCCACGGCGACCCGCCCCGACCCGTCTGCCAAGGGAAACGGACCAGGATGAGCGACTTTCCGCGCGGCGTCCGCTTCGGTGTGGACGTCGGGCAGGTCCGGGTCGGGGTGGCCCGGTCGGATCCGGACGGTGTGCTGGCCACCCCGCTGGTGACGCTGGCGCGGGACCTGCGCACGGCCGCACCGGACGTGCCGAGCGACATCGCCGAACTGGTCCGGCTGGTGGGCGAGTACGAGGCGGTCGAGGTGGTGGTGGGGTTGCCGGTCACCCTGGCCGGCCGGCACGGTCCGGCGGCCGAGATCGCCACCGGGTACGCCCGCCGGCTGGCGGCGACCGTGGACCCCGTTCCGGTACGGCTGAGCGACGAACGGATGTCGACGGTCATCGCGTCTCGTAGGCTGTCCGAGCGGGGCGTGCGGGGACGGCGCCAGCGCGCGGTGGTCGACCAGGTGGCCGCGGTGGAGATCCTGCAGGGCTGGCTGGACGCGCAGCGGAGGCGGACGACATGATCGACGAGCTGGACCTCGGCTTCGAGGACCGGACCGAGAAGGGCCGACATCGGCGCGGGTACGTGGCCCGGCGCGGCGGCCGCAAGGGCGGCGGCCGGGGCAGGACCGTGGCCGCGCTGCTGATGACGCTGGTGCTGCTGGGCTGCCTCGCCGGTGGGGCGTGGTACGGCTTCGACCGGATCCAGGGATACTTCGGCACCCCCGACTACCCGGGACCGGGCACCGGTGAGGCGGTCGTCCAGGTGAAGGACGGCGACACCATCACCGACGTGGGCAACTCGCTCTACGAGGCCGACGTGATCAAGAGCGCGAAGGCGTACCTCAAGGCGGCCGAGGCCAACTCGCTGGCCAAGAACGTCGGTGCGGGGACGTACAAGCTGCGCAAGCAGATGAAGGCCGCGGACGCGCTGACCCTGCTGCTGGACCCGAAGTCCCGGATGGTCGAGGGCGTCACCGTCGCCGAGGGCGAGATCAGCCTGGCGATCTACCAGAAGCTGTCCAAGGAGACCGAGATCCCGGTCGAGGACTTCAAGAAGGCCGCCGAGGACCCGGAGAAGCTGGGCGTGCCGGACTTCTGGTTCAAGCGCACCGACGGCAAGAAGACGACCAGGAGCATCGAGGGCTTCCTCTACCCGGCGACGTACGAGATCCCGAAGGACGCCACGGCCGAGCAGATCCTGCGGATGATGGTGGCGAAGTTCCTGAGCGTGACCGAGGAGCTGAAGTTCGTCGAGACGGTGGAGGCCGAGCGCGGCGGCATCGCCCCGTACGAGGCGCTGATCACCGCCTCGATCGCCCAGGCCGAGTCGGTGAACGCCAAGGACATGGGCCCGGTGTCCCGGGTGGTCTACAACCGGGTCTACGCCGGCAAGTACTCGGTGTGCCACTGCCTGAAGATCGACAGTGCGATCAACTACTGGCTCCGGTTGCAGGGCAAGGATCCCAAGGACTCCGACAAGCTCAAGCAGAGCGAGATCAACGACCCGAAGAACCCGTACAACACGCACGACGTGGACGGCCTGCCGATCACCCCGATCAGCAACCCGGGCGAGGACGCGCTCAAGGGCGCGATGGACCCGCCGGCCAGCGACAACATCTTCTTCGTGTCCGTCGACAAGGAGGGCACGATGGGGTACGCCAAGGACGACGCCGGCTACCGGAAGCTGCAGGAGACCATGTGCCGCAACGGCGTGCTCACCGGCGAGAACTGTCGGTGAGGGCGGCCGTCCTCGGCAAGCCGATCGGGCACTCCCTCTCCCCGGTGATCCACAACGCCGGCTACGCGGCGGCCGGGCTGCCCGGCTGGTCGTACACGGCCATCGAGTGCGCCGAGGCGGAACTGCCGGGCCTGGTCGCCGGCCTCGGCGCGCAGTGGGCGGGGGTGTCGCTGACGATGCCGCTGAAGGAGGCGGCGCTCGCGGTGGCCGGCGAGGTCGCGCCGGTCGCGGCCGCCGTCGGTGCGGCCAACACCCTGGTACGGCGCACCGACGGCTCCTGGTACGCGGAGAACACCGACGTGGTCGGCATGGTGGAGGTGCTCACCGCGGCCGGCGTACCGGCCGGCGCGCAGGTCACGGTGCTCGGCGCCGGCGGCACCGCGCGGGCCGCGCTCGCGGCGGCGGCCCGGCTGGCCGCCGCCGGGGTCACCGTGCTGGCCCGGCGCCCGGCGGCGATCGACGAGCTGCACCCGGTGGCCGCGGCCCTGGGGGTGCCGCTGGCCGGCGCCGACTGGGCCGACGCGCCCCGGCTGGACGCCGACGTGGTGATCTCCACGGTGCCCCGGGGGGTGGCCGACCCGCTGGCCGGGGCGGTCCGCTGGCGGCCCGGCTGCGTCTACTTCGACGCCGTGTACGACCCGTGGCCCACCCCGCTCGCGGTGGCCGCGGAGGCCGCCGGATGTCCGGTCGTCTCCGGCCTTGATCTGCTGCTGGCGCAGGCGGTGGGCCAGTTCGAGCTGTTCACCCGGCGCACCGCACCGCGCACCGCGATGGCGGCGGCGTTGGCCGCGGCCCGCCGGACTTAGACCGATTCACCCGTTCCCACCAGGCGGCGACCGGTGGGGGCGTTCCGTGCGCCGGTGCCGGTCCGTGACAGACTGACGCCGTGTTGCGCTGGTTGACCGCAGGTGAGTCGCACGGACCGGCCCTGGTCGCCGTGCTGGAGGGTGTCCCCGCCGGGATCGAGGTGACCAGCGCGGACCTCGGTCGGGAGCTGGCCCGCCGCCGGCTGGGCTACGGCCGGGGCGCCCGGATGTCGTTCGAGCAGGACGAGGTCGAGATCATCGGCGGGATCCGGCACGGGCGCACCCTGGGCAGTCCGGTCGCGGTGCGGGTCGGCAACTCCGAGTGGCCGAAGTGGCGCACCGTGATGGCGGCCGACCCGGTGGATCCGGACGAGCTGGCCGGGCAGGCCCGCAACGCGCCGCTGACCCGGCCGAGGCCCGGCCACGCCGACCTGGCCGGCATGCAGAAGTACGGCCACACCGACGCCCGGCCGATCCTGGAACGGGCCAGCGCCCGGGAGACCGCGGCCCGGGTCGCCGTCGGCGCGGTCGCGAAGGCGCTGCTGCACCAGGCGCTCGGGATCCAGATCGTCTCGCACGTGGTCGAGCTGGGTCCGGTGGCCGCCAAGCCCGGCCTGCAACCCCGGCCCGAGGACGCCGAACGCGTCGACGCCGACCCGCTGCGCTGCCTCGACCCGGAGGCCAGCGCCCGGATGGTGGCCGAGGTGGACGCCGCGCGCAAGGACGCCGACACCCTCGGCGGGATCGTCGAGGTGCTGGCCTACGACGTGCCCCCGGGGCTGGGCAGCCACGTGCAGTGGGACCGCAAGCTGGACGCCCGACTGGCCACCGCGCTGATGTCGATCCAGGCGATCAAGGGCGTGGAGATCGGCGACGCGTTCACCCAGGCCCGGTCCCGCGGATCGGTGGCGCACGACGAGATCGTGCCGACCGCCACCGGCGTGCGGCGGGTCACCGACCGGGCCGGCGGCCTGGAGGGCGGCATCAGCACCGGCGAACCGCTGCGGGTACGGGCGGCCATGAAGCCGATCTCGTCGCTGAACCGCGCGCTGTCCACCGTCGACGTGGCCACCGGCGAGCCGGCCACGGCCATCAACCAGCGCTCCGACGTCTGCGCCGTGCCGGCCGCCGCGGTGGTGGCCGAGGCGATGGTCGCGCTGGTGCTGGCCGAGGTGGCGGTGGAGAAGTTCGGCGGCGACTCGGTGCCGGAGATCCGCCGCAACCTCGCCGGCTACCTGGAAAACCTGGTCATCCGGTGAGGTGGGCGTGATGGCGCCGGTCTGCGTACTGGTGGGCGCCCCGGGCGCCGGCAAGACGAGCACCGGGCAGCTGCTGGCCGCGGCGCTCGGCGTCGAGTTCCGGGACACCGACGCCGACATCGTGGCGCTGGCCGGCAAGCCCATCCCGGAGATCTTCATCGACGACGGCGAGGAGCACTTCCGCGACCTGGAGCGGGCGGCCGTGGCGGCGGCGCTGTCCTCCTTCGACGGGGTGCTCGCGCTCGGCGGCGGCGCGATCCTCGCCGAACAGACCCGCGACCTGCTGTCCCGGCACACCGTGGTGCACCTGTCGGTGGGACTGGCCGACGCGGTCCGCCGGGTCGGCCTGGACTCCGGCCGGCCGCTGCTGGCGATCAACCCGCGGGCCACCCTGCGGCACCTGATGGAGCAGCGCCAGCCGCTGTACGCGCAGGTCGCGGCGCACACGGTGGACACCGACGGGCGTACCCCGGAGCAGGTCGCCGCGCAGCTGCTGACGGTCCTGGGCTCCCGCGCGGGCGGGGTGGACCCCGCCGTAGGCTCGGATCGATGACCGGCACCGAGATGACCGACACCGAAGAGATCACCCGGATCCCGGTCGGCGGCGAGCGGCCGTACCAGGTCCTGGTGGGCCGCGACCTGCTGGCCACCGTGCCCGGGCTGCTGCCCGACGCCGGCCGGGTCGCCGTGCTGTACGCCCCGCCGCTGGCCGAGCCCGCGGGGGAGCTTGTCGAGCGGCTGGCCGCGGCCGGCCGCCGCCCGCTGCCGATCGAGGTGCCCGACGCGGAGGCGGGCAAGGCGCTGGCGGTGGCCGCGGACTGCTGGGAGCGGCTGGGCGCCGCCGGCTTCACCCGCGGCGACGCGGTGCTGGGCGTGGGCGGCGGCGCGGTCACCGACCTGGCCGGCTTCGTGGCGGCCTGCTGGCTGCGCGGGGTGCGCTGGCTGGCGGTGCCGACCTCGGTGCTGGGCATGGTGGACGCGGCGGTCGGCGGAAAGACCGGGATCAACACCGGGGCCGGCAAGAACCTCGTGGGCGCGTTCCACCCGCCGGCCGGGGTGCTGGCCGACCTGTCGATGCTGGCCGGGCTGCCGGCGGCGGAGCTGGTCACCGGGCTGGCCGAGGTGGTCAAGTGCGGTTTCATCGCCGACCCGGCGATCCTCGACCTGATCGAGCGCGATCCGGCCGCGAGCACCGACCCGGCCGGTCCGGTGCTGCGCGAGCTGGTCGAGCGGGCCGTGCGGGTGAAGGCCGAGGTGGTCTCCGCGGACCTGCGCGAGGCCGGCCTGCGGGAGATCCTCAACTACGGGCACACCCTGGCGCACGCCATCGAGCGGGTCGAGGACTACCGGTGGCGGCACGGGCACGCGGTGGCGGTCGGCCTGGTGTACGCGGCCCGGCTCGCCCGGCTCGCCGGGCGGCTGGACGCCGGCACGGCCGACCGGCACCGCCGGGTGCTCACCGCGCTCGGCCTGCCGGTGACCTACCCGGCGGACGCCTGGCCCCGGTTGCTGCCGGTGATGCGGGTCGACAAGAAGACCCGCGGCGACACCCTGCGGTTCGTGGTGCTGGACGGGCTGGCCCGCCCGGGAGTGCTGGCCGGACCGGACGAGGCGCTGCTGCGGGAGGCGTACCGGGCGGTGGCGTCGTGAGGGTCGAGGTGCTGAACGGTCCCAACCTGGGCCGGCTGGGCAGCCGGCAGGTCGAGGTGTACGGCCGGACCACGTACGCCGATCTGGTGGCGCTCTGCGAGCGCACGGGCGCCGAGCTGGGTCTGACGGTCGCCGTGCGGCAGACCGACGCCGAGCACGAGATGCTCGGCTGGCTGCACGCGGCGGCCGACGCCGGCGCCGCCGTGGTGCTCAACCCGGGCGCCTGGTCGCACTACTCGTACGCGGTGCGGGACGCCTGCGCGATGCTGCGGGCGCCGCTGGTCGAGGTGCACATCTCCAACATCCACGCCCGGGAGCGGTTCCGGCACCACTCGGTCGTCTCGGCCGTGGCGACCGGGGTGATCTGCGGGCTCGGCGTGGACGGCTACCGGCTGGCGCTGGCCCACCTCGCGGGCCCGGCGCACCCGAGCGGGCAGGGATCGCTCGACGCTGGGTAGACTTGCCGCGTCTATACGTCAATTGAAGATCAAGGCAGGACATGGCCACCACCAACGACCTCAAGAACGGTCTGGTTCTCAACCTCGACGGCGAGCTGTGGGCTGTTGTCGAGTTCCAGCACGTCAAGCCCGGCAAGGGCGGCGCCTTCGTGCGTACCACGCTGAAGAACGTGCTGTCCGGCAAGGTCGTCGACAAGACGTTCAACGCGGGCACGAAGGTCGAGACGGCCACCGTCGACAAGCGGACCATGCAGTACCTCTACGCCGACGGCGAGGACTACGTCTTCATGGATCTGGAGACCTTCGACCAGATCCCGGTGCCCGGCGGGACGGTCGGCGAGGCGGCCAACTACCTGTTGCCCGAGGCCGAGGCGACGGTGGCCACCCACGAGGGCGTCCCGCTGTACATCGAGCTGCCCACCAGCGTGGTGCTGGAGATCACCTACACCGAGCCGGGCCTGCAGGGCGACCGGTCCACCGGCGGCACCAAGCCGGCGACGGTCGAGACGGGCGCGACGGTGCAGGTTCCGCTGTTCATCACGACCGGAGAGAAGATCAAGGTCGACACGCGCGACGGTCGTTACCTCGGCCGCTCCTGATGGCCGAGGCGCCGAAATCGCAGATGCCCGCCCGCCGCAAGGCGCGCAAGCGGGCGTTGGAAGTGCTCTACGAGGCCGACCTGCGCGGTCAGCCGCCGATCGAGGTGCTGGCCGGCTACGTCGAGCGGATCGCCCAGCCCCGGCCCGACCACCTCGGGTACGCGGTGCGCCTGGTCGAGGGCGCGGCGCAGCACCTCGACCGGATCGACGAGATCATCGCCAGCTACGCCGAGGGCTGGACGCTGGACCGGATGCCGGTGGTCGACCGGAACCTGGCCCGGATCGCGGTGTACGAGCTGCTGTACGTCGACGAGATCGACGACGCGGTGGCGATCACCGAGGCGGTCGAGCTGGCGAAGCAGATGTCGACCGACGACTCGCCCCGGTTCCTCAACGGCATGCTCGGCCGGATCGCGGAGTACGCCACCCGCTGATCGTCGCGCGCCGGGCGGCGCACGCGAAGAGGCCCCGGGGGATCGCCCCGGGGCCTCGTTTTCGTCGTACCGGTGGTGCTGCTTCGTCGTACCGGTGGCGCTGCCGGCCCGGCGTGCCGCAGGGCGCGACCGGTCCGGCGCGCCGGGGGTGTTCCCGGGCCGGGGGTGCCGCCGGTGGGCCGGTGGAGGCGCCCGGCCCGGGGCGGGTCAGGAGGCGAACAGCGCCCGCGGGTCGGCCACCAGCACGCCGTGCTCGGTCAGCCGCTCGATCAGGCCGGACGGCGAGGCGTCGTACACGATCGCCAGCGCCCGCAGGTCGTCCGCGCGGATGGACAGCACGCGGCCGTTGTAGTCGCCCCGCTGCTGCTGGATGGCCCGCGCGTACCGGGCGACGTAGGCCAGTTCCTCCGACGCCTCGTCGTACAGCCGCTCCAGGTCCAGGACGATCTTGTTGGTGGGCTCGTGCCGGACACCGCTGCCGTCGGGCAGCAGCTCCGAAACGGGGACCCGGTAGAAGTCGGCCAACTCGGCGAGGCGGGACACGGTGACCGCCCGGTCGCCCCGCTCGTACGAGCCGACCACGACGGCCTTCCAGCGCCCGTTCGACTTCTCCTCCACGCCCTGCAGGGACAGCCCCTGCTGTTGGCGGATGGAGCGCAGTCGGGCGCCCAACGACTTGGCGTACTCAGACGGCATTCGGTCACTCCCAGTGCTGGCTTGGGGGTTCATCCCAGCGATCGCTACGGAGCGTGACGGTACGGGGATTGCGACACGTGGTCAAGTGCTGGCTACCGGTCGGTTTCCGAGGAGCCCTCGCGAATCGGTCATTTCGCCCTGCTGACCAGGGGATCAGTGATTTCTGACCGGTTACGGGTGGCCGACCCGGGATATGGAGGTAGGCGCTGGTAACGTGGCGCCGAGCCCCGGCCTGAGCGGGTGAGCAGGCCGTTTTCGACATCCTTTAACGACCCGTCCCGTGAGGCGGGGAAGGAGGTCCGCCGTGGCCTATCCGAGGGCCGCCCGAGATCAACAAGCGTCACCACCGTCCGTGAAGGTGATCCTGACGAGCGCCGACATCGCTCGCGTCCTGGACCGGATCGCCCACCAGATCCTCGAAAAGACCCATGGCGCCGCCGACGCGGTCCTGCTGGGCATCGCCACCCGGGGCGGTCCGCTGGCCCGCCGGCTGGCCGCGCGGATCGCCGCGTTCGAACACGTCGAGTTGCCCGTCGGGGTGCTGGACGTCACGCTCTACCGGGACGACCTGCGCCGCAACGCCATCCGGGCGGTCGGCCCCACCGAGGTGCCCCGGGCGGCGTCGACGGCAAGCGGGTGATCCTGGTCGACGACGTACTCTTCTCCGGCCGCACCGTCCGGGCCGCCCTGGACGCCCTCAACGATCTTGGCCGGCCGGCCTCGGTGCAGCTCGCGGTGCTGGTCGACCGCGGGCACCGCGAGCTGCCGATCCGCGCCGACTACGTGGGCAAGAACATCCCGACGGCGCTGGCCGAGAGCGTCCGGGTGACGCTGGCCGAGACCGACGGCACCGACGAGGTCCGGCTGCTCGCCGCCGACGCGGGGCGGCCGTCATGATCCGGCACCTGCTCTCCGGCGCCGACCTGGGCGCCGAGGACGCCACCCTGATCCTGGACACCGCGGCCGAGATGGCCAGCGTCACCGGCCGGGAGGTCAAGAAGCTCCCGGCGCTGCGCGGCCGGACCGTGGTGAACCTCTTCTACGAGGACTCCACCCGCACCCGCATCTCGTTCGAGGCGGCCGCCAAGCGGCTCTCCGCCGATGTGATCAACTTCTCGGCCAAGGGCTCCAGCGTCTCCAAGGGCGAGAGCCTCAAGGACACGGCGCTCACCCTGCAGGCGATGGGCGCGGACGCCGTGGTGGTCCGGCACCCGGCCTCGGGGGCGCCGTACCGGCTGGCCGACTGGGTGGACGGCAGCGTCGTCAACGCCGGCGACGGCACGCACGAGCACCCCACCCAGGCGCTGCTGGACGCGTACACGATGCGGTCCCGGCTGGGCCGCATCGCCGGCCTGCACGTGGCGATCGTCGGCGACGTCCTGCACAGCCGGGTCGCCCGCTCCAACGTGCAGTTGCTGGCGACCCTCGGCGCGAAGGTCACCCTGGTCGGGCCGCCCACCCTGATCCCGGTGGACTGGGCCACCCGTACCGCCGCCGCGGGCGGCCCCGGCACGGCGCCGGTGACCGACGTGTCGTACGACCTGGACAGCGTGCTGCCCGGCGCGGACGTGGTGATGATGCTGCGGGTGCAGCGGGAGCGGATGGCCGCCTCGTTCTTCCCGTCCGCCCGCGAGTACGCCCGCCGGTACGGCCTGGACGGGCCGCGGCTGCGCCGGCTGCCCGAGCACGCCGTGGTGATGCACCCCGGCCCGATGAACCGGGGCATGGAGATCGCGCCGGAGGTCGCCGACTCGCCCCGCTCCACCATCGTCGAACAGGTCGCCAACGGCGTGGCCGTCCGGATGGCCGTGCTGTACCTGCTGCTCGGCGGCAGGGCCGCCCGGTGAAACGCGAGGAGACCAACGTGACTGACGCGTACCTGATCAAGGGCGTCCGGGTGCTGGACGCCGAACCGACCGACCTGCTGGTGCGCGACGGCACGGTGCGGGAGGCCGGCCGGGGGATCGCCGCCGCCGGCGCCACCGTGCTGGACGCGGACGGCCTGGTCGCGCTGCCCGGCCTGGTCGACCTGCACACCCACCTGCGGGAACCCGGCCGGGAGGACGCCGAGACCGTCGAGTCGGGCTCCCGGGCCGCCGCGCTCGGCGGCTACACGGCGGTCTGCGCCATGGCCAACACCTCGCCGGTGGCCGACACCGCCGGCGTGGTCGAGCAGGTCTGGCGGCTGGGCCGGGAGGCCGGGCTGGTCGACGTGCAGCCGATCGGCGCCGTCACCATCGGGCTGGCCGGCGAGCACCTCGCCGAGCTGGGCGCGATGGCCGAGTCCGCCGCCGCGGTGCGGATCTTCTCCGACGACGGGCACTGCGTGGCCGACCCGCGGCTGATGCGCCGGGCGCTGGAGTACGTGAAGGCGTTCGGCGGGATCATCGCGCAGCACGCCGAGGAGCCCCGGCTGACCGAGGGCGCCCAGATGCACGAGGGCGAGGTCGCCACCCGACTCGGCCTGGCCGGCTGGCCGGCGGTCGCCGAGGAGGCGATCATCGCCCGGGACGTGCTGCTGGCCGAGCACGTGGGCAGCCGGCTGCACGTCTGCCACGTCTCCACCGCCGGCAGCGTGGAGGTGCTGCGCCAGGCCAAGGCCCGGGGGGTGGCGGTGACCGCCGAGGTCACCCCGCACCACCTGCTGCTCACCGACGAGCTGATCGCCGGCGGGTCGCCGGGCGGGGCGTACGACCCGGTCTACAAGGTGAACCCGCCGCTGCGGACCGCGGACGACGTGGCCGCGCTGCGCGCCGCGCTGGTCGAGGGCGTGATCGACGTGGTCGCCACCGACCACGCGCCGCACGCCGTGGAGGACAAGGAGTGCGAGTGGGCGTACGCCCGGCCCGGGATGCTCGGCCTGGAGACCGCGCTGTCGGTGGCGCTCGCCGTGCTCGGCCCGGACTGGGAGCTGATCGCCCAGCGGATGTCCCGGACCCCGGCCCGGATCGCCGGGCTGACCGGGCACGGGCACGACCCGGCGCCGGGCCGGCCGGCGACGTTCACCCTGGTCGACCCCGCCGCCCGGCGCCGGATCGACCCGGGCGAGCTGGCCAGCCGCAGTCGCAACACCCCGTACGCGGCAATGGAGCTGCCGGGCCGGATCGTCGCGACGTTCCTGCGCGGCGAGCCCACGGTGCTGGACGGGAAGGCCGTGAAGTGATCGGAGGTCGGGCATGAGAAGGCGTTCCGCGATCCTGGTGCTGGAGGACGGCCGGACCTTCCACGGGGAGGCGTACGGCAGCGTCGGCGAGACGTTCGGGGAGGCGGTCTTCACCACCGGGATGACCGGCTACCAGGAGACGCTCACCGACCCGTCGTACCACCGGCAGGTGGTGGTGCAGACCGCGCCGCACATCGGCAACACCGGGGTGAACGGCGAGGACGACGAGTCGTCGCGGATCTGGGTGGCCGGGTACGTGGTGCGCGACCCCGCGCGGATCGGCTCGAACTGGCGCTCCACCGGGGAACTGGAGGACCGGCTGGCGGCCGAGGGCGTGGTCGGGATCTGCGGCGTGGACACCCGGGCGCTGACCCGGCACCTGCGCTCCCGCGGAGCCATGCGGGTCGGCGTCTCCAGCCTGGAGGACGACCCGCAGGCGCTGCTGGAGCGGGTCCGCCGGTCGCCCCAGATGGTCGGCGCGGACCTGTCCGGCGAGGTGAGCACGGCGCAGCCGTACACGGTCCCGGCGCTGGGCCAGCACCGGTTCACCGTCGCCGCCCTCGACCTGGGCATCAAGCGCAACGTGCCGCGCCGGCTCGCGGCCCGCGGCGTCACCACCCACGTGCTGCCGGCCGCCAGCACGATGGCCGACGTGCTGGCCACCGGGGCGGACGCGGTGTTCTTCTCGCCCGGTCCGGGCGATCCGGCCACCGCCGATCAGCCGGTGGCGCTGGCCCGCGAGGTGCTGGCGCGCCGGATGCCGCTGTTCGGGATCTGCTTCGGCAGCCAGATCCTCGGCCGGGCGCTCGGCTTCGGCACGTACAAGCTGGGCTACGGCCACCGGGGCATCAACCAGCCGGTGCTCGACCGGGCCACCGGCAAGGTGGAGGTGACCAGCCACAACCACGGCTTCGCGGTCGCCTGGCCGGGCCGCGACCAGGCGCCCGGTGCGGTCGCCCGGCCGGGCGACCAGCGGCCCGGCGCCGCCGCGCCCACTGGGCCGGGCGCCGGCCCCGTCGTGCCCGACCAGGTGGTCGAGACGGACTTCGGCGGGGTACGGGTCAGCCACGTGTGCCTGAACGACAACGTGGTCGAGGGGCTGCGCGCCGTGGACGTACCGGCGTTCACCGTGCAGTACCACCCGGAGGCCGCGGCCGGACCGCACGACGCGGACTACCTGTTCGACCGGTTCGCCGAGTTGATCGAGGGCCGGAACTCCAACGGAGGGCGGGCAGATGCCTAAGCGGACCGACCTGCGACACGTGCTGGTGATCGGCTCGGGGCCGATCGTCATCGGGCAGGCGTGCGAGTTCGACTACTCGGGCACCCAGGCGTGCCGGGTGCTGCGCGCCGAGGGACTGCGGGTCAGCCTGGTCAACTCGAACCCGGCGACCATCATGACCGACCCGGAGTACGCCGACGCCACCTACGTCGAGCCGATCACGCCGGAGTACGTGGAGCTGGTGATCGCCAAGGAGCGCCCGGACGCGCTGCTGCCCACCCTGGGCGGGCAGACGGCGCTGAACACGGCGGTCGCGCTGCACGAGTCGGGCGTGCTGGAAAAGTACGGCGTGGAGCTGATCGGCGCGGACATCGACGCGATCCGCCGCGGCGAGGACCGGCAGCTGTTCAAGGAGATCGTGGTGCGCGCCGGCGCCCGGCTGGGTCTGGCGGAGCCGGAGCGGCTGGTGCCGCGCTCGCGGGTGTGTCACTCGATGGACGAGGTCCGCCAGACCGTGGCCGAGGTGGGCCTGCCGGTGGTGATCCGGCCCTCGTTCACGATGGGCGGGCTGGGCTCCGGGATGGCGCACACCGACGGGGACCTGGAGCGGCTGGCCGGCACCGGGCTGGCGGCCAGCCCGGTGCACGAGGTGCTGATCGAGGAGAGCGTGCTCGGCTGGAAGGAGTACGAGCTCGAACTCATGCGCGACCACCACGACAACGTGGTGGTGGTCTGCTCGATCGAGAACGTCGACCCGATGGGCGTGCACACCGGGGACAGCGTGACGGTGGCGCCGGCCATGACGCTCACCGACCGCGAGTACCAGCAACTGCGCGACCTGGGCATCGCCGTGCTGCGCGAGGTGGGGGTCGACACCGGCGGCTGCAACATCCAGTTCGCGGTCGACCCGGCCGACGGCCGCCTCGTGGTGATCGAGATGAACCCGCGGGTGTCCCGGTCCTCGGCGCTGGCGTCCAAGGCCACCGGCTTCCCGATCGCCAAGATCGCCGCGAAGCTCGCCATCGGCTACACCCTCGACGAGATCCCGAACGACATCACCCGGGAGACCCCGGCCGCGTTCGAGCCGGTGCTGGACTACGTGGTGGTGAAGATCCCCCGGTTCGCCTTCGAGAAGTTCCCGGGCGCCGACGCCGAGCTGACCACCACGATGAAGTCGGTGGGGGAGGCGATGGCCATCGGCCGGAACTTCACCGAGGCGCTGAACAAGGCCATGCGCTCGGTGGAGTCCACCGCGGCCGGCTTCTGGACCACCCCGGACCCGGCGGGCGCCACCCGGGAGAACACCCTGGCGGCGCTGCGGGTGCCGCACGACGGCCGGCTCTACACCGTGGAGCGGGCGCTGCGGCTGGGCGCGGGCATCAGCGAGGTGGTGGCGGCCTCCGGCGGCATCGACCCCTGGTTCGTCGACCAGATCGCCGCCCTGGTGGAACTGCGCGCGGAGATCGCGGACGCCTCGGTGCTCGACCTGGACCTGCTGCGCCGGGCCAAGCGGGTCGGGCTGTCCGACCGGCAGATCGCGGCGCTGCGCCCCGAACTGGCCGGCGAGGACGGGGTGCGGACGCTGCGGCACCGGCTCGGGCTGCGCCCGGTGTTCAAGACCGTGGACACCTGCGCGGCCGAGTTCTCGGCGCTCACCCCGTACCACTACTCGGCGTACGACCAGGAGACCGAGGTGTTGCCCTCGGCCCGGCCGAAGGTGCTGATCCTGGGCTCCGGGCCGAACCGGATCGGCCAGGGCATCGAGTTCGACTACTCCTGCGTACACGCGGTCCTGGCGTTGCGCGGCGCGCCCGGTGCCCCGGGCGGTGGCCCGGTCTCCGACGGCCCGGGGACCGGCGGGTTCGAGACCGTGATGGTCAACTGCAACCCCGAGACCGTGTCCACCGACTACGACACCGCCGACCGGCTCTACTTCGAACCGCTCACCTTCGAGGACGTCCTGGAGGTGTGGCGGGCCGAGGACGAGTCCGGCCGGGCGGCCGGCGGACCCGGCGTGGTCGGGGTGATCGTCCAACTCGGCGGGCAGACGCCGCTGGGTCTGGCCCGGCGGCTCAAGAACGCCGGGGTGCCGGTGGTGGGCACCTCGCCGGAGTCGATCCACCTGGCCGAGGACCGCGGGGCGTTCGGCGCCCTGCTGGACCGCTCCGGCCTGCGGGCGCCGGCCTACGGCACCGCCACCTCGTTCGAGGAGGCGAAGGCGATCGCCGACGAGATCGGCTACCCGGTGCTGGTCCGGCCCTCGTACGTGCTCGGCGGCCGGGGCATGGAGATCGTCTACGACGAGCCGACGCTGCGCGGGTACATCGGCCGCGCCACCGACATCTCCCCGGACCACCCGGTGCTGGTGGACCGGTTCCTGGACGACGCCATCGAGATCGACGTCGACGCGCTCTGCGACGTGGACGGCGAGGTCTACCTCGGCGGGGTGATGGAGCACATCGAGGAGGCCGGGATCCACTCCGGCGACTCGTCCTGCGCGCTGCCGCCGATCACGCTGGCCGGGTCGTACCTGGAGGAGGTGCGGCGGTACACCGCGACCATCGCCCGGGGGATCGGGGTGCGCGGGCTGCTCAACGTCCAGTACGCGCTCAAGGACGACATGCTGTACGTCCTGGAGGCCAACCCGCGGGCGTCCCGGACCGTGCCGTTCGTCTCGAAGGCCACCGCGGTGCCGCTGGCCAAGGCCGCGGCGCGGATCATGCTCGGCGCGACCATCGCCGAACTGCGCGACGAGGGGCTGCTGCCGGCCACCGGCGACGGCGGCCGGCTGCCGGACGACTCGCCCATCGCGGTGAAGGAGGCGGTGCTGCCGTTCAAGCGGTTCCGTACCCCGGCCGGCAAGGGGGTGGACTCGTTGCTCGGGCCGGAGATGAAGTCCACCGGCGAGGTGATGGGGATCGACACCGGGTTCGGGCACGCGTTCGCCAAGAGCCAGGCCGCGGCGTACGGCTCGCTGCCGACCAGCGGCGCGGTCTTCGTCTCGGTGGCGAACCGGGACAAGCGCGGGATGATCTTCCCGGTGCGCCGGCTCACCGACCTGGGCTTCACGATCGTGGCGACGGCGGGCACCGGCGAGGTGCTGCGCCGGCACGGCATCGTCTGCCAGGTCATCCGCAAGCACTACGAGGAGGCGGGGGACGGGCCGGACGCGGTGTCGATGATCCTCGGCGGCGAGGTGAACCTGGTGATCAACACGCCGCAGGGTTCGGGGGCGAGCGCTCGTTCCGACGGCTACGAGATCCGCAGCGCCGCCGTCACCACGGACATCCCGTGCATCACCACGGTGCCCGGGGCGGCGGCCGCGGTGCTGGGCATCGAGGCGCTGATCCGGGGCGAGATGTCGGTCCGGCCGTTGCAGGAGCTGCACGCCGCGCTCCGGGCCGCCCGGTGACCGACCTCGCCGGCACACCGGGCGCCGGAGGCCGGCGGTGATCTTCGAACGGGTGGTCCGGCCCCGGCTGTTCCGGATCGGCGGCGGGGACGCCGAGGCCGCGCACGAGTGGACGCTGCGCCGGCTCGCCGCGCTCTCCGGCAACCGGGCCGCCCTGGCCGCCCTGCGCGGGCGGTACGCGGTCCGGGCGCCGCGGACGGTGTTCGGCGTCGAGTTCCCGAACCCGGTCGGCCTGGCCGCCGGGATGGACAAGGACGGCGTCGCGCTGCCGGCCTGGCCGGCGCTCGGCTTCGGGTTCGTCGAGGTCGGCACGGTCACCGCGCACCCGCAGCCGGGCAACCCCCGGCCGCGGCTGTTCCGGCTGCCGGACAGCGCCGCGGTGGTCAACCGGATGGGCTTCAACAACTGCGGCGCCGCCGCGCTGGCCGCCCGGCTCGCGGCGCTGCGGCGCCCGCTGGGCGTGCCGCTGGGGATCTCGCTGGGCAAGTCGAAGGTGACGCCGCTGGACGGTGCCGTGGCGGACTACCTGGCCTCGTACCGCGCGCTGCGCGAGCACGGCGACTACTTCGTGGTGAACGTCTCGTCGCCGAACACGCCCGGCCTGCGGGAGTTGCAGGACCGGGAGCACCTGGACGCGTTGCTCGGCGCGCTGGTGGGGCAGCGGCCGATCCTCGTGAAGATCGCCCCGGACCTGACCGAGCCGGCGATCGCGGAACTGCTCGCGGTATGCCTGGAGCGCGGCGCGGCCGGGGTGGTGGCCACCAACACCACGGTGGCCCGGCCGGAGGTGGCCGAGCGGGACCGGCCGGCGGCGGCGCAGCGGGGTGGCCTGTCCGGGCGCCCGTTGGCCGCCCGTGCCCGCGAGGTGGTCGCGTTCGTCCGGCGCGAGGCGGGCGACGCCCTGCCGGTGATCGGCGTGGGCGGCCTGATGGCCCCGGACGACGCGGCCCGGATGTTCGACGCCGGCGCCAGCCTGGTGCAGCTCTACACGGGATTCATCTACCGGGGGCCGGCACTGGTCCGGGCGGTCGCCCGGGCCGCGGCGGCGGCACCGCCGGCCGCGGGTGTCAGCACAGGGCCCTCCCTGCCCCGGTAGCGGTGACAGGGGCCGTTCCGTTCTCCGAAGGAGGCGCCGGGTGAGCCCGGAAGAGTTGTTGGCCACCGACCGGGAGCACGTCTGGCACCCGTACGCCCCGATGCCCTCGACCACCCCGCCGTACCCGGTGGTGGCGGCGCAGGGCGTCCGGCTGCGGCTGGCCGACGGCCGGGAGCTGGTGGACGGCATGTCCTCGTGGTGGGCCGCCATCCACGGCTACCGGCACCCGGCGCTGGACCGGGCGGTGGTCGAGCAGGTGGGCCGGATGAGCCACGTCATGTTCGGCGGCCTCACCCACGAGCCGGCGGTGCGGCTGGCGCGCAGCCTGGTCGAGCTGACCCCACCCGGGCTGGAACACGTCTTCCTCTGCGACTCGGGCTCGGTGAGCGTCGAGGTGGCGATCAAGATGTGCCTGCAGTACCAGCGGGGTCGCGGTCGCCCCGAGCGGCGCCGGCTGGCCACCTGGCGTGGCGGATATCACGGCGACACCTTCCACCCGATGAGTGTGTGCGACCCGGAGGGCGGGATGCACCACCTCTGGACGGGGGTGCTGCCGCGGCAGGTCTTCACGGCCGAGCCGCCGGCCGGGTACGACGCACCTGTCGATCAGGAATACGCGGCGGCGCTCGTCGAGGCGGTCGAGCGACATGCCGGGGAATTGGCCGCGGTCATCGTGGAACCGGTGGTGCAGGGCGCCGGCGGCATGCGCTTCCACCATCCCTATTACCTCAAGGTGTTGCGTGAGGTAACCAAGCAGCATGGGGTGTTACTCATTTTCGACGAGATTGCTACGGGATTTGGTCGCACCGGTCGGTGGTTCGCCGCCGATCACGCCGAGGTGACCCCCGACGTGATGTGCGTCGGCAAGGCGCTCACGGCGGGATATCTCACCCTCGCCGCCGCGCTCTGCACCCCGGAGGTGGCCCGCGGGATCTCGGCCGGCGGGGTGTTGGCGCACGGCCCGACGTTCATGGCCAACCCGCTGGCCTGTGCGGTGGCCAACGCCTCGATCGAGCTGCTGCGCGACGGCGGCTGGGCCACGGACGTACCCCGGATCTCGGCCGGCCTGCGGGCCGGGCTGGCGCCGCTGGCCGGCGCCCCCGGCGTGCGCGACGTGCGGGTGCTGGGCGCCATCGGGGTGGTGCAACTGGATCACGAGGTGGATCTGGCCGCGGCCACCGACGCGGCCGTGCGGCACGGCGTGTGGCTGCGGCCGTTCCGGGATCTCGTCTACGCGATGCCGCCGTACGTCACCGGCGACGCAGACGTGATCCGGATCACTGAAGGCATCGCGGCGGCGGTGGCCGCGGGATGAACGGCGGCCGGGAACGGCCGGAGAGAGGAGACGAGATTCGATGGAGACCTTCGGAGAACGGCTGGTCGCGGCGATCGAGCGGCGCGGACCGCTGTGTGTGGGCATCGATCCTCATCCGGCCCTGCTGACCGGCTGGGGGCTGCCGGACAGCGTCGACGGGTTGGACCGGTTCTGCGCCGCGGTGGTCACCGCACTGGCCGGCCGGGTGGCGGTGGTAAAGCCGCAATCCGCCTTCTTCGAGCGTTTCGGCGCACGAGGCGTCGAGATTCTTGAGTCAACTATCCGACACTTTCGGTCGAGCGAAACCCTTGTGCTGCTCGATGTGAAGCGTGGCGACATCGGCTCGACGGTCGCGGCGTACGCCTCGGCGTATCTGGATCCATCCAGCCCGTTGTATGCCGACGCGATCACCGCGAGTCCGTACCTCGGCGTCGGGGCGCTGGCGCCGATGTTCGATCTGGCGGCCGCGCACGGCGGCGGCGTGTTCGTGCTCGCCCTCACCTCGAATCCGCAGGGCCGGGCCGTGCAGCACGCCCGCGGCGCCGACGGGCGCACCGTGGCGCAGTCCGTCATCGACGAGATTTCCCTGCTCAACAAGGGTGTCGAGCCGCTCGGCAGCGTCGGGCTGGTGGTCGGGGCCACCGTCGGGCGGACCGGTCACGACCTGTCCCGGGTCAATGGCCCGCTGCTGGCACCGGGCCTCGGCGCTCAGGGCGCCCGGGCGGCCGACCTGCGGACGGTGTTCGGTGACCGGCTGTCAGCGGTGTTGCCCTCGTACTCCCGAGAGGTGCTGTCGGCCGGCCCGGACCCGGCCGCGCTGCGGGCCGCGGCCGAGCGCGTACTCGCCGAATGTCGCGCGGCACTGGCGCCTGATGCTGAGTGACCAATCGGTCACGAAATCATGATCTCCGCGCGCCCACGTTGCCGAAACCGTCGTTGACCGCTAGTTTTCCCGGCGCTGGGAACCGCGTACCCCTTTGGTTCACAGCCACACCATGTTTCACAGATGCGGCGACTCGACTGGCCGCCGCGATAGGGACCTGAGGAGAACTGGTGCCGCTCCCGTCATTGAGCCCCGAACAGCGCGCAGCAGCGCTGGAAAAGGCCGCGGAGATCCGCAAGGCCCGCGCTGAGCTGAAGGAGCAGCTCAAGCAGGGCAAGACCACCCTCGCCGCCGTCCTGGAGCGGGCGGAGTCCGACGATGTCGTCGGCAAGCTGAAGGTTTCGGCCGTCCTGCAGGCGATGCCGGGCATCGGCAAGATCCGGGCTACACAGATCATGGAGAAGCTCAAGATCGCCGACAGCCGGCGCCTGCGTGGCCTCGGCGAGCAGCAGCGCAAGGCACTGCTTGGGGAGTTCTCCGCGAACTAGTTCGCGGGACCGTGTAGAAACAAGCAGTGAGCATGGATGACGACGCGCGCCCGGCAGCCCGTCTCACGGTCCTCTCCGGCCCTCGGGGGTCGGCAAGGACAGCGTGATCGAGCTGATCCGGGCGCGCTCGCCCTGGGTCTGGCTGTCGGTCTCGGTGACCACCCGCAGGATGCGGGACTACGAGGTCGACGGCGTCCACTACTACTTCGTCGACCGGCCCGAGTTCGAGCGGATGGTGGCCGCTGGGCAACTGCTCGAATGGGCCGAGTTCGCCGGCAACCTGTACGGCACGCCCCGCGGGCCGGTCGAGGCACACCTGCGGCACGGCCGGCCGGTCCTGCTGAAGATCGACCTGCAGGGCGCCCGGCAGGTCCGGCAGGCGATGCCGGAGGCACAGTTGGTCTTCCTGGCCCCGCCCAGCGTCGAGGAACTCAAACGCCGGCTGATCGGCCGGGGCACCGACGACGAGGAGACGATCCGCCGGCGGCTGGCGCACGCGGACGAGGAACTCGCCGCCGAGCCCGAGTTCGACGTGACCGTCGTGAACGACTTCGTCGAGCGGGCAGCGGAGGAACTGGTAGGCTTGCTCGGTTATTCCTTTCTGACCCCGGCCCAGCCGCGTTCCGGCGGCTGAGGGCACCGGTCGAGGACGGCACCGCGTCCGCCGCGCGGTCGAGACGACACAGAGGTTCTTTTTCGTGGGATCCATCGCCAACCCCGAGGGCATCACCAACCCGCCGATCGACGAGCTGCTCGAGAAGACGTCCTCGAAGTACTCCCTGGTGATCTTCGCGGCCAAGCGCGCCCGCCAGGTCAACGCGTACTACAGCCAGCTCGGCGAGGGCCTGCTGGAGTACGTCGGCCCGCTGGTCGAGACCACCCCGCAGGAGAAGCCGCTCTCGATCGCGATGCGCGAGATCAACGCCGGCCTGCTCACCGCCGAGCCGATCGAAGCGCCGTAACCGCGATGCCCGGCCACGTCGTCCTCGGCGTGGGCGGGGGCATCGCCGCGTACAAGGCATGTGAGCTGCTCCGACTGCTGACCGAGTCGGGGCACTCCGTGCGGGTGGTGCCGACCGCGTCCGCGCTCGCCTTCGTCGGCGCGCCCACCTGGGCCGCGCTCTCCGGCCAGCCGGTTGCCTCGGACGTCTGGTCCGACGTGCACGAGGTGCCGCACGTACGGCTCGGCCAGCAGGCCGACCTGGTCGTCGTGGCCCCCGCCACCGCGGACCTGCTGGCCCGCGCCGCGCACGGCCTCGCCGACGACCTGCTCACCAACATCCTGCTGACCGCCCGCTGTCCGGTCGTGCTGGCCCCGGCCATGCACACCGAGATGTGGGAGCATCCGGCCACCGTGCAGAACGTCGCGACCCTGCGCCGCCGGGGCGTCCTGGTGATCGAGCCCGCCAGCGGCCGGTTGACCGGAGCGGACACCGGCAAGGGCCGGCTGCCGGACCCGGCCGAGATCTTCGCGGTGGCCCGCCGGGCGCTGGCCCGCCCGGCCGGCACGGCGGACCTGGCCGGCCGCCGGGTGGTGGTCACCGCCGGCGGCACCCGGGAGCCGCTGGACCCGGTCCGCTTCCTCGGCAACCGCTCGTCCGGCAAGCAGGGGTACGCGTTCGCCCGGTCCGCCGTGGCCCGCGGCGCGAAGGTGACGCTTGTCACTGCAAACGTCACGCTCGCCGAGCCGGCCGGCGTCGAACTGGTCCGGGTGGGCACCACGGCGGAGCTTCGGGCGGCCACCGTCGAGGCCGCGGCCGGCGCCGACGCGGTGGTGATGGCCGCCGCGCCGGCGGACTTCCGGCCGGCGACGTACGCCGCCGAGAAGATCAAGAAGGCGGGCGACGGATCGGCGCCGACCCTCCCGCTGGTCACCAACCCCGACATCGCGGCGGAGCTGGGCGAGCGCCGTACACCGGGCCAGGTGCTCGTGGTGTTCGCCGCCGAGACCACCGACGCCGAGGCCAACGCGCGCGGCAAGCTGGCGCGCAAGAAGGCGGACCTCATCGTGGTGAACGTGGTCGGCGAGGACCGGGTGTTCGGCGCCGACACCAACGCCGCGATCGTGCTGGGCGCCGACGGGTCCCGCCTCGAACTGCCCGAGCAGGCCAAGGAGGACCTCGCCGACCGGGTCTGGGACCTGGTGGTCGCCCGACTGTCCGACAGGTGACCGTCGCGGCCAAGTTCCGGCCGCTCCGGATGCCGGCGCGGTAGCCTGCGGCAAAGGTCGGCGGCGGTGTTTACACTGCCGCCAAGAGCTGTCGACAATGAGGAGCGCCGTGGCACGCCGCCTGTTTACCTCCGAGTCGGTCACGGAAGGCCACCCGGACAAGATTGCCGACCAGATCAGCGACGGAATCCTCGACGCGTTGCTCAGCCAGGACCCGCGCAGCCGGGTCGCCGTCGAGACACTGATCACGACCGGTCAGGTCCACGTCGCCGGCGAGGTCACCACCCAGGCGTACGCCGACATTCCGACGATCGTGCGGGAGACCATCCTCAGCATCGGCTACGACTCGTCGAAGAAGGGCTTCGACGGCGCCTCCTGCGGGGTGAGCGTCTCGATCGGCGCCCAGTCGCCGGACATCGCGCAGGGCGTGGACAACGCCTTCGAGCTGCGCACCGGATACTCCGAGAGCGCGCTGGACGCGCAGGGCGCCGGCGACCAGGGCATGATGTTCGGCTTCGCCTGCTCGGAGACGCCGGAGCTGATGCCGCTGCCGATCGCGCTGGCGCACCGGCTGTCCCGCCGGCTGTCCTCGGCCCGCAAGGACGGCACCATCCCCTACCTGCGACCGGACGGCAAGACCCAGGTCACCATCGAGTACGACGGCTTGCGGCCGGTCCGGCTCAACACGGTGGTGGTCAGCAGCCAGCACGCCGCGGACATCTCGCTGGAGTCGCTGCTCACCCCGGACGTGCGCGAGCACGTGATCGCCCCGGAACTGGAGGGGCTGGGTCTGGACACCGGCGACTACCGGCTGCTGGTCAACCCGACCGGCCGGTTCGAGATCGGCGGCCCGATGGGCGACGCCGGCCTCACCGGACGCAAGATCATCGTTGACACGTACGGCGGGTACGCGCGGCACGGCGGCGGGGCCTTCTCGGGCAAGGATCCGTCCAAGGTCGACCGCTCGGCGGCGTACGCGATGCGCTGGGTGGCCAAGAACGTGGTGGCGGCCGGCCTGGCCGAGCGGTGCGAGGCGCAGGTCGCGTACGCCATCGGCAAGGCGCACCCGGTGAGCCTGTTCGTCGAGACGTTCGGCACCGAGAACGTGCCGGTGGACCGGATCGAGCGGGCCATCGGCGAGGTGTTCGACCTGCGCCCGGCGGCCATCATCCGGGACCTGAACCTGCTCCGCCCGATCTACCGGCAGACCGCCGCGTACGGCCACTTCGGGCGGGAACTGCCCGACCTGACCTGGGAGGGGACCGACCGGGCCGGCGACCTGAAGTCGGCCGCGGGAGCCTGACCGGCGATCCGCACGGCGACCGGCAGCCCGCCGAAGGGCTGCCGGTCGCTCGCGTCTGCGTGGACGTGCCGCTGGCCCACCTGGACCGGCCGTTCGACTACCTGGTCCCGGCCGAGCTGGCCGGCGCCGCGGTGCCCGGCACCCGGGTGCGGGTCCGGTTCGCCGGGAAGCTTGTCGACGGCTGGCTGCTGGAGCGCGCCGCCGAGTCGCCGCACGGCGGCCGGCTGGCGTACCTGGACAAGCTGGTCTCCCCGGAGCCGGTGCTGGCCCCCGAGATCGTCCGGCTGGCCCGCGCGGTGGCCGACCGGTACGCCGGCGGCCTGGCCGACGTGCTCCGGCTCGCGGTGCCGCCCCGGCACGCCCGGGTCGAGCGCGAGCCCGCCCCGACCGCGCCCGATGCCACCGCCGCCGATGCCACCGCCGTCGCCGAGACGACCGCCGTCGCCGATGCCACCGCCGTCGCCGAGACGACCGCCGTCGCCGATGCCACCGCCGGCGCCGAGACGACCGCCGGCGAGCACGCTGGCGCCGCACCCGGGACCGTCGCGGACGAGGGCTGGCGGGCGTACCCGGCCGGCCCGGCGTTCCTGGCGGCGCTCGCCGACGGCCGCGCGCCGCGTGCCGTCTGGTCGGCGCTGGCCGGCGAGGACTGGCCGGCCCGGTACGCCGCGGCGCTGGCCGCCGCCGTGCGCTCCGGCCGCGGCGCGGTGGCCGTCGTTCCGGACGCCAGGGATCTGGACCGGCTCGACGCGGCGCTGACCGCGGCGCTCGGCCCCGGCCGGCACGTGGCGCTGACCGCGGCGCTCGGCCCGGCCCGGCGCTACCGGGCGTTCCTGGCCGCCCGCCGCGGCGCGGTGCCCGTGGTGATCGGCACCCGGGCGGCGGCGTTCGCGCCGGTGCACCGGCTGGGTCTGGTGGCCATCTGGGACGACGGCGACGACCTGCACGCCGAACCGCGAGCGCCCTATCCGCACGCCCGGGAGGTGCTGCTGACCCGGGCGCACCATGCGGGCGCGGCGGCGCTGGTCGGCGGGTTCGCCCGCAGCGCCGAGGCGCAACTGCTGGTCGAGACCGGTTGGGCCGTCCAACTCGGACCGGACCGGGCCGGGCTGCGGTCCCGGACCCCCGGGTGGTGCCCACCGGCGACGACCCGCAGTTGGCCCGGGACCCGGCCGCCGAGTCGGCCCGGCTGCCCAGCGTGGCCTGGGAGGCCGCCCGGTCCGCGCTCGCGGCCGGGGCGCCGGTGCTGGTGCAGGTGCCGCGGCGCGGCTACCTGCCCTCGGTCTCCTGCGCCGACTGCCGCGCCCCGGCCCGCTGCGCGCACTGCTCGGGTCCGCTGGCGCTGCGGTCCGCCCGGTCGGTGCCGGCCTGCCGCTGGTGCGGCCGGCCGGACGCCGCGTACGCCTGTCCCCGGTGCGGCGGCCGGCGGCTGCGGGCGGCGGTGACCGGCGCCCGGCGGACCGCCGAGGAACTCGGCCGGGCCTTCCCGGGCACGACCGTGCGGACCTCCGGCCGGGAGGAGGTGCTCGCCGCGGTCCCGGCGGAGCCCGCGCTGGTGGTCGCCACGCCCGGCGCCGAGCCGGTGGCGCCCGGCGGGTACGGCGCGGTGCTGCTGCTGGACGCCTGGGCGCTGCTCACCCGGGCCGACCTGCGGGCCGGCGAGGAGACGCTGCGGCGCTGGATGGCCGCCGCGGCGCTGGCCCGGCCGGCCGGTGCCGGCGGCCGGGTGGTGGTCGTGGCCGACGGGGCGCTCGCCCCGGTGCAGGCGTTGCTGCGCTGGGACGCGCCGTGGTCCGCCGGGCGGGAACTGGCCGAACGGCGGGAGCTGGGCTTCCCGCCGGCGGTCCGGATGGCAAGCGTCACCGGCGCGCCGGCGGCCGTGAACGACCTGTTGGAGCTGGCGCGGCTGCCGGCCGGCACCGAGCAGCTCGGGCCGGTGCCCGCCGGCGACGGGATCGAGCGGATGCTGCTGCGGGTGCCCCGGTCCGGCTCGGCGGAGCTGGCCCGGGCGCTGCACGCCGCCGCCGGCGTGCGGACCGCGCGCAAGGCCGGCCAGCCGGTCCGGATCCAGGTGGATCCGCACGACCTGTTCTGACGGCCGCCGGCCGCCGATCCGGCGGCGCCGGCCGCCCCTGTCCGCGGGCAGCCCGCCGCGGGGCGTCCGTAGACTGGTACGGCACCGTGCGCCAGCCCGCCCGAAGGAGCCTCCTCGCGTGACCGTCCAGCCCATCCGTCTCTTCGGTGATCCGGTGCTGCGGACGCCGGCCGATCCGGTCCGCGACTTCGACGCCGAGCTGCGCAGGCTCGTCGCCGATCTCACCGAGACGATGCGGGAGAGCAACGGCGCCGGCCTGGCCGCGCCGCAGCTCGGCGTGGGACTGCGGGTCTTCGCCTTCGACGTGGACGACGTGCTGGGCCACCTGATCAACCCGGTGCTGGAGTTCCCCGACGAGGACGAGCAGGAGGGCCCGGAGGGCTGCCTGTCCATCCCCGGGCTCTACTTCGACACCAGGCGCCGGCAGAACGTCGTCGCCAAGGGCTTCAACGAGTACGGCGACCCGGTGCAGATCGTCGGCACCGGCCTGATGGCGCGCTGCGTGCAGCACGAGACCGACCACCTGGACGGGGTGCTGTTCGTCGACCGGCTCGACCCCGCCGGCCGCAAGGAGGCGATGCGGGCCATCCGGCAGGCCGACTGGTACGACCGGGAGGCGCCGCCGGTGGTCAAGCTCAGCCCGCACGGGCCGGCCAACCCCTTCGGTCTGGGTCGGTGAGCTGATGCGGCTCGTCTTCGCCGGTACGCCGGCCGTCGCACTGCCTGCCCTGGACGCCATCGCCGGCTCCGGGCACGACCTGCTGGCCGTGGTCACCCGGCCGGACGCCCCGGCCGGCCGCGGCCGCGGGGTACGCCGTTCCCCGGTCGGCGCCTGGGCCGACGAGCGGGGGATCGAGGTGCTCACCCCGGATCGTCCCCAGGACCCGGAGTTCCTCGCCCGGCTCGGCGAGCTGGCGGTCGACTGCGTGCCGGTGGTGGCCTACGGCGCGCTGGTCCCGCCGGCCGCGCTGGAGATCCCCCGGCACGGCTGGGTGAACCTGCACTTCTCGCTGCTGCCGGCCTGGCGGGGCGCGGCGCCCGTGCAGCATGCGGTGCTGCACGGCGACGAGATCACCGGGGCCAGCGTCTTCCAACTGGAACAGGGCCTGGACACCGGCCCGGTGTTCGGCACCCTCACCGACGAGATCCGCGCCACCGACACCGCGGGCGACCTGCTGGACCGGTTGGCCCGGTCCGGGGCCGGCCTGCTGGTGGCGGTGCTGGACGCGATCGAGGCGGGCACGGCCCGCGCGCGTCCGCAGCCGCCGGACGGGGTGTCGACGGCGCCGAAGCTGACCGTCGAGGACGCCCGGGTGCCGTGGTCCGACCCGGCCTTCGCGATCGACCGCCGCATCCGGGCCTGCACCCCGGCACCGGGCGCCTGGAGCACCTTCCGCGACGAACGGGTCAAGCTCGGGCCGGTGACCCTGGTGGCCAACGGGCCGCAGTTGGCCCCCGGTGCGCTGCTGGCGGAGCGGGGTCGGGTGCTGGTCGGCACCGCGACCACGCCGGTCGCGCTGGGCGAGGTGCGGGCCGCGGGCAAGCGCGCCATGCCGGCCGCCGACTGGGCCCGGGGCGTGCGGGTCGGCTCCGGCGAGGCGCTGGCATGAGCGTGGACGCGGCGCGGCGCTCCGCGTACGACGCCGTCGCCTCGGTGCACCGGGACGACGCCTTCGCCAACCTGGTGCTGCCGGCCATCCTGCGCGAGCGCGGGCTGCACGGCCGGGACGCGGCGTTCGCCACCGAACTGACCTACGGCACGCTGCGCGCGCTCGGCACCCTGGACGCCGTGCTGGCCGCGGCCGCCGGCCGGGAGGTCGAGCGGATCGACCCGCCGGCCCGGGACGCGCTGCGGCTCGGGGCGTACCAGTTGCTGCACACCCGGGTGCCGGCGCACGCGGCGGTGTCCGAGACGGTGGATCTGGTCCGCGCCGTGGCGCCGGGGGCCGCCGGGTTCGCCAACGCGGTGCTGCGCCGGGTCGCCGAGCGGGACCTGGAGTCCTGGATCAGCGAGCTGGCGCCGGCGGCCGAGTCGGACCCGGTGGGGCACCTGTCGGTGGCCTACAGCCACCCCGCGTGGATCGTCCGGGCGTTCCTGGACGCGCTCGACGGGGACATCGGCGAGACCACCCGGTTGCTGATCGAGGACAACGAGCGGCCGCCGGTGCACCTGGCGGCCCGGCCGGGCCGCGCCGACGCGGTCGCGCTGGCCGACGAGACGGGCGGGCTGCCGGGCGCCTTCTCGCCGTACGCGGTCTATCTGCTGGGCGGTGCGCCGGGCGAACTGCCGGCGGTGACCCAGGGCCGGGCGCACGTGCAGGACGAGGGTTCGCAGCTGGTCGCCGCCGCGTTGCTGGCGGCCCCGCTGGACGGCCCGGACACGCGCTGGCTGGACCTGTGCGCCGGGCCGGGCGGCAAGGCCGGGCTGCTCGGCGCGCTCGCCGCGCAGCGCGGTGCCAGGGTGACCGCGGTCGAGGTGGCCGAGCACCGGGCCCGGCTGGTCGAGCAGGCGGTGCGCGGGCTGCCGGTGTCGGTGCACGCGGTCGACGGGCGGACCGTGGGGTCCGACCCGGACCTGCCCGAGGGGGGCTTCGACCGGGTGCTGGTCGACGCGCCGTGCACCGGGCTCGGCTCGCTGCGCCGCCGCCCGGAGGCGCGGTGGCGGCGGCAGCCGACGGACCTGCCGCCGCTGACCCGGCTGCAACGCGAACTGCTCGGCGCCGCGCTGCGCGCGGTCCGCCCGGGTGGCGTGGTCGGCTACGTCACCTGCTCCCCGCACGTGGTGGAGACGCACGTGACGGTCACCGAGTCGGCGCGCCGCTCCGGAATCCCTGTCGACTTCGTCGACGCGCGACCGTTGCTGCCGGCCAACATGCCGGGGCTGGGGGACGGCCCGACGGTGCAGCTCTGGCCGCACCGGCACGGCACGGACGCGATGTTCCTGGCGGTGCTGCGCCGGGACGCGGGCTGACCGTTCCCGGCCCGCCCGCCGTTCGACTGTGGTGCTGTGCCGGGGGCGGGCTGACCGCCCTCGGCCCGCCCGCCGTTCGACTGTGGTGCTGTGCCGGAGGCGGCCCGCCCGCCCCCGGCCCGCCCGCCGTTCGACTGTGGTGCTGTGCCGGAGGCGGCCCGCCCGTCCCCGGCCCGCCCGTCCGCGGCCCGCCCGCCGTTCGATCCGGTGGGCCGCTTGTGGTCAGCGCGGCAGCCCGGCGGAGCCGGCGCCGCGCAGTGACCGGCTCAGTTTCTGGTTGGTGAGCAGGAAGCACAGCACGCCGCGGTCACCGTCGCGCCAGTCCAGGCCGCTGGGCGGCCTCCAGGCCAGCCCGATCCGGCGGGCCACCTCCGGTGCCGGTGCGTCGGCGAACCGTGCGATGACGTCCCGGCACCGGGTCCGTACCCGGTCGGGGTCCTCGGACATGGTGCTGCGCGGCTCGCCCGCCGGTGCGGTGTAGACGCCGGCGAACTCCACGTCGTGCGGCGCCGTGCAGGACGCCGCGACCAGCGAGGTCAGCCGCGATCCGGAGCGTTCGCTGCGGAAGCAGGTGTGCGCCAGCGGCGAGCCGGGGCGCAGCGCCCCGGCGAAGCTGCCCTCCCGGGGCCGCGGGATGCCGCTGTCGCTGCCCAGCCGGTAGGTCTCGTAGAGGTCGCAGCGGAACCAGCGGGCCCCCTTCGACCAGGCGTCCCGGGACGGCAGCAGCACGTCCATGTTCAACCGGCCGCCGTGCCAGTCGCCGCCGAGCAGCGCGCTGGCCGCCCGGTCGCACCGGGCGCGGGTGTCGCGCAGCACGGCCGAACCCGGTGCCGGCGGCGCCGCGGCGGTGACGTCCGGACCACGCAGGGTGCCCGCGAGCACCGTCTCGGTGTCGTGCGGCTGTCCGCAGTCGACCCGGCGTTCCTCCGCGACGCCCGCGTCGCCGCGTTCCGGGTGGCAGGCGCCGGCCGTGGGGACGAAGGGCAGCGCCGCGGGTACCGCCGGCCAGTCGTCGGTGAGGTCGCGGTCCACTCCGGCCGGTGCCCGGCAGGCGGTGCAGACCAGCACCGCAAGGACGGCCAGCGCCGCCGCCCGACAGCGCCGCATCGCGTACCTCCCGCCCCGGAGCCGGTCCGGTGCAGGAGCATACGGTACGCCGGGCCGGCCCGCCGCGATCCGGCCGCGCAGGTCGCTGCGCGTGACCGGGGCGGTTCGCCCGGTGTGCCGGCCGGACTGGTCGGTGTGCCGGTCGGTCCGCTCGGTGTGCCGGTCGGTCCGCTCAGGACACCGGCAGCAGGCTCGGGCCGCCGCCCTTGGCCGAGCGGGTCAGGTCGCGGTCGTTCATCCACAGGAAGCACTGCACCCCGCGGTCGCCGCCGGCCCAGGCGGTCGCGTCGGGGTGGTAGTAGATCGAGCCGACCCGCACGCCGATCACGTCGTCGTCGGGGATTCCGGCGAACCGGGCCACCAGGCTCATGCAGGCGCGATGGGTGCCGGTGTCGTTGCGCCGGAACGCCTCGAAGGTCGCCTCGGTGGCCCGGTACACGCCCACGAACTCGGCCCGGTGCGGCTGGTCGCACCCGACCGGGTCCATGAAGTTGATGTCATTGTTGATCATCTTGGGCTGGAAGCACCGGTGGGCCAGCGGCGCCGCGCCGGTGAGCGCCCCGCGCAGGCTGCTGGTCCGGGCCACCGCCGTGTCGTCGTCGAGGCTGCGCGTCTCGGACAGGTCGCAGCGGTACCAGCGGGCGCCGACGCCCCAGGCCGCCGCCTTGGGCAGGATCAGCGTGAGCACCAGGCGCCCGGTGCGCCAGTCCGCGCCGAGCAGCCGGGCGGCGTCGCGGTCGCAGGCGTCGTGCGCGGCCAGGACGGCGGCCGAGCCGGCCGCCGGCGGGGCCGGCGCTTCCGCGACGGCGCCGGTGAACGCGGCCACCCGGACGGTCTCGGCCCGGTGCTCCTGGTCGCAGCCGATCGGCTGGTAGGTGGCCACCGAGGTTTCGCCGGCCCGCACGTGGCAGGTGCCGGACGCGGGCGTCCAGACGGTGGGTCGGCCGACGGGGGCCCAGTCGTCGGTGAGGTCGGCGTCCAGCCCGGTGGGCCGGTTGCAGGCACCGAGGGTGACGGCGACGGCCAGCGCCAACGCCGTTGCCCTGCCCAACCTCCGTGGCACCCTGCTCGCCCTCCCGCGGACCTCGATGGCGGAGCCGCCGATGCTACTAGCCGGTCGGCCGGCCGCGGGGGCGGCGGCCCAGCGCCGCCCGGCCGCCGAGCCGTAAGCGTCGCACAGCCGTCCGCGTCGCCGCCGCGCAGTGGGATCCGTGCGGCCTGGGTGCACCGGTGGATGGACGGCGTTCGTAGACTGGCGCGGTGGGCACACCGATCGTTGCACCAAGCATCCTCGCCGCCGACTTCGCCCGGCTGGCCGACGAGGTCAGGGCCGTCGAGTCGAGCGCGGACTGGCTGCATGTCGACGTGATGGACAACCATTTCGTGCCCAACCTCACCATCGGGCTTCCGGTGGTGCAGAGCCTGCTGGCGGTCTCGTCGTTGCCGTTCGACGTGCACCTGATGATCACCGATCCGCGACGCTGGGCGCCCGCGTACGCCGACGCCGGCGCGTACAACGTGACCTTCCACGCCGAGGCGTGCGACGCGCCGGTGGCGCTGGCCAAGGAGTTGCGCTCGGCCGGGGCGAAGGCGGGGCTGGCGATCGACCGGGACACCCCGATCGAGCCGTACCTCGACCTGCTGCCCAGCTTCGACACGCTGCTGATCATGACGATCAAGGCGGGCTTCGGCGGCCAACGGTTCCTGCCGGAGATGCTGGACAAGGTCCGCACCGCCCGCCGGCACGCCGCCAGCGGCCATCTGGAGCTGCGGATCGAGGTGGACGGCGGGATCGCGGCGGACACCATCGAACAGGCGGCGGCGGCCGGCGCGGACGCGTTCGTGGCCGGCACCGCCGTGTACGGCGCGGCGGATCCCGCGGCGGCCGTGACCGAACTGCGCCGGCTGGCGGCGCGGGCGAGCGTGACGGCCTGAGGGCCGGGGAGTCGACGGTGAGGTTGCGGTGAGCGCGGATCCGCCGGAGCGGCCGGACGTCATCCTGGTGGTCGACGACGACGAGGACATCGCCCGGTTCGTCGCGTTCAACCTGCGGCTGCACGGGTTCGACGTGATCCACGCGCACGACGGGCAGGACGCGCTGGAGGTCATCGAGCGGCAGCGGCCCGACCTGGCCGTGGTGGACCTGATGATGCCCCGGATGGACGGCGTCGAGCTGACCCGCCGGCTGCGGGCGGACCCGATGACCGCGGTGCTGCCGGTGATCATGCTGACCGCGCGGGGGATGACTCAGGACAAGGTCGTGGGACTGACCACCGGAGCGGACGACTACCTGGTCAAGCCCTTCGACACGGCCGAACTGGTGGCCCGGGTGATCTCCACGCTGCGGCGCAACAAGGAGTTCCGCGAGGTGTCCCCGCTGACCGGCCTGCCGGGCAACAGCCGGATCCGGCGGGAGATCACCGACCGGGTGCGCGGCGGCGTCGACTACGCCGTCGGGTACGTGGACATCGACCGCTTCAAGAGCGTCAACGACCGGTACGGCTTCGTGCGGGGCGACGAGTTCATCAGCGCGCTGGCCCGCAGCATGCACCGCGCCGTGGTGTCGGTGTCGCTGCCGCCGGCGTTCCTGGGCCACGTCGGCGGCGACGACTTCGTCTTCGTCTGCGCTCCCGAGCAGGTCCGCCCGCTGACCGAGCGGGCCGTGGTGGACTTCGAGAAGGCCGCCGACGAACTGTACGACGAGTCCGACCGGGAGCGCGGGTACGTCGAGCTGAAGGACCGGCGGGGGCACTGGCAGCGGGCCGCGCTGGTGACCCTCTCCATCGGCGTGGCGCTGTCCAACCAGAGCCGGCGGATCACCGACCCGCTCGAGGCGATCGCCGTGGCCTCGGACATGAAGACCGTCGCCAAGGGCCAGCCGGGGTCGTACGTGGCCGTGGACCGGCGCCGCGGCACGAGCTGAGCCGGCGCCGGCTTGCGGGTCGCCCATCCGGTTTGTCCGATCAGCGGGGCGCGGCCGCAGGTCCGGCCCGGTCGGTGCCGGGCAGCGCCGGTCCAGACCGGGTCGAGGATCCCTCGGGCAGCTGTGAGGTGGGTCGCTGTGGTGGCGCGCAGCCGGCCGCAGCGTGTAAGACTTTCTTCCGTACCCACCACGCGCTGGCGGGACTCGGTGTAATTCCGAACCGGCGGTGATCCGCGGCTGCGGCCACGGTAAGCCCGCGACCCGGTCGGCTTCGGCCGCCCGGTGGACCCGGTGAGACTCTGGGGCCGACGGTTGGGAGCGGGCATGCCCGCGCCCAGACAGTCCGGATGGGAGACAGCGCGCGGGACGGAGGGTCTCCGGGTCGTGCGCTGCGCGCCGCCCGGCCGGCCCCCGGGGTCGGCTCCGCCGTCCCCGGCACCCGGGGTCGGCCGTGCCGACCGCCGGATCTCCGCCGCCGCCTGTTTCCGCCCCGCCCGCGCACCCGGCGAGCGGAAGCGAGGGCGGCATGCGCAGCGGAGCGATCGACGACGCGATGCGCCGCGCGATCGTGCTGGCCGCCCGCGGACTCGGCACCACCAGCCCCAACCCGGTCGTGGGCTGCGTCCTGCTCGACTCCGCGGGTCAACTGGTCGGCGAGGGCTTCCACGCGTACGCCGGCGGTCCGCACGCCGAGATCGTGGCGCTGGCGCAGGCCGGCGACCGCGCCCGCGGCGGCACCGCCGTGGTCACCCTGGAGCCGTGCGACCACACCGGCCGCACCGGGCCGTGCACCGGCGCGCTGATCCGGGCCGGGGTGGCCCGGGTGGTCGTCGCCGTGCCGGACCCCGATCCGGTGGCCGGCGGGGGCGCCGACACGCTGCGCGCGGCCGGCATCGAGGTCGAGTTCGGGCCGGCGGCGGCCGAGGCCGAGGCCGGCAACATCGCCTGGCTCACCGCCGTACGGCGCGGCCGGCCCTACCTGACCTGGAAGTACGCCGCCACCCTGGACGGCCGCTCGGCGGCGTCCGACGGCACCAGCATGTGGATCACCTCGGAGCGCGCCCGGATGGACGTGCACGCGCTGCGCGCCGCCAGCGACGCGGTGATCGTGGGCGTCGGCACGGTGCTGGCCGACGATCCGCGGCTGACCGTCCGCAACCTGCGGGACGGTTCGCTGGCGATCCGCCAGCCGCTGCGGGTGGTGGTCGACAGCGAGGGGCGTACCCCGGCCGGCGCGCGGGTCCGCGACGCCGCGGCCGCGACGTGGATCGCGACCACGGCGCAGGTCGGCGCCGGCCCGGACGGCCGGGTCGACCTGCACCGGCTGCTGGCGCAGTTGTACCGGCGCGGCATCCGGTCGGCGCTGCTGGAGGGCGGCCCGGAACTGGCCGGCGGGTTCCTGCGCGTCGGCCTGGTGGACCGGGTCGTCGGCTACCTGGCGCCGCGGCTGCTGGGCGCCGGCACGGCCGCGCTCGGCGACGCCGGCGTGCACACCCTGGCCGACGCGGTCGACCTGGAGATCACCCACGTCGAGCGGGTCGACGTCGACCTACGGATCACCGCGGTGCTCCGGCAGAGGGGGAAGTGATGTTCACCGGCATCGTCGAGGAACTCGGCACGATCGTGCGGGTGGCGGACACCGGCGAGGACTCCGCGCTGGTCGCGGTGCGCGGCCCGGTGGTCACCGCGGACGCGCGGCACGGCGACTCGATCGCGGTCAACGGCGTCTGCCTGACCGTGGTGGGGGTGGACGGGGACGTCTTCACCGCCGACGTGATGGGGAGACGCTGCGCCGTACCGCGCTGCGCGCGCTGGCGGCGGGCGACCGGGTGAACCTGGAACGGGCCGCCACCCTCGGCAGCCGGCTGGGCGGACACCTGGTGCAGGGGCACGTGGACGGCGTCGGCACCGTGCTGGACCGGACACCGGCCCAGCAGTGGGAGACCGTCCGGTTCACCGTGCCGGCCGGGCTGGCCCGCTACCTGGCGGAAAAGGGCTCGATCACCGTCGACGGCGTCTCGCTCACCGTGGTGGCGGTCGGTCCCGACTGGTTCTCGGTGGGGCTGATCCCCACCACGCTGGAGCTGACCACGCTCGGCTCGCGGGCCGCCGGTGACCCGGTGAACCTCGAGGTCGACGTGATCGCCAAGTATGTCGAGCGACTGCTGAACGAGCGGTCCGACGGCGGGGAGGCATGATGGGATTCCTCGGCTGGCTGCTGGATGCCCGGCTGGAGATCGCCGGTTCGACGGTGCTCTGGCGGGAGGTGGTCGGCAACGTGTTCGGCCTGGCCTCGGCGCTGCTGGGGATGCGCCGCCGGGTCTGGGCGTGGCCGGTCGGCATGATCGGAAACGGTCTGCTGTTCACCGTCTTCCTGGGCGGCGCCTTCGCCACGCCGTACCAGGTCGACCTGTACGGCCAGGCGGGCCGGCAGGTGTTCTTCTTCGCCGTGAGCCTGTACGGCTGGTGGCGGTGGAACCGGATCCGCCGGCTGCACGCCGCACCGGACGGCGCGCCCGTGGCGCCGCGCTGGGCGACCGGCCGGGAGCGCCTGCTGCTGCTCGCGGCAGCCGGGGTGGCGATGGCCGTGTTCTATCCGACGCTGCGTGCGCTGGGCTCCTGGGGCCCGTTGGCGGACGCCTGGATCCTCACCGGCAGCCTGCTGGCGACGTACGGGATGGCCCGCGGCTACGTCGAGTTCTGGTTGATCTGGATCGCGGTCGACGCGGTCGGCCTGCCGCTGCTGCTGGCCGGCGGCTTCTACCCGTCCGCCGCCATGTACGCCGGGTACGGCCTGTTCTGCGTGGCCGGGCTGGTGAGCTGGTGGCGCACCTCCCGGGCGCTGCGCCTGGCACCGGGCGGCGACCGGTCCCGGTACGCGGAGGCGGTCGCATGAGCGGGCGCGGCGGGCAGGTCCCCGCGGAGGCCGGGTCGGGTGCGGAGGCCGGGTCGGGTGCGGAGTTCGGCTCGGGTGCGGAGTTCGGCTCGGTCGAGCAGGCGGTCGCCGAGATCGCGGCCGGCCGCCCGGTGGTGGTGGTCGACGACGCGGACCGGGAGAACGAGGGCGACATCGTCTTCGCGGCCGAACTGGCCACGCCGGAACTTGTCGCGTTCACCATGATCGAGTGCCGGGGACTGCTCTGCGTGCCGATGGAGGGCGCCGCGCTGGACCGGCTGCACCTGGGCGACATGGTGACGCACAACACCGAGCGGCACGGCACCGCGTTCAGCGTCTCGGTCGACGCCCGCTCGGGAGTCAGCACCGGGATCAGCGCGGCCGACCGGGCGCACACGATCGCCCTGCTCGCCGCCGGCGGCACCCGCCCGGACGACCTGGCCCGGCCGGGCCACGTGTTTCCGCTGCGGGCCCGACCGGGCGGGGTGCTGCGCCGCCCCGGGCACACCGAGGCGGCCGTCGACCTGGCCCGGATGGCCGGGCTGACCCCGGCGGGGGTGATCTGCGAGATCGCCAACGACGACGGGAGCATGGCCCGGCTGCCGGAACTCACGGCCTTCGCCCGCAAGCACGGGCTGGTGCTGATCACGATCGCCGACCTGATCGCCTACCGGCGGCGCACCGAGAAGCAGGTGGAGCGGGTGGCCGAGGCCCGGCTGCCGACCCGGCACGGCCTGTTCCGGGCGATCGGGTACCGTGCCGCGTACGACCCGGCGGAACACATCGCCCTGGTGCACGGCGAGCTGGGCGACGGCCGCGACGTGCTGGTCCGGGTGCACTCGGAGTGCCTGACCGGGGACGTGCTCGGCTCGCTGCGCTGCGACTGCGGCCCGCAGTTGGACGCGGCCCTGACCCGGGTGGCCGAGGAGGGCCGGGGCGTGGTGCTCTACGTCCGCGGCCACGAGGGGCGCGGGATCGGCCTGCTGCACAAGCTCCAGGCGTACCAGCTCCAGGATCTCGGCCGGGACACCGTGGACGCCAACCTCGACCTGGGGCTGCCCGCGGACGCCCGCGACTACGGCACCGGCGCGCAGATCCTGTACGACCTCGGGGTGCGCTCGATGCGGCTGCTGACCAACAACCCGGCCAAGCGGGCCGGGCTGGAGGGATACGGGCTGACGATCACCGGTCGCGAGTCGCTGCCGGTCCGGCCGCATCCGGAGAACGTGCGGTACCTGCGTACCAAGCGGGACCGGATGGGGCATCTGCTGGGCGAGTTGGACGACACGAGCGAGGGGCGGGGATAGCGATGGCGGGTTTCGGGGAACCGGCCGCCGAACCGGTGGACGCCACCGGCCTGGTGGTCGGGGTGGTGGCCGCGCGCTGGCACGGCGAGCTGACCGATCACATGGTGGAGCGCGCGGTCGCCGCGGCCCGGGCGTGCGACGCGCAGGACGTGGTGGTGGCCCGGGTGGCCGGCTCGGTGGAGCTGCCGGTGGTGGCGCAGGCGCTGGCCCGCCGCTGTGACGTGGTGGTGGCGCTGGGTGTGGTGGTCCGCGGCTCGACCGCCCACTTCGACCTGGTCTGCCGTTCGGTGACCGACGGGCTGACCCGGCTGGCGCTGGACACCGGCAAGCCGGTGGCGCACGGCGTGCTGACCGTCGACTCCCTCGACCAGGCCCGGGACCGGGCCGGACTGCCCGGCTCGGCCGAGGACAAGGGCTGGGCGGCGACGGTGGCCGCGCTGGACTCGGCGGTCACGCTGCGCCGCCTCGCCGACGCGGCCCGCCCGGTCGGTTTCGGCCGCTGATTCGCAGGCTGCGAGAATCATCGCCCGTGAAGACGTTCGAGGAGCTGTTCGTCGAGCTGGAGAGCAAGGTGGCCACCCGCGCTCCCGGCTCGGCGACCGTGGCCGCGGTGGACCGCGGCGTGCACGCCATCGGCAAGAAGGTCGTCGAGGAGGCGGCCGAGTCGTGGATGGCCGCCGAGCATGAGGGGCCGGAGCGCGCCGCCGAGGAGATCTCGCAACTGCTCTATCAGGCCCAGGTGCTGATGCTGGCCACCGGCCTGCGACTGGAGGACGTCTACCGACATCTGTGAGTGCCCCGCCCGTCCCCCACCGACGACAAGCAAGGAGCACCCGACGATGTTGCGTATCGCCGTACCGAACAAGGGAACCCTCGCCGAGCCCGCCGCGAAGATGCTGCGCGAGGCCGGCTACCAGCAGCGCACCGACAGCAAGGACCTGGTCTGCCGCGACAGCGGCAACGGGGTCGAGTTCTTCTACCTGCGTCCCCGGGACATCGCCACCTACGTCGGCTCCGGCGATCTCGATCTCGGCATCACCGGCCGGGACCTGCTGGTCGACGCGGGCTGCTCGGCCGAGGAGATCCTCGACCTGAACTTCGGCTCGGCGACCTTCCGGTTCGCCGCCCGGCCCGAGGCGCTCTCCTCGATCAGCGAACTGGACGGCCGGCGGGTGGCCACCGCGTACCCGGGGGTGGTCCAGCGCTACCTGGCCGAGCACCAGATCAAGGCCGAGGTGATCCGGCTGGACGGCGCGGTGGAGAACGCGGTCCGGCTCGGCGTCGCCGACGTGATCGCCGACGTGGTGGAGACCGGCGCCACGCTGCGCCAGGCCGGGCTGGTGGTGGTGGGCGAGCCGATCCTGCGCTCGACCGCGGTGCTGGTCCGCCGGCTCGGCGCGCCGGCCAACCCGCAGGTGGACCAGCTCGACCGCCGGCTGCACGGGGTCCTGGTGGCCCGCCGGTACGTCATGCTGGCCTACGACGTGCGGGCCGACCTGCTGGAGCGGGCCAGCGCGCTGACCCCCGGGATCGAGTCGCCGACCATCTCGCCGCTGCACCGGGAGGGCTGGGTCGCCGTGCAGGCCATGGTGCTGAGCGAGGAGATCCACCGGGTGATGGACGAGCTGTACGACCTGGGCGCGCGGGCGATCCTGGTCACGAACATCCACGCCTGCCGGCTCTGACACCGCTCCGGCGGGTCGTGGCGGCTATACCTGAGGGTCATAGATATGACCCTCAGGTATAGCCGGCAAAAGTCTTCTCGCTTCCAGCGAGGTCACCGTGTGTGACGACCTGGCCGACCTGGCTGACCTGGCCCATACGGGTGGGCGCCGGGGCGCCCGTCGCCGGGTGGCAGACTGGGGTGCGTGAGCGAACCCGACGTTGTCCGACTGCGTCCGCTGCGTGCCCGGCTGGTCTGCTGGATCTCGGCCGCCGCGGTGCTGATCGTGTTCACCGCGGTGGCGACCTCGCTGCACGGCAGCACCGGCGAGGGCCGGGCGACCTTCCAGCGGGGCGATCAGCTCGCCATGGTGGGGCTCGGGGTGCTGGCGGCGCTGGGCATCCTGCTGTTCACCCGGCCCCGGGTCGAGGCCGACGACCGCGGGGTGCGGGTGCGCAACATCATCGGCGCGTACGACCTGCCCTGGGATGTGGTCAAGGCCGTGCGGTTCGGTCGTGGCTCGCCGTGGGCCAGCCTGGAGCTGTACGACGACGAGTCGGTGCAGTTGCTCGCCGTGCAGGCCGCGGACAAGGAGCGGGCGGTGGCCGGGGTCCGGGAGCTGCGTCGCCTGCACGAGCGGCACGCCGCGCCGGCGACGGGCGGTTCGCACCCCGGTCGTCCGGCCTGCTAGTATTGCCAGGTCGACCATGCTGTCGCCTGCCCAACTGCCCCTGGTGGCGTCCGGGCGGGTTCCCGCCTCGGCGGGCAGCACCGAAGCGGAGCGCCTGCTCCCACCCCGTCACCGTCGCGGTGGCCGGGTCCGGTCAACCGGCCGCGGGGCCATGGGTCCCGGGTGCCGGTGGCGCGATCCGTCGCGCCGGACCGGTCGAGCGGGCCCCGGCATGCGCCGGGGCCTTCTGCTTTCCGGGCCGGCTCCCACCGGGAGCCGCCGGGGTCGCATCCTGGCGAGTACGACATTAGGAGGCCCCATCAGCGTCGAACCACGCGTCAACGATCAGATCCGGGCACGAGAGGTCCGTCTGGTCGGTCCCGAGGGTGAGCAGGTGGGCATCGTCCCGCTGGAGCGCGCCCTGCAGCTGGCCGCGGACGTCGACCTGGACCTGGTCGAGGTGGCGCCGATGGCGCGTCCGCCGGTGTGCAAGCTCATGGACTTCGGCAAGTTCAAGTACGAGAGCGCACTCAAGGCGCGCGAGGCGCGGCGCAACCAGCAGCAGACCGTCATCAAGGAAATGAAGCTCCGGCCGAAGATCGACCCGCACGACTACGAGACCAAGAAGGGTCACGTGGTCCGGTTCCTCAAGGCGGGCGACAAGGTCAAGGTGACGATCATGTTCCGGGGTCGCGAGCAGAGCCGCCCGGAGCTGGGCTACCGGCTCCTGCGCCGGCTCGAATCGGAGATCTCGGATCTCGGGTACGTCGAGGCCGCGCCCAAGCAGGACGGCCGTAACATGATCATGGTTTTGGCTCCGCATCGGGCCACCAAGGCCGCCGCGTCGGCGGCCCGGGCCGGCGGCGGGCGGGAGCGTGAGGCGGGCGTCGCCGAGGCGCCCCCGGCCGAAGCAGCCGAAGCGGCCGAACCCGCCGGCAGGACCGGCGAGTAACAGGGGAGAGACGTTCCACATGCCGAAGATGAAGAGCCACACGGGTGCGGGCAAGCGGGTTCGGGTCACCGGGCGCGGCAAGCTCGTGGCCCAGCAGTCCGGGCTGCGGCACAACCTGGAGAAGAAGCCCTCCACCCGGACCCGCCGGTTGACCGGCACGGTCGAGGTGGCCAAGGCTGACGTCAAGCGAATCAAGAAGCTGCTGGGCCGCTGACGCGCGCCACCTGACACGAAGGAGTTGAGATGGCACGCGTCAAGCGGGCTGTGAACGCCCAGAAGAAGCGCCGTACCCTGCTGGAGACCGCGAGTGGTTACCGCGGCCAGCGCTCCCGGCTGTACCGCAAGGCCAAGGAGCAGGTGCTGCACTCGATGCAGTACTCCTACCGGGACCGTCGCGACCGCAAGGGCGACTTCCGGCAGTTGTGGATCACCCGGATCAACGCGGGCGCCCGAGCCAACGGGATGACCTACAACCGGCTGATCCAGGGCCTCCGGCTGGCCGGGGTGGAGGTTGACCGCAAGATCCTCGCCGATCTCGCCGTCAACGACGCCACCGCGTTCGCCGCGATCGTCGAGGTCGCTCGCGCCGCCGTGGCGGCCGAGGGGACCGGCGGCGCTTCGGCCCAGGCCGCCTGATCCGCTCGGTACGCCCTCCCCGGCCCGCGGCCGGGGAGGGCGCGTCGCTGTTGGCGCACCTGGAGGGCCGGCAGTCGGGCACCGACTGCGGACGGGAGCCGCTGTTGTTCACGCCACGCACCCCGCGGGTGGTGGCCGCCCGCCGGCTGCACCGGCGCCGGGACCGGGAGACCACCGGCCGGTTCCTGGCCGAGGGGCCGCAGGCGGTCCGGGAGGCGTTGACCCGGCCCGGCGTACTCACCGAACTGTTCGGCACCCCGGCGGCGCTGGACCGGTACGCCGCCCTGGCCGCCGCGGCCACGCAGGCCGGCGTACCCGTCTCGGCGGTGACCGACGAGGCGCTGGCGGCGCTGGCCGAGACCGTCGCCCCGCAGGGTCTGGTGGCGGTCTGCGCGCGCCTGGACGTCCCGCTGGCCGCCGCCCTGGCCGGGCCACCCCGGCTGGTGGCCGTGCTGGCCGGAATCCGCGACCCGGGCAACGCCGGCACGGTGCTGCGTACCGCGGACGCCGCCGGCGCCGCGGCGGTGGTCTTCGCGGGCGAGGCGGTCGATCCGTACAACGGCAAGTGTGTGCGGGCCTCGGCCGGCAGCCTGTTCCACCTCGACGTGGTCCGGGCCGGCGACCCCGCCGCGGTGCTGGCCGCGGCCCGCGGCGCCGGGCTGCGGGTGCTGGCCGCCACGGGGTACGGCGACACCGACCTGGACGACCTCGCCGACGCCGGTGCGCTGGCGGCGCCGACGGCCTGGCTGTTCGGCTCGGAGGCGCACGGCCTGCCGGCCGACCTCGCCGCCGCGGCCGACGCGCGGGTCCGGGTGCCGCTGCACGGGCGGGCCGAGAGCCTGAACCTTGCTGCGGCGGCGGCCGTCTGCCTGTACGCTTCCGCGAGAGCACAGCGGTAGCCGGCGCCCCGGATGGCGGGCGCGGCGGCCGCGGACGACGGTTCGAGTCGAGAGGAAGCCCCGGTGATGATGGACGCGTCACGGCGTTCGTTTAGCCGGCCCGCCGGTTCCGGCGGGCGGTGGGGCTGACCCGACTCCTCCTCCACGCCTCCCACCGGCGGGCAGCGGCCGCGCCGCGCGTCCGTAGACTCGCTTCGCCGCCCGTCGAGGCGGCGACCGCCGTGAGGGAGTGCCCGTACGCCATGACCTATCGCAACGACCCGTACGACCCGAAGCAGGCCGCGCTGCTCGACCCGGCGGCCCTGGCCGCCGCGGTGCGGGACGCCCGGGCGGCCTTCGCCGCCGCCGCGAACCCGGACGAGCTGACCGCGCTGCGCCACCAGTATCTCGGCGACCGGGCTCCCGTGTCGCTGGCCCGCCGCGAGATCGGCACGCTGCCGCCGGCCGCCAAGGCCGATGCCGGCAAGCGGGTCAACGAGGCCCGCCGCGAGATCGAGGCGGACTTCGCCGACCGGCGGGCCGAACTGGACCGCGCCGAGGCTGAGCGGGTGCTGGTGGCCGAGCGGGTGGACGTCACACTGCCCTACGACCGCCGGCCGCCCGGCGCCCGGCACCCGCTGACCGTGCTGATGGACCAGATGGCCGACCTCTTCGTGGGGATGGGGTACGAGATCGCCGAGGGCCCCGAGGTCGAGCTGGAGTGGGCGAACTTCGACGCCCTCAACATCCCGCCGGACCACCCGGCGCGCGGCCTGATGGACACCTTCCACATCGCCGGCAGGGACGGCGCCGCCGACGCCGGCCTGGTGCTGCGTACGCACACCTCGTCGGTGCAGGTGCGCACGATGCTCACCCGGCAGCCGCCGATCTACATCGTCTGCCCGGGCCGGGTCTACCGCACCGACGAGCTGGACGCCACGCACAGCCCGGTGTTCCACCAGATCGAGGGGCTGGTGGTGGATCGCGGCATCACGATGGCCCACCTGCGCGGCACGCTGGAGCACTTCGCCCGCACGATGTTCGGCGCGGCGGCCCGGGTGCGCTGGCGGCCGCACTACTTCCCGTTCACCGAGCCCTCGGCCGAGTTCGACGTGTGGTTCCCGGAGCACCGCGACGGCCCGCGCTGGGTCGAGTGGGGCGGCTGCGGCATGGTGAACCCCCGGGTGCTGCGGGCCTGCGGGATCGACCCGGAGGTGCACTCGGGCTTCGCCTTCGGCATGGGCGTCGACCGGACTCTCATGCTGCGGCACGGGATCAGCGAGATCCGGGATCTCTTCGAGGGCGACGTGCGGTTCAGCCGCGCCCTCGGGGCCGAGTCCTGACGGCCGGCGGACAACGGAGACTGGTGGAGAACTGATGCGCGTTTCACTGTCCTGGCTGCGCGAGTACGTCGACCTTCCGGCCGAGCTGGGCACCGCCGAACTGGACGCCGCCCTGGTCGGCCTCGGCCTGGAGCCGGAGTCCATCGTGGACCTGCGGGAGACCGTGGCCGGTCCTCTGGTGGTGGGCGAGGTACGTCAGATCGAGGAACTGACCGGCTTCAAGAAGCCGATCCGGTTCTGCCTGGTGGACGTCGGCGGCGCCAACGGCACCGGCGAACCGCAGGAGATCGTCTGCGGGGCGCGGAACTTCGCGGTGGGCGACCGGGTGGTGGTCGTGCTGCCCGGCGCCGTGCTGCCCGGTGGGTTCGCCATCGGCGCCCGCAAGACGTACGGGCGCAACTCCAACGGCATGATCTGCTCGGCCCGCGAGCTGGGCCTGGGGGAGGACCACACGGGCATCGTGGTGCTGCCGGCCGAGGCCCCGGGCAAGCCCGGCGACGACGCCCGCCCGCTGGTCGGGCTGGACGACGTGGTGATCGAGGTCGAGGTCAGCCCGGACCGGGGGTACGCGCTGTCCGTGCGGGGCATCGCCCGCGAGCTGTCGCACGCCTTCGACGTGCCGTTCCGGGACCCCGGGCTGGTGCCGGCGCCGGGCGCCACCGCGCAACCGGCGTACCCGATCGAGGTGCGTGACCCGGTGGGCTGCGACCGGTTCGCCGCCCGGCTGGTCCGCGGCGTCGACCCGGCCGCGCCCACCCCGGACTGGATGGCCCGCCGGCTCACCGCGGCCGGCATCCGCACCATCTCGCTGCCGGTGGACATCACCAACTACCTGATGGTGGAGCTGGGCCAGCCGATGCACGCGTTCGACGTGGACCGGCTCGCCGGCGCGCTGGTGGTCCGCCGGGCGGTCACCGGGGAGCGGATCACCACGCTGGACGGCGTGGACCGCGCGCTGGACCCGGAGGACCTGGTGATCTGCGACGCCGGGCTGCCGGACGGGATCGCCGGCGCCGGCGCCGGGGTGCCGGTCTCGCTGGCCGCCGTGATGGGCGGCGAGACCTCCGAGGTCGTGCCGAGCACCACCGACGTGCTCTTCGAGGCCGCCCACTGGGACCCGGTCACGGTGTCCCGCACCGCCCGCCGGCACCGGCTGTTCAGCGAGGCCGCGAAGCGGTGGGAACGCGGCGTCGACCCGGCGCTGCCGCTGGTCGCCGTGGACCGGGCGGTCGCGCTGCTCACGACGTACGGGGGTGGCACGGCCGAGCCGGGCATCACCGACCTGAACCAGGTGCGCCCGCGTACCCCGATCAGCCTGGACGCCGGGCTGCCGGGCCGGCGGGTCGGGGTGGACTACCCGCCGGCCCGGGTGGTGGCGCTGCTGGAGCGGGTCGGCTGCCAGGTGGCGGCCGGCGCCGACCGGCTGGCCGAGGACCCGGGCTCGGTCACCATGGCCGCCGGGGACGGTACGGCGCTCGCGGTCACCCCGCCGAGCTGGCGGCCCGACCTCACCGACCCGGTCGACCTGGTCGAGGAGGTGGTCCGGCTCGACGGGTACGACAAGGTGCCCGGGGTGCTTCCGCCGGCGCCGCCGGGCCGCGGGCTGACCGCCGCGCAGCGCCGCCGCCGGGCCGTCGGCCGGGCGCTGACCGGCAGCGGATACGTCGAGGTGGTGCCCTGGCCGTTCGTGGCGCCGGAGCTGGCCGACCAGCTCGGCCTGGCCGCGGACGACCCGCGACGGCCCGCGGTCCGGCTGGCCAACCCACTCGCCGACACCGCGCCGCTGCTGCGGACCTCGCTGCTGGGTCCGCTGCTGGCCGCGCTGCGCCGCAATCTCGGCCGAGGGCACCGGGACCTGGCCCTGTACGAGATCGGCCCGGTCTTCCTGCCCCGCCCGGACGCCGGCCCGCCGCCGGCCATGGGGGTGCGGCAGCGGCCCAGCGCCGACGAGTTCGCCGCCGCCGACGCGGTGGTGCCGGCGCAGCCCCGGCACGTGGCCGTGGTGCTGGCCGGTGAGATCGAGCCGGCCGGCTGGTGGGGGGCGGGCCGCCCGGCCGGCTGGGCCGACGCCGTACAGGCCGGCCGGCTCGTGCTGGAGGCCGCCGGCATCCCGGCCGGGCGGGTCACCGTCCGGGCCGGCGAGCAGGTGCCGTGGCACCCGGGCCGCTGCGCGCAGCTGCTGGTCGACGACCGGGTGGTCGGGTACGCGGGCGAGCTGCACCCGGCCGTGCTGGCCACCATGGAGCTGCCCCGGCGTACCAGCGCCCTGGAGCTGGACCTGGACGCGGTGCCGCCGGCGCCGGTGCGTACCGCGCCGCGGATCTCCGGCTACCCGCCGGCGCTCATCGACGTGGCGCTGGTGGTGGCGGACACGGTGGCCGCGGCCGACCTGGAACGGGCCCTCATCGAGGGCGCGGGGGAGCTGCTGGAATCGATCCGGCTGTTCGACGTGTACGCCTCGGAGCAGCTCGGCGCGGGCCGCCGGTCGCTGGCGTACAAGCTCACGTTCCGCGCGCCGGACCGGACGCTGACCGCCGAGGAGGCGGTGGCCGCCCGGGACGCCGCGGTGGCCGAGGCGACCCGGCGGCACGGCGCGACCCTGCGCGGCGCCTGAGGGCCGGCCCGCCGAGCCCGGCCGGGCTCGGCGGGCCGGTTCGGGTCCGCATGATTCGGTTCGGGTCCGCACGGCTCGGCTCGGGTCCGTACCGTTCGGCTCAGGTCCGCACCGCCAGGCCGGCCACCACGTCGGCGATGCTGACCGCGCCCAGCTCCTCCAGCAGCAGCGCCAACGCGCGGCGGTCCAGCCGGCGCAGGGTGACTTCCAGGTGCGATCCGATCGGGCATCTGCCGTCCGGCGCGTGGACGGCCAGCAGCGGATCCTCCCCGTTGACCGCCAGCCAGACCTGGGCCAGGTCGATCCGCGCCGGGGGGTGGGCCAGCCACCAGCCGCCGCGGGCGCCCTGCTGGGAGCAGACCAGGCCGGCGGTGCGCAGCCGGCCGAGGATGCGGCGTACGTGGGCCGGATTGGTGGCCGGCCCCGCCGCCAGGGTGACCGAATCCAGCATCTGCCCCGGCTCGGCCTGGGCCAGCAGGCTCAGCAGATGCACCGCCACCGAGAACTGGGAGTTCGTCGGAGTAGCCACTCCGCCAGGGTAGCAACTGTAACTATGGCTGATACAGTTTGAGCTAGCCGTAACTACCGTAGTTACAGTTACCGTTCTCCGGAGGTTTCCCCGTGTCGACAATCGCGATCATCGGCGGCACCGGCTACGCCGGCGGCCACATCGCCGCCGAGGCCCTCAGCCGTGGCCACCGGGTCATCTCGGTCAGCCGCAACGCCCCGGCCGAGCCCGTCGCCGGTGTCGAGGTGCGCACCGGCTCGATCGAGGACGAGGCCCTCATCGGCCGGCTGTTCGCGGACGCCGACGTGGTCGTCATCGCGATCCACGGCGCGGCCGACGACAAGCCCTACCTGATCAACTTCGTCCCCCGGCTGCTCGCCCTGGCCGCCGAACACGACACCCGGCTCGGCGTGGTCGGCGGTGCCGGCAGCCTGCTGTCGGCCCCGGACGGGCCGCTCGTGATCGACCTGCCCCAGTTCCCCGCCGAGTTCAAGATCGAGGCCAGCTCACACGCCCGGGTGCTCGCGGCGATGCGGGCCGCCGACACGGAGGCGGACTGGTTCTACGTCAGCCCCGCCGCCTACTTCGGCGCGAACGCCCCGGGCGAGCGCACCGGCGGCTATCGCACCGGTGACGATGTCCTGGTCACCGACGCCGAGGGCAACTCGGCGATCGGCGGCGCGGACTTCGCGATCGCCTTCGTCGACGAGATCGACAAGCCGGTCCACCGGCGTACCCGGTTCACCGTCGCCTACTGACACCGACCCCGGACGCGGGCGGGCTGGAGCGGCGGAGGCGGCCGCTGCACCCGCCCGGTCAGACCCAGCCGCGCAGCGCGGCCTCCGCGCCGGCCTGGAAGCGGCTCTCCGCGTCGAGCCGCTTCATCAGCTCGGACACGGTACGGCGTACCGTCCGCTCGGAGAGGCCCAGTTGCCGGCCGATGGCCTCGTCGGTGCGTCCCCGGCGGAGCAGCCGCAACACGGCGGTCGCCTGGCTGCTCAGCTCGTCACCGTCGCCGGCCGGGCAGGTGTCCAGCGGCCGGCCGCTCTCCCACATCATGTCGAACAGCAGGCACAGCGCGGCGACCATGCCGTTGCCACGGATCTCCAGCGCCCCCCGCCCGGAACTGGGCTCGATCGGCAGGAGGGCGAACCGCTGGTCGATGAGGGTCATCCGGATGGGCGCCTCGGGCACCACCCGGCTCTCCTCCCCGTACCCGGCCATCGACTCGGCGTAGGCGCGGGAGGCGGCGTCGCGCAGCACGCTCTCCTGGTAGATGTGCCGGATCGTGACCCCCCGGGACAGGGCCGTGCGGCTCAGCACCGTGCCGGACTCGATGGCCGCCGCCGGCATCGCCTTGGCGGTCAGCGTCATGAAGCTCTCCGAGGCGGTGTTGACGTGCTCGGCCAGCCGGTCCTGGACGACGTCGAGACCCTCCAGCCGGACCACCTCCTCGCGTTCGCGGGTGGTGTCCCGGCTGGCGGCGCGGGCCAGGATGGTGGCCCGGGTCGCCTGGATCTCCGCCTGCTGGGCGAGCATCCGCTGCTCGGCCTGGTCCAGCAGCGAGATCAGGCCGATCTGCGGGCTGACCGCGTGCAGGAATCCGGGGCGGCTGCGGGAGGGCAGGATGAGCGCCCGGTCGGCCAGCGCGGCCAGCGCGTCGTGCACGGCCGTCTCGGTGATGTCGAGGCTCGCGACGAGTTCGTCGATGTCCCAGCTCGGGTGGTCCAGCATGGCCCAGTAGACGGCTTCGGCGGTCGCCGACACCCCCAGCCGTTCGAGCACGCTGCCCTCCACATTGGTCGATCTCTTGATCACATTAATTGAATTCGACATCGACGCAAGGCCCTGGTTTCCGCCTCACAGGGCCACAAGACGCTGGTCACCCGCGGTGTGGATCGGGCGTCCGGGGGCAAACGGTCACCCGTGCGCTGAAACGGGTTTGCCGGAACGCATCGGCACTATTCGGCTGAGAAATCCACCCTCCGGCCGTGCCGGAACCGGCCACGGCCGGTTCCGGCACGGCGGGAAGGGGTGACGGCACGACCGGCAGCGCCCACTCTCTTGGTGCCACCGCATCGACGGTGGACGACGTAGCGGAGGGAGGCACCCCCATGCCCGTCGGGCGACCACCGCACGCCGGCTCCGGGCCGGCTGCGGGTACGGCTTGCGCGGATCCGGCCGATGGAGTTCCTGATCGTCACACCGAGATCGGCTCGGAGGGGGCAGGCGCGCAGACCGGGTCGGCCCGGTTGCGGAGGCGTGCCGTGCTGCTCACCCGGATCGCGCTGCGGCCGCCGCTGCACGACTGCGCGTTGTCCGCCGGCGAACTGGCGGACCTGCTCTGGCTGAACACCACGAGGGCCGACGGCATCCGGCACATCCACGCCCGCGCCATCGCCGGGTACGTGGAACTGGCGGTCTTCACCGTCGCCTCCGAGCAGGAGATATCCGACTACATCGTGCAGCGCGTGTGCGAACGCGCGGTGCGCGTCGTGCCCGCGTTGCGGGGATGGACGGTCAGCTGACCGCCCGGCCGGCGGCCAGCCGGCCGCCGGCCCGCTCGACCGGCACGGGTGCAACACGGCCCGGTGCCCGGCCGGCACGCGTGCGGGCGCGGACCGAGGACTGTGACGGGGAGATCACGATGGATCGTGCACCGGCGGCCCAGCCCGGCCGGCGTGGGTCGCCGGCGGGGGTACCCGGGCGGGCCGCGGCCTTCCGGGTGCTCGGCCCGCTGACGCTCACCAGCGTGGGCGACACGCTGGTGCTGCCGCCGTCGAAGGTGACCTCGCTGCTGGCGACGCTCCTGCTGCATCCGGACGAGGTCGTCTCGGTGGGCATGCTGCAACAGGCGATCTGGGGCGACGAGCGGCCCGCCTCGGCCAAGGCCGCGCTCCAGACGTGTGCGCTTCGGCTGCGGCAGATGTTCGGCCGGCACGGCATCACCGGCAACGTGATCAAGACCGTCCCGGGCGGCTACCGCATCACGGCCACCGCGCAGAGCGTGGACCTGATGCACTTCCGCGACCTGATCCGGCAGACCCGCGACGAGCGGGACCCCGAGGCGGAACTGGCGATGCTGGAGGAGGCGCTCGCGCTCTGGAGCGGCCCGATGCTGGCCAACGTGCCCTCGGAGGCATTGCACCGGGACGTCGTACCGCGGATCAGCGAGGAGCGGGTCCGGGTGATCGAGCGCGTCTGTGACCTGAAGATCGGCCTCGGCCGGGACCGGTCGGCGCTTGTCGACCTCTGGACGGCCACCCGCGCGTACCCGGCCAACGAGCGGTTCTCCGAGCAGCTCATCAGGGTGCTGTACCGGACCGGCCGGCGCGCCGACGCGCTGGCGGAGTTCCGCAGGATCAGGGAGCACCTCGGCGAGGGGCTCGGCGTCGACCCGGGGCCGGCGCTGCGCGGGCTGGAACTCATGATCCTGCGCGGCGACTCGCCCGGGCCGCTCGCGCTACCCGGCCCGGCCACCGTGGACGGAGCGTCCACCCCGGGCGGACCGGTGATCGCCACGGCCGGTCCCTCCACAGTGGCCGCAACGGCCGCAACGGCCGCACCGGCCGCACCGGTTGTTCCGGCCGTGAGGGCCGTCCCGGCCGCGCCGGGCGTGCCGTCCGCGCCAGCCGCCGCGCCGGCGGCCGCGCCGGTCGCCCCGGTCGTGCCGGCCGCCTCGGTCGCGCCGGACGGCCGATCCGCCGTGGTCGCCCTGGCCGAGCCCGGTCCCGAGCTGACCCGGGGCGCGGCCGTCTCCGGATTCGCCGGCCGGGTCGCGCTCTGCCGCGCCGTCGTCGAGCGGCTGCGCGCCGGTACGCCGATCGTGGTGCTCAGCGGCCCGCCCGGGATCGGCAAGACCGCGCTGGCCCAGCAGGTCGCGCACCTGGTCGCCGAGGACTTTCCCGGCGGGCTGCGGTCGCTGCCGATGCGCTCGGCGACCGGCGCGGCGCTGCCGGCGCGGGACGCCGAGCGGCAGGTGCTGGCCGCGGGCGACCGCGCCGCCGGACGCCGGCTGCTGCTGCTGGACGACGTCGCCGACGCCGCCGTGGCGCTGCGGCTGCCGGCGCTGCTGGACCCCGGCGACGTCCTGCTGCTGACCAGCCGGCAGAGCCTGTCCGGGCTGGTCGCCCGCTCCGGCGGCTGGCTGCACCGGCTCGAACCGCTCGACCCGGTCGACTCCCTCCAGGTGTTCACCGCGCTGCTCGGCGCCGAGCGGGTGGACGGCGAGCCGGAGGCCGCCGCGGAACTCGCGGAACTGTGCCAGCACCTGCCGCTGGCCCTGCGCATCGTGGCCACCCGGATGCTGCTGCGCTCCCGGATGAGCCTCGCCGAGGCCGTGGAGTGGCTGCGCGCGGACCGGATCGGCGGGCTGAGCCTGGCCGGCGACCCGGGCATGTCCCTCGGCTTCCGCCTGGACGACGCGCTGGAGCGGGCCGGTGCGGAACTGGCCGGGGCGTTCGTCCGGCTGGCCACCGCGACCACCGGAACGATCACCGTGGACCGGGCCGCCGACCTGCTCGGCCTGGAGCCGGGTCCGGCCCGCAACCTGCTCGACGAACTCGTCGACCACTGCCTGCTGGAAGAGAGCGCGGCGCACTACTGGATCCGGGAGCTGCCGAGGCTGCACGCGCGGGAGGCCGCCGGGCGCTACGCACCGCCTGAGGAACCACCATCACGCCCGCACCGAGTGAAGGGAACCCTGCGATGAGCGCTGCCTACGAGACGGTGGCTCAGACCCGGCCGCGGATACGCCACGACGTGCTGTTCACCCGGACCGAGGACGGAGTGCTGTTCCACAACGCCAACAGCGGCTTCCGGCTCTCCGCCGCCACCGCGTACCGGCTGGCGTCGCTGCTCGTCCCGCACCTCAACGGGCGCAACCGGGTCGCCGACATCTGCGCCCCGCTGCCCGAGACGCAGCGCACGATGATCGGTGAGCTGGTCAGCGCGCTCTACGCGCGGGGATTCGCCCGGGACATCCCGGCGGACGAGGCGGACCCGGGCAGCGTGCTCGGGCCGGCCGTGGCCACGCACTTCGCCGCGCAACTGGCCTACCTCGACCACTACACCGATCGCGCGCCGCAGCGGTTCGCCGACTTCCGCACCGGCCGGACCGCGGTGCTGGGCACCGGCCCGGTCGCCCGCGCCTGCGTGCTGGGCCTGCTGCGCAACGGCGCCGCCGCGGTGCTGGCCGCGCCGGAGGTCACCCGCACCCTGGCCGCGGAGCTGGCCGAACTGGACGCCGCGGACTGCGCCGCCACCGTCTCCGACCTGCCCGGCGCGGGCACCGACGTCGGCTGGTCCGAACTGGACGCCGACATCGTCGTCGTGGCGGCCGGCGACGACGCGCCGCGCGAGGCCCTGCGGCTGCTGGCGGCGGGCATCCCGGCCGGCCGGCTGCTGCTTCCGGCCTGGGTCGTCGGCGGGCGGATGCTGGTGGGTCCGGTGCAGGGCGCCGGCCGCCGGGGCTGCTGGTGCTGCGCGATGACCCGGTTCGCCGACAACGACGGGACCGGGGCCGCCGGCCAGGTGTGGCGCGCCGCGGCACTGCCGCGCGGCGCCGCGCCCGCCGGCACCGGCCCGGACGGTCCGCTGGCGGCCATGGTCGGGAACCTGCTGGCGTACGAGATCTTCCGGCTGACCACCGGCGCGCTGCCGGCCGAGACCGACGGCGGCGTGCTCGTACAGCACCTCGCCTCGCTCGACGTGCTGGCCGAACCGCTGCTGGCCGACCCGGGATGCACCTTCTGCCGCCCCGAGCCGCCGGAACTGTCCTGGGACGGCATCGACCTGGACGCCGTACCGGCGGTCACCGGCACCGACCAGGACCCGTCCGCCGAGGCGGAGGCCGCGGTGGCGGCGCTGGCCGGCCACCAGCCGCTGCTCCAGCCGCACCTTGGCGTGTTCCGCCGGTACGACGACGAGCGGTGGGACCAGACCCCGATCAAGGTCGGATCGGTCGAGCTGACCGACGGCGGCGGCCGGCGGCGTACCGTGGCCGCCTTCGACGTGCACCACGTGGCCGCGGCCCGGTCGCGGGCGCTGCGCGCGGCGGCCGTGGTGCGGACCGGCCACGCCGCGGCGGGCCGGCCGGCCCCCGGGACGCGCCGCGGATCGACGCCGCCCGGCTCGGCCTCGACTCGGGCTGGGCCGGCGAGCCGGACGGGGCGTCCGCGCCGGGGGACTGGGCCGCGGCCCGGTCGCTGCTGACCGGACGGGCGGCGGCCGTGCCGGTGGCGGTGCTGGAACCGTTCGGCGCCGCCAACCGCGGTCACCTGGTCGAACCGACCCGCGCCGGCGGGGGAGCGGGCGGCGACCTCACCGAGGCGGTCCGCGCCGGCCTGGCCTCGGCGCTGGCCTACCGGGCGCTGCGCCGGGCCGTCGAGGGACTGACCCCGGTACGCCGGGTCCGGCTGGACGGCGTGGACAGCGACCCCGAACTGGTCTTCCTGACCAAGTCGGCGGTGAATCTAGGCGTCGCCGTCGAACTGCTCGATCTCGGTGCCGGGCCGGACGCGGCGCTCACGGTGCTGCTGGCGCGCTGCTGGGACGAGGCCCGGGGCCGCTGGTCGTACGCGCTGGGCGCCGACCCGGCCTGGGCGCCCGCGGCCGTCGGGGCGCTGCGCGACCTGCTGGGCCAGGTGCAACTGCGGCAGCAGGCGCCGAACGACGAACCGGACACCGGCGATCCGCTGCTGGCCGACTTCGACGCCGGCACGCTGGCCGTGCAGACCGAGGCCGAGGCCGCCACCGGGGCGGTCCACCGCTGGGCGGATGTTTTGCGCCGGCTGCCGCAGGACGGCCTCGACGTGCTGGTGGCCCCGGTCGGCGGGGCGGACCTGGCGGCCGGCGGACTCGTCGCGGTCCGGGTGCTGCTGGCCAGCGCGGGTGATCGATGAACGGCACCGCGGTGTCGGCGGGCGGCTCCCCGGCCGCCGCGCCCACCGACGAGCTGATCTGCGCCGAGCTGGCGCGGCTGCTGGCGCGGCGCGGTTGCCCGGTCGAGGTGGTGCCGCTGGGGGTGCGCGACGAACTGGGCACGCCCGAACCGGCCGTACCCGCTCCGGCGCCGGCCGGCCCGGCCGTACCGCCGGCAGGTCCGTCCGGCCCGGCCGCCGGATACCCCCGGGTGCTGCTGTACGGGCAGTTGGCCCTGCTCGGGCCGGTGCCGCCGGCGGCGGCCTGCGCGACCTGCCTGGCGCGGCGCTGGCAGGCGGTGCGGCACCGCGACCTGCGGGACGCGGTGGAACTCGGCGGGCCGAGCGTCGCGGTCAACCCGTGGCCGTACGCGACCGCGTTCGCGGCGGACTTCCTGCACGCCCTCATCGAGGCGCACCGCGGCGCCGCGCAGCCCGGTCCCGGCACCAGCGCCGGTGCCGGCCCGGCCACCGTCTGCCAGGTCGACCTGCGCACGCTGCACGTGCTGCGGGTCCCGCTGGTGCCGGACCCGGGCTGCCCGGCCTGCGGCACCGGCCTGCCGGACGCCCCCGAACTCGCCGAGATCAAGCTCGGCCCGACGCCCACCTGCGTGCCCGGCACGTTCCGCGGCACGGACCTGGACGACTACCCGCTGGCGGTCGAGGCGTTCGCCAACCCGGTCTGCGGCGCGCTCGGCAGCACGCTGTGGCAGGACCTCACCTCGCTGTCCACCTCCCCGGCGGTCGGTTCCTTCACCCTGCGCACCGGCCGGTACCTGCGCGAGACGCTGTACGGCGGGCACGCCGACGGCTACCGGCGCAGCGCCCGGATCGCGGTGCTGGAGGGGCTGGAACGGGCCGCCGGGCTGCGCCCGCGGGGCAAGCGCACGACGGTCACCGCGAGCCTGACCGAACTGGGCGAGGACGCCCTCGACCCGCGCACCTGCGGGATGTACACCGAGGAGTTCTACCGGGCCAACCCGTACGTGCACCGGTTCGACCCGGACCGGCCGATCAGCTGGGTGTGGGGCTGGACGCTGCGCGACCAGCGGCCGGTGCTGGTACCGGAGATCCTGGTCTACTACCACGCGGCGAACGTGCAGGAGCGGTTCGTCCAGGAGACCTCGAACGGCTGCGCCTCCGGCGGGTCCATCGTGGAGGCGGTCTACCACGGCCTGATGGAGGCGGTCGAGCGGGACGCGTTCCTGCTGGCCTGGTACGGCGCACGGTCGCTGCCGGAGATCGACCCGGCCAGCATCGAGCGGCCGCGGATCCGGATGATGATCGACCGGCTGGCCATGTACGGCTACCGGGCCAGGTTCTTCGACACCCGGATCACCTTCGACATCCCGGTGGTGACCGCGGTGGCCGTCCGCGAGGACGGCGGGCCGGGCACGCTCGCCTTCGGCGGCGGCGCGAGCCTCGACCCGCAGGCCGCCATCACCGCGGCGCTGTGCGAGATCGCCACCGACTCGGTGATGGTCCGGGTCCGGGCCGCCGCCGACGAGCCGCGGCTGCGGGGCATGGTGACCGACTTCGCCAAGGTGCAGGGGCTGCACGACCATCCCCTGCTGTACGGCCTGCCGGAGATGGCCCGGCACGCCGCCTTCCTGCTGGAGCGCGGGCCGCGCCCGGCGCCGATGGCCGAGTTGTACGGGCGGGACCGGCCCGCGCCGCCGGTCTCCGGCGACCTGCGCGACGACCTCGAACACTGCCTGGAGGCGGTGACCGGGCGCGGGTTCGACGTGATCGCCGTCGACCAGACCTCGCCCGAGCAGCGCGACCTCGGCCTGCACACGGCCAGCGTCATCGTCCCCGGACTCCTGCCGATCGACTTCGGCTGGCTGCGCCAGCGCGCACCGCACGCGCCGCGGCTGCGGACGGCGTTCCGCGAGGCCGGCCTGCTCGACCGCGACCTGTACGAGCACGAAGTCCACGCCGTTCCCCACCCGTTCCCGTGAGGTCCCGCCATGACGCCCGATAGTTCCGGTTTCGCCCACGACTACGCGACCGCGATCCTGCGGCGGGGTCGGGAGCCCATGCCGCCGGTCGACTTCACCCCGGACTGGGGCGACGCGCCCCGCCGCGGCAAGTACTACCCGGCGGCCACCGCCTTCCCGCTGCCGGCCCCGGAGCCGGTGCCGGCCAGCCTGGATACCGCGCTGCGCGCTTCGGCCGGCACCGCGCCGCGCGCGTCGGGCAACGCCGCGCCGGGCTCGGCCGGCGGCACCGCGCCGGGTGGACCCGGGGCGGCCGACGAGCCGTTCACGCTGCCGCTGCTGGCCAGCATGCTGCACCACTCGTACGGCCTGTTCGGGCGCCGGCTGGGCATCCAGGCCAACACGGACCTGGCGGCCCTGCCCTCGTACGCGCACGCCAACTGGTACCGCGGCACGGCCTCCGGCGGCGGCCTCTACCCGTGCAGTGTCTACTGGGCGGCCGGGCCGGGTGCCGGGGTCCCGCCCGGCGTCTACTACTACGCGCACGCCCGGCACGCCATGCAGCGGCTGCTGGCCGGCGATGTCACCGACCGGGTCGCCGCGGCGGTGGGGCCGCAGCACCGGGCCGGCCAGTTCCTCATCGTCGGCGTGAAGTACTGGCAGAACGCCTTCAAGTACAACAACTTCTCCTACCACGCGGTCTCCATGGACGTGGGCACGCTGGTGCAGACCTGGCGGCTGTGGGCCGGCGCCCAGGACCGCCGGATCGAGCCGGTGCTCTGGTTCGACCAGGCCGCGCTCACCGACCTGCTCGGGCTGGTCCCGGACGACGAGGCGCTGTTCGCCGTCGTACCGCTGACCTGGGCACCGGCCGGCGGCGCCGGACCGGCCCCGGGCGCCCAAGCCGGCGGCGATCGGTCCGCCGGACCCGCGGGCGGCGGCGCCGGACCGGCCCCGGGGGTCCGGGTCCGGCACGCCGACCAGGAACGCTCCCGCCGGCTGCTGGAGTTCGACACCCTGCGCCGGATCCACCGGGCCACCGCCACGGCGCTGGACCGGCCGCCCCGCGGCGCGCTGGCCGCCGCCGCCGTCCCGCCGGCACCGCCGGACCGGCCCCGGATCCCGCTGCCGGAACCCACGCCGATGCCGATGCCGGTGAGCGCCGCCCTGACCGGCCGGCGCAGCAGCTTCGGCCGGTTCGCCGCCGGCCGGCCGATGCCCGCGGCGGACCTCGCGGCGCTGCTGCGGGCCACCGCCGGCAGCACCGTGCCCTGCGAGATCGACGCCGCGGACGACCGCCCGCTGGCCCGGATCCACGCCTTCGTCAACCACGTGGCGGGCATCCCGGCCGGCGGATACGGGTACGAGCCGGAGACGCACTCGCTGGTCCGGACCACGGCCGGCCCGCCGGGCGACTTCCTCCAGCGCAACTACTTCCTGGCCAACTACAACCTCGAACAGGCCGCCGTGGTGCTGGTGCCGACCGTGCGCACGCACGCGGTCCTGGACGCCACCGGCGACCGCGGGTACAACCTGGTCAACGCCACCATCGGCGCCATCGCGCAGACCTTCTACACCGCCGCCGCGGCGCTGCGGGTGGGCGCCGGGGTGGCGCTGGGCTTCGACAACGTCTCGTACGTCGAGGAACTGCGCCTCGCCGACACCGGCGAGTACCCGCTGCTGATCATGCTGGCCGGCGCCGAACGCGCCGGTCTCGGCGACTACCGCTACGAGCTGCGATGACGCCGGCCACGCTGTCCACGGGGGCAGCCGAAGGCGCCGCCACCACCGCCGGCGACCGGCGGTCGGGGCCGTACCTGCTGGCCCGGGTCGCCGGCCTGCCGCTGTCCACCGTCGAGCCGCTGCGCTGCGCCCGGGCGTGCGCCTGGGCGGACGGCGTTCTGGCCCTGCACGACCGGCTGGCCAGCGACGGAGCCCGGCTCAGCGACCTGCTCTACGAGCTGATCAGCGCCAACGACGACGAGGCCGCGCGGCGCCGGCTGCTGACCCTGCGGCGGCAGGTCTTCAACACCGCGCTGCCCAACTCGCCCGAGGCGGCGCTGGCCGCGGTCGAGCAGGTCCGCCCGGCGGCGCTGCCGGCCGTACGGCAGTGGCTGGAACTGCGCCGGCAGCTCGCGCGGGAACAGGACGAGGGCGCCGCCGTGTTCGCCGCCGACGTCGCGCGCACCCGCCGGCGGCTGTGGGAACTGGCCGACGAACCGCGGCTGCGCGGCGGGATCCAGTTCGCCTCCCCGACGCTGGACGAGCAACTGGCCACCATCGCCGTACCGGACGTGGTCCGGCCGGCGAACAAGAAGATCCGTCGGATCGAGCGCTCGCTGCTGTCCTACCTCTACCGCACCGCCTGCAAGACCAGCCCGTTCAGCACCTTCACCGGGGTGGCGGCGGGCAGCTTCGACGAGGACGCCGAGGGGCTGGCGGTGACCGTCGGCCCGGACTGGCAGCGGCACGTCCGGCTCAACGTCGTGCTGGTCTCCCGGCTGGCCGACCTGATCAGCGCCGACCCGGACCGCCGCGGCGACCTGCCGGTCACGCTGAGCCCGGGCTGGCGCCGCGACGACGACCGGGTCCGGTACGTGCGCCAGTGGGTCACCGCCGGCGACGACAGCGCCGCGGTCAGCTTCGACTCCATCAAGGACGGACTGTTCTTCCTGCGCCGCAGCGGCGTGCTGGACGAGCTGACCACCCTGTTGCAGGAGCGCGGCACGATGCGCTGCGCCGACCTGGTGGACCGGCTGGGCGCGCGGACCGGCGCCGACCGGGCCGAGAGCGAGGCGTACCTGTCGACCCTGCTGCGGCTCGGGATGCTCCGGCTGGTCGGCCTGGACACCGACGTGCACACGCCGGACCCGCTGCGGGCGCTGGCCGGGACGCTGGGCCGGATCGAGCGGCCCTGGGCGCGGCAGCTCGCCGAGCGGCTCGACGGCGTCGCCGGGCTCGTCGAGGCGTACGGGGACGGGGACCTGGGGCAGCGCCGCCAGCTGCGGCACCGGCTGCGCGAGCAGCTGCGGGCGGCCATGGCGGCGCTGGGCGAACCGGACGCGGCCCTGCCGCAGACCCTGCTGTACGAGGACAGCCGCGTCGCCGGTGCCCCCACCGACCTGTCCGCCGGGGACTGGAACCGGCTGGTGGGCGCCGACCTCGCGGCGGTGGAGCGGATCCTGCCCGCCTTCGACCAGGCCCTGCCGCACCGGATCACGTTCCACGGCTTCTTCCTGGCCCGGTTCGGCGTCGGTGGCCGCTGCGACGACCTGCTGCGGCTGGTCGAGGACTTCCACGACGACCTGTACGACCAGTACTCCTCGTACACCGCGGGGCGCCGGCCGTTCGCCGAGGACGGGACGTACACCCCGGAGGAGAACTGGCTGGGCCGGCCCGAGATGGCCGCGGTGGACCGCGCCCGGCAGGCGTTCGCGGCCCGGCTGCGGTCGCTGGTGGCGGCCGACCCGGACCGGACCGAGCTGGTGCTGCCGGGCGACCTGTTCGCCGAGGTCGGCGACCTGCTCGGCGACGACGCGCCGGGACTGCGCCCGCAGGGACACTTCGCCCAGGTGGCGATGCGGGAGCCGGAGCCGCTGCTGGTGCTCAACCAGTCCTTCGGCGGGCTCTCGTTCCCGTTCAGCCGCTTCACGCACTGCTTCGACGGGGACACCCCGCCGCTGGCGGAGCGGCTGCGCGAGCAGGCAACCGCGCTCACCCCGCCCGGTGCGGTCTTCGCCGAGCTGACCGGCGGCGCCGCCACCACGAACCTGAACCTGCACGCGCGGCTGACCGATTACGTCATCGTCTGCCCCGGCGAGACCAGCAGCGTGCCGGCGCACCGGCAGCTCACCCTCGACGACCTCTACCTGGTGCACGACCCGGACGCCGGCCGGGTGCTGCTGCGCTCCCGGTCCCTGGACCGGGAGGTGGTGGTCGTGTACCTGGGCTACCTGCTGCCGATGGCGCTGCCGCGGATCCCGCGTACCCTCCTGCTGCTCTCGCCGGCCTCGATGGTCCGGCTGGACATCTGGCGCGGCGTGCCGGCGACCCCCGGGCCGGACGGGGTCACCGCCCGCCCGCGGCTGCGCGCCGGCAACGTCGTGCTCAGCCGCCGCAGCTGGTCGGCGCGGGTCGCCGACCTGCCGGCCGCCGGCGACCCCGCCGTGGACCCGGCGGCCTTCCTGGAGTGGCGCCGGTGGCGGGTCCGGCACGGCATGCCGGAGCAGGTCTTCGCCACCGTCTACCCGGCCGATCCCGGCCGGGTGGTGGCCAACCCCAAGCCGCAGTACGTCGACTTCGCCAGCCCGCTGTCCCTGCAGGCGCTCTGCGGCGCGCTCGACGGGCCGCAGGACCGGATCGTGCTGCGCGAGATGCTGCCCGCCGCGACCGAACTGGCCGCCCACGGCGAGGGCGGCGACCACGTCTGCGAGCTGGCCGTGGAGACCTTCCGCACCGAGCCCAGGGAGGCCCGATGACCGCCCCACCCGCGCCCCTGCCCACCGAGCCGGCCGCCGACCCGCGCGGACAGTGGCTGGCCCTGCACATCTTCTACGCGGCCAACCCGCAGCCGCTGCTGGTCGAGTGCGTCCGCCCGCTGGTGCGCGACCTGACCGACCGGGGGCTGCTGGCCGGCCACTTCTTCATCAACTACTGGCTGGAGGGGCCGCACGTGCGGCTGCGGCTGCGGCCCCGCACCCCGGGCGACGAGCCGCAGGTGCGGGCGCGGGCGGAGGAGGCGATAAACGGGTTCCTGGCCACCCGTCCGGCGCTGTACGCGATGGGCACCGGCTACCTGCGGGAGCTGTACGACATCCTGTTCGCGCTGGAGTTCCCGGCCGGCCGCCCGGCGGACCTGGTCGACGAGAACGGGCAGATGCTGTTGCAGCCCAACAACTCCTTCAGCTACCGGCCCTACGAGCCGGAGTACGGCAAGTACGGCGGGCCGGCCGGCATCGAGGTGGCGGAGTGGCACTTCCGGCACTCCAGCGAGGTGGTGCTGGACGCCATCGCGTCGATGAACCTGCACCTGCGCCCGGTGCTGCTGGGCACCGCCGCGCAGCTCATGACGGTGCTGGCCGGGACGTTCCTGCCGGACCGGGAGGCGCTGATCGGGTTCCTCGACACCTACCACCGGTTCTGGCACCGGGCGTTCGCCGGGACCGACCTGATCGGCGCCGACGAGTACGCCCGGATGTACGACGGGGTGGCCGGCGAGCTGGGCCGCCGGGTGCACCAGATCCTCGCCCTCGTGCAGTCCGGCCAGCCCGAACGGCTGCCCGGGTTCCTGCGCGGCTGGGCCGGGCACGCGGCCGAACTCCGGGAGAAGGTGCTGGCGCTGGCCGCCTCCGGCACCCTGGCGGTGCGCACCTGGAGCACCGGCGACGACCGGGTGCTCACCGATCCGGCGGAGGCGCTCTCGTCGCTGCTGTCGCCGTACCTGCACATGACCAACAACCGGCTGCACGCCACCATCCGGGACGAGGCGTACCTGTCCTACCTGCTCGCGCGGGTCCTGCGCGAGCAGCCGGTGCCGGCGTGAGGGCGGACGGTCCGTCGGGCCGACACCGGTGCTGCCGGTGCTGCCGACACTGCCGACACTGCCGGCGGTGCCGGTGCTGCCGGCGGCGCCGGTGCCGGTGCCGGTGGTGCGCCGGTGAGCGGGTCCGCCGGGCTGCTGGCCAAGCGCCCCCGGCTGCGTGAGGACCTGGTCTTCTCGCGGCCGCTGCGGCGCGGCCCGGTCACCGTCTACGTGGTCAAGGACCGCCGCACCGGCAAGGCGTTCGAACTGGCGGCCAAGGAACAGTTCCTGGTCCGGCGGATGGACGGCGCGCGGTCGCTGGCCGACATCACCCAGGAGTACGCCGCCGAGTTCGGCCGCCGGCTCAGCGACGACCACTGGGTGCGGCTGCTCTGGCTGCTGCACGAGCGCGGCCTGCTGAGCACCGGACGGGCCGCCGCCGGCCCGTCCGGCGGCACCGATCCGTCCGGCGCCGGCGGCCCGTCCGGCGCCGGCGGCCCGAACGGCGCTGCCACCCCGGGCGAGGCGGGGGACGCCGGCGGCCCGGGCGGCGCGCTGGGCTGGTGGGCGCGTCGGCTCGGCTGGGTCCTGCGCGGGCCGGTCTTCGCCGGCGGGTGCCTGCTGGTCGCCGCCGTGCTGGCCGCCGTCGCGCTGCGGCTCGGCCCGCTCTGGTCGGCGGCGCGGCCGGCCTTCACCGACCCGGTGAGCCTGCTCGTGCTGGTGCTGCTGGCCTGGCTGAGCGCCGCGCTGCACGAGTTCGCGCACGGGCTGGCGGCGGTGCACTTCGGCGCCACCGTGCGGCGGATCAACCTGCTCACCCTCACCTGCCGGATCGAGGACTACCCGTACCTGCCGCGCCGCTCGCAGCAGGTGAGCATCGCCGCGGCCGGCGGGCTGGCCAACGGGCTGGTCGTGCTCTGCTGCGCGGCGGCGCTGGCGGTGGTGCCGTCCGGCCGGGTGCACGGCCTGCTCGCCGCGTACGTCGTGGTCGGCAGCGTGCAGACGCTTGTCAACTTCGTCCCGCTGCCGCCGCTGGACGGCTACAAGATCGTCAGTCACCTGCTGGACCTGCTGGACCTGTCCCGGGAGAGCCGCCGGTACCTGTCCACGGCGCCGCGCCGGCTGCTGCGGCGGACCGGCCCGCGCTACCCGCGCCCGGTCGCCGTCCGGCTCGGGCTCTTCGGCCTGTGGTGGCTGGCCGCGGTCGCCACCATCGCCGCCGGGGTCGTCGCCGCCGGGGGAGTGCTGCTGGAGGCCAGGCTCGGCGGGTTCGGCTACGCGCTCTCGGCCGCTATCGTCTGCCTGACGATCGCCGGCTGGTTGGCTCGACCCCGGCGGGTAGGCTCCGCCGGTCGGCCGCCGTCCCGACCCTCCGAACAGGACGGTACGCCGGCCAGCACCACGAACCAGGACAACCAGTGAAAGGCGAACCCATGTCACCCACCGACGATCCCGCCATCGTGCTGGACGCCGTGACGAAGTCGTACGGGGCGGTGCGGGCGGTCGACGACATCTCCATCTCGATCGGCCGCGGCGAGTTCTTCGGCCTGCTGGGTCCCAACGGCGCCGGCAAGACCACGCTGATCGAGATGATCGAGGGACTGCGTACACCGGACACCGGCACCGTCACCGTCCTGGGCATGTCGCCCGCCCCCCGCAACCTCGCCCTGCTGCCGCTGATCGGGGTGCAGACCCAGCGCTCGGCGTTCTTCACCCGGTTGACCGCCCGCGAGCACCTGGTGACCGTCGCGGCGCTGTACGGCCTGCCTCCGGAGGCCGCCGACCGGACCCTGGAACTGGTCGGCCTCACCGGCTCCGGCGACGTGCGGGTCAGCAACGTCTCCGGCGGCCAGCGCCAGCGGCTGGCCATCGCGTCGGCGCTGGTGCACGACCCGCAGGTGATCTTCCTCGACGAGCCCACGGCCGCGCTGGACCCGCAGGCCCGGCGCGACCTCGGCGCGATGCTGCGTGACCTGAAGGCCACCGGCAAGACCATCGTGTACACCACCCACCACCTCGACGAGGCGCAGGCGCTCTGCGACCGGATCGCCATCCTCGCCGGCGGGCGGGTGCTGGCCCTGGACAATCCGCGGGACCTGATCGCCCGCTCGGGTCTGGGCACCCGGCTGGTCGTCCCGCCCGGCCGGCTCACACCGGAGCGGGCCGAACAGCTCGACGGTGTCGACCGGGTCGAGGTCGAGGACGGCGCCCTCTTGCTGCACACCACGCAGAGCGCCCGGGTGCTCGCCGCGCTCGGCGCCGAGGGCGGCCTGGACGACGTGCAGACCCGCCCCGCCACCCTGGAAGACGTCTACCTGCAACTGATGGGAGCGCCGCAGGCATGAGCGCATACACCGCGCTGGCCCGAGCCACCTACAAGGCCGCCGTCCGCGACGCCACCACCCTCTTCTTCACCTTCGCGTTCCCGCTGGTCTTCCTGGTCATCTTCGGGCTGATCTTCCGCAATCAGGAGGTGGCCGACACCGGGCACGGCTACATCGACTTCATCGCCCCCGGGGTGCTCTCCTGGGGTCTGGCCAGCGCCGCGCTGTTCGGGGTGTCCTTCACCCTGATGCAGTGGCGCAACGACGACCTGCTGCGCATCATCCGCCTCTCGCCCACCAGCGTCTGGTCGGTGGTCGGCTCCCGGTACGCGGTCGCGCTGGTCATCGGCGTCGCGCAGAGCCTGCTCTTCGTGGGCGTGGCCATGCTGCCGGTCTTCGGCATGCGTCCGGATCCGAAGTGGCCGCTGTCGCTGCCGGTGATGCTGCTGGCCGTGACGGCGTTCCTGGCGCTCGGCCTGATCGTGGGGTCCCGGGCGGACACCGCCGAGGCCGTGGCCGCGGTCGCCAACTGCATCGTGGTGCCGATGGCGTTCCTGTCCGGGTCGTTCTATCCGCTGGAGCTGATGCCCGGCTGGTTGCAGGGGGTCTCGCGGGCACTGCCGCTGCGCTACGTCAACGACGGCATGGCGTACGCCTTCACCGGCCAGGGGACGATGAACGACTATCTGCTCTCCTGCGGCGCCCTGGTCGCCTTCGGCGCCGTGTTCGCGGTGATCGGGGTGCGCACCTTCCGGTGGAGCAACCACTCGTGAGCGCCGCCGCGGCGACCGCGAGCGGGCCGGTGGCCCGCCCCGCCCCGCTCGCCGTCGCCGCGGACCGGCTGGCCGGGCACCTGCGCGAGCGCTGGTCCCGGCGGCCGGTGGGCGCCGTACCCCGGGTGGTGACCCTCGGCGCCGCGGACGTGCTCGGCGCGGCCCAGCCGGACCGGGCATCCGCCACCGTGCACCTGAGCGCGGCGGCCGTGCTGATCGGCCCCACCGGCGGCACCGGCCCGGACCCGGCCTGCGGGCACTGCCTGGCGATCCGCTGGCAGCGGCTGCGGGGCCGCAGCGAACGCGACGCGCTGGAGGTCGGCGCCGGGCCGGTCGCGGTGGGACCGTGGCCGGTGCTGCCCGACTACCACCTGGACGCCGTCTGGGAGCTGTACCGCGCGCTGTCCGCCGGCCCGCCGCCGGCGGCGCCGCCCGGGTGGGACCGGCACAGCGCCGGGCTGGCCCGGGTCACCCGGTTGGACTGGCGCACGCTGCGGGTCCGGACCCATCCGGTGCTGGCCGAGCCGCGCTGCCCGAGCTGTTCCCGCGGGCGGCCCGACCGGCCGCCGGCCGGCACCGGGCTGCGGCGGCCGGCCCCGAAGCCGCACCCCGACGGGTACCGGCTGCGCGCCCCGGACAGCTACCCGATGCCCGAGGCCGCGCTGGTCAACCCCGTCTGCGGGGTGCTGGGCGCCGGCACCCAGCTCACCATCACCTCACCCACCACCGCCCCGGTCACCGGCAGCGTCTTCGTCCGCGGCTACGGCGGGCTGCTCGACGTCTCCTGGAGCGGCCAGTCGACCGGGTACGGCAGCAGCCGGGCGCTGGCCTACCTGGAGGGCCTGGAGCGGTACGCCGGCACGCACCGCCGGCGCAACGTCGAGCCGCTGGTCGCGCCGTACCGGGAGGTCCGGGACCGGGCGCTCGACCCGCAGTCCTGCGGCAGCTATCCGGACGAGGTCTACCGGAGCGACCCGATCCTGCGCCGGTTCGACCCGGACCGGCCGATCCCGTGGGTGTGGGGCCACAACCTGCACACCGACCGGCCGGTGCTGGTCGCGCGCCGGCTGTGCTTCTACAGCTCGCCGGCCGCCGACGACACGTTCCTGCTCTCCTCCTCCAGCGGCTGCGCCACCGGCAGCTGCCTGGCCGAGGCCGCCCTGTTCGGCCTGCTGGAGCTGATCGAACGGGACGCGTTCCTGCTGGCCTGGTACGGCAACCTGGCGCTGCCGCGGATCGACCTGGCCGCCGGCCCGCCGGCCGTGCGGGCGATGGCCGACCGCGCCGAGTTGCAGGGCTACCGCCTGCTCGCCTTCGACAACCGGATCGACCTGGACGTCCCGGTGGTCACCAGCCTCGCCGTCCGGCACGACGGCGGGCCGGGCATGCTCTCCTTCGCCGCGGCGGCCCACCTCGACCCGCAGCAGGCGGTCGCCGGTGCGCTCGCCGAGGCGCTCACCTACATCCCGCACCAGCCCGGCACGGTACGCCGGCGCGGGCCGGAACTGGAGCGGATGGCGGGCGACTACTCGCTGGTGCGCCGGCTGCCGGACCACTCGGCGCTGTTCGGCCTGCCCCGGATGGCGGTACACGCCCGGACCTATCTGGACGTCGAGGAGGCCCGACCGGTCGAGCGGGTGTTCGCCGGGTACCGTCCGGCGCGTACCGGGAACCTGGTGGACGACCTGGACGCGGTGCTGTCGGCGCTGCGTGCCCGGGGGTTCGAGGCCGTGCTGGTCGACCAGACCACGCCGGAGCAGGAGGCCGTCGGGCTGCGGTCGGTCTGCACGATCGTGCCGGGCCTGGTGCCGATCGACTTCGGCTGGACCCGGCAGCGGGCGCTGCACATGTCCCGGCTGCGTACCGCGCCCCGGGCGGCCGGCCTGGTCGACCGCGACCTCGCCGAGGCCGACCTGCGGCTGGTGCCGCACCCGTTCCCCTGACCCGGGCCGCCGCGTCCGGTCCCGGTCCCGGTCCCGCGGCCGCCGGTCCCGTTCCCGCGGCCGCCGGGCGGGGGCACGGAAACGCCGGGCGGGGGCACGGAAACGCCGGGCCACCCGAGAACGGGTGACCCGGCGTGACGCCGCGCCGCTCAGGCCGAGCAGCTGGTGGTGGAGGTGGTGCTGCTGCACGTCGAGGTGGTGCCCGACGAGGAGCAGGACGCGAGGATGGCCTCGGAGGCGTCGGCGTAGTCGGAGATCGCGAAGGTCTCCGACTCCAGCTCCAGGATTTCCTCGGCGAGGGCGGTGAGGTCGGTCTCGGGCGTCATGGCGACTCCAAACGGTCGTGTCCGGCCGGTGCGTCCGGCCCCGTGGAAAGCACACCCCATGCCGCTCACCGATCACCCTCGCGCCGGGTCGCATCCCGCTGTCAACCGATGACAGCGACATGACAGCGCGCTGCACTTGGCTGGCTGGCATGGCACCGCCGGTACCGCAGGCCGGAGTCCGCACCGCCGCCACGGCGGTCGATCCGGCCCTCCTGCGCCGCGCCGAGCGTCTCTACCGGGAGCTGCACGCGCACCCCGAGCTGTCCGGCGCGGAGCGGGACACCGCCGACCGGTTCGCCGCCGCGCTGGAGGCGGCCGGCTGCGCGGTGACCACCGGCGTCGGCGGGTACGGCGTGGTCGGTGTCCTGGCCAACGGACCCGGCCCGACGGTGCTGCTGCGCGCCGAACTGGACGCGCTGCCGGTGGCCGAGGCCACCGGGCTGCCGTACGCCAGCACCGCCACCGGGGTCGACGCCGACGGCCGGACCGTACCGGTGATGCACGCCTGCGGGCACGATCTGCACCTGGCCGCGGTGGCCGGGGCCGTCGCCCGGCTCGCCGCCGCCCGGTCCGCCTGGCGGGGCACGGTGCTGGCGCTCGGGCAGCCGGCCGAGGAGACGCTGCGCGGCGCCGCGGCCGTGCTCGGCGACGGCCTGTACGACAGGTTCGGGCGGCCCGATCTGGTCCTCGCCCAGCACGCGGCGCCGCTGCCGGCCGGGATGGTCGCGCACGGGGCCGGGCCGATGACCGCCGGCAGCGTCACGCTGGAGGTCACCGTCGCCGGGCGGGGCGGCCACGCGGCCATGCCGCACCTGTGCGTGGACCCGGTGGTGATCGCCGCGAACATCGTCGTGCAGGCGCAGGCGATCGTGTCCCGGCAGGTCAGTCCCGCCGAGCAGGTGGCGCTCACGGTCGGCACGCTGCGCGCCGGCGGGCACCCGGGGGTGATCGCCGAGCAGGCCGTCCTCGGCGTGACGATCCGGTCGCTGTCGGATGTCACCCTGGACCGGATACTGGGCGCCATGATGCGGACGATCCACGCCTGCTGCGAGGCCGCCGGCAGTCCCCGGGAGCCGGAGATCCGGGTGGTGTCGCGGGCTCCGGCATACCGGGCGGACCCGGCCACCACCGCGGCCGTGCGGGCCGCGCACGAGCGGGCCTTCGGCCCCGAACGGATCGCCTGGTGGCCGTCGTCCCTGGCGTCCGAGGACTTCCCGCTGCTGGTCGCCGACGGCATCCCGAGCAGCTACTGGATGCTCGGCGTGGTCGGGCCGCGGCAGTGGCGGGCGGCGCCGGGCACCGGCGCGGCGGAGAAGCTCGGCCACCTGCCCACGAACCACAGCCCGGCCTTCGCTCCGGACGTCGCGCTGGCGCTGCCGGCCGGCGTCGAGGCGCTGGTCGCCGCGGCCCGCACCCGGCTCGCGCGGGAAGCCGCATGATCGACCGGATCGGCCCGCGTCCGTCATGATCGATCGGACCGGTCCGCGTCCGTCGGGGCGGGTCTGCGTCAGACCCCGTTCCGGGTTTTCCCACCGTTCCCACCACCGCCGCTGGCGAGTTAGGCAGGCATTGTGAAGTTCTACCAGGTTGTCGCCCTCATCTGGATCGTCGCGGGCGTGGTCACGTCGTTGACCTGGATGATCCTGCGGCACCGTCGCAGCCAGGCCCGTACGGCGCTGCGCGGCTCGCGCGGCGAGCTGCCGCGCTCCCGGGACTGATCCGGGCCACCCGGCGAGATCCGGCGAGAAAGTGTTGACCATGAACGCTTTCTCGCCAGGATTTTCGCCACCGGACCACGATCACCGCAGGTTCATACAGTGCACTGTATGAACTTGCCTCACCCCGGGGGTGACTGCTAACCTCCTGTGCATAGTCATGCGGAGGTGAGTATGGGTATCGGGGTTGCCGTGGCCGGGGCCAGCGGATACGCGGGAGGCGAACTGCTGCGACTCGTCGCCGGGCATCCCGACCTCGACCTCGTGGCGGCCACCGCGCACACCGCCGCGGGCGCGCCCGTGAGCGCCGTACACCCGCAGTTGACCGGCCTGGACCTGGTGTTCGGGTCGACCGATCCGGCCGTCCTGGCCGGCGCGGACCTGGTCTTCCTGGCGCTGCCGCACGGCGAGTCCGCGGCGCTCGCCGCGGCCCTGCCGGCCGGCACGCGGGTGGTGGACCTCGGCGCCGACCACCGGCTGACCGCCCCGGACGCCTGGCGGCGCTACTACGGCGGCCCGCACGCCGGCGCCTGGACCTACGGCCTGCCGGAACTGCCCGGCCAGCGGGACCGGATCGCCGCCGCCGACCGGGTCGCGGCCACCGGCTGCTACGCCGGCGCCACCATCCTCGCCCTGGCCCCGCTGATCGCGGCCGGTGCGGTCGCCCCGGACGACGTCGTGGTGGTGGCCGCCTCCGGCACCTCGGGTGCCGGCCGGGCGGCCAAGCCGCACCTGCTGGGCAGCGAGGTGATGGGCGACCTGTCGCCCTACAAGGTCGGCGCCCACCAGCACGTGCCGGAGATCAAGCAGGCCACCGGCGCCACCTCGCTGTCCTTCACCCCGGTGCTCGCGCCGATGCCGCGGGGAATCCTCGCCACGGTCACCGCCCGCCCGGGCGCCGCCGGCACCGACCCGCGGGAGGTCCTCGCCGCGGCGTACGCGGACAGCCCGCTGGTGCACGTGCTGCCGCCGGGAAGCTGGCCGCACACGGCCGCCACGCTCGGCTCGGCCGCCTGCCACCTCCAGGCGACCGTGGACACCGACTCGGGCCGGGTCATCGTGGTCAGCGCGCTGGACAACCTGGGCAAGGGCGCCGCCGCGCAGGCCGTGCAGTGCGCCAACCTGATGCTCGGCCTGCCCGAGACGGCCGGCCTGTCCGCGTTCGGAGTCGCGCCGTGATCTCGCGGGCGGTCCGCACCCCGACCCCTCTCGTTGGAGTTGCACCATGACCGTCACCACCCCCCGGGGATTCCGCGCGGCCGGCGTCGCCGCCGGCCTCAAGAGCGGCGGCCGGGACGTGGCCGTGGTGGTCAACGACGGCCCCGACGCCACCGCCGCCGGCGTCTTCACCCGCAACCGGGTCAAGGCCGCGCCCGTGCTCTGGACGCAGCAGGTGGTGCGCGGCGGCGTGCTGCGGGCGGTGGTGCTCAACTCCGGCGGGGCGAACGCCTGCACCGGCCCGGCCGGCTTCCAGGACACCCACACCACCGCCGAATACCTGGCCGGCACGCTGAGCAGCCGCAACCCGCGACTGCTGATCGGCGCCGGCGAGGTCGGCGTCTGCTCCACCGGGCTGATCGGCGAGCGGCTGCCGATGGACCGGCTGGTGCGTGGCGTCCGCGGCGCGATCCGGGAGTTGTCCCGCGACGGCGGCGCCGCGGCCGCCGAGGCGATCATGACCACGGACACCCGGCCGAAGACCACGGTGGCCACCGGCACCGGCTGGACCGTGGGCGGCATGGCCAAGGGCGCCGGCATGCTGGCGCCGGCGCTGGCCACCATGCTCTGCGTGCTGACCACGGACGCGGTGGCCGGCACCGAGGCACTGGACGAGGCGCTGCGGGCGGCCTGCCGGGTCACCTTCGACCGGCTGGACTCCGACGGCTGCCTGTCCACCAACGACACTGTGCTGCTGCTGGCCAGCGGCGCCTCCGGGATCGAGCCCGGTCAGGACGAGCTGACCAGCGCGGTGACCAGCGCCTGTCACGACCTGGCCCAGCAGTTGCTCGGCGACGCCGAGGGCGCCACCAAGGAGATCGCCATCGACGTGGCGGGCGCCGCGAGCGAGGACGACGCGGTCGAGGTGGGTCGCACGGTCGCCCGGAACAACCTGGTGAAGACGGCGCTGTTCGGCAACGACCCGAACTGGGGCCGCATCCTGGCGGCCGTCGGCACCACGGCCGCGGCCTTCCAGCCGGACGGCGTGGACGTGGCGGTCAACGGCGTGTGGGTGTGCCGCGCGGGCGCCGCCGCGGAGGACCGGAGCAAGGTCGACCTCGGCGGCCGGCAGGTCACCATCCGGATCGAGCTGCACAGCGGCGACGCCGGGGCCACCATCTGGACCAACGACCTGTCGCACGCGTACGTCCACGAGAACTCGGCCTACTCGACATGATCCTCTCCCGGGACCTCACCGTGGCGCAGATCAAGGCGAGCACGCTGATCGAGGCGTTGCCGTGGCTGGCCCGGTTCGCCGGGGCCACGGTGGTGGTCAAGTACGGCGGCAACGCGATGGTCGACCCCGACCTGCAACGCGCCTTCGCGGCCGACATGGTCTTCCTGCGCTACGCGGGCCTGCGCCCGGTGGTCGTGCACGGCGGCGGGCCGCAGATCTCCGCCATGCTGGGCCGGCTCGGCATCGCCAGCGAGTTCCGCGGCGGGCTGCGGGTCACCACCCCGGAGGCCATGGACGTGGTCCGGATGGTCCTGGTCGGCCAGGTCGGCCGGGAACTCGTCGGGCTGATCAACGCGCACGGCCCGTTCGCGGTCGGGCTCTCCGGCGAGGACGCCGGGCTGTTCACCGCGCAGCGCCGGCCGGCGTACGTGGACGGCGAGCCGGTGGACATCGGCCAGGTCGGCGACGTGGCGTCGGTCAACCCGGCCGCGGTGACCGACCTGATCGGCGCCGGCCGGATCCCGGTGGTCTCCAGCGTGGCGCCCGACGCGGCCGGGGTGCTGCACAACCTCAACGCGGACACCGCGGCCGCGGCCCTGGCGGTGGCGCTGGACGCCCGCAAGCTGGTGGTGCTCACCGACGTGCCGGGGTTGTACGCCGACTGGCCGGACACCGACAGCCTGATCTCCGAGATCACCGACGACGAACTGGCACGTCTGCTGCCCGGCCTTGAGGCGGGGATGGTGCCGAAGATGGAGGCGTGCCTGCGGGCGGTCCGCGGCGGCGTGCCGGCGGCCCACGTCGTGGACGGGCGGCTCGCGCACTCGACCCTGCTGGAGGTCTTCACCTCCGAGGGGTTCGGCACGATGGTCACGCGCGCGGCCGCCGGGGAGGCGAGGAACCATGAGTGAGCTGTTGGCCCGCTGGCAGGCGGCCATGATGGACAACTACGGCACCCCGCCGCTGGCCCTGGTCTCCGGCGCCGGCGCCGTCGTGGTCGACGAGGACGGCCGGGAGTACGTCGACCTGCTCGGCGGGATCGCCGTGAACACCCTCGGCCACGCGCACCCGGCCGTGGTGGCCGCGGTGTCCAAGCAGGTCGCCACGCTCGGGCACGTCTCCAACCTGTACGCCGCGGAACCGCCGGTGGCGCTCGCCGAGCTGCTGCTGGCGCTGGCCGGCCGGTCCGGCCGGGTGTACTTCGCCAACTCCGGCGCCGAGGTCAACGAGGCGGCCTTCAAGCTGTCCCGGCGCACCGGGCGCACGCACGTGGTGGCCACGCACGGCGGCTTCCACGGCCGGACCATGGGCGCGCTCGCGCTGACCGGCCAGCCGGCCAAGGCGGACCCGTTCCGGCCGCTGCCCGGGGACGTCACGCACGTGCCGTACGGCGACGCCGCCGCGCTGGCCGCGGCGGTCACCGACCGGACCGCGATGGTGATCCTGGAACCCATCCAGGGCGAGAACGGCGTGGTGGTGCCGCCGCCGGGCTACCTGAGCGCGGCGCGGGACATCACCACCCGGGCGGGCGCGCTGCTGGCGCTGGACGAGGTGCAGACCGGCATCGGCCGCACCGGCCACTGGTTCGCCCACCAGGCCGAGGCGGTGGAGCCCGACCTGGTCACCCTGGCCAAGGGCCTCGGCGGCGGCCTGCCGATCGGCGCCTGCCTGGTCTTCGGCGAGGCCGCCGGGCTGCTCGCACCGGGCAGCCACGGCAGCACCTTCGGCGGCAACCCGGTCAGCTGCGCCGCGGCGCTCGCGGTGATCTCCACGATCGCCAACGAGGGGCTGCTGGACCACGTGAAGCGGGTGGGGGAGCAGATCCGCGACGGCGTCGAGGCGCTCAACCACCCGCTGGTGGCGCAGGTCCGCGGCGCCGGCCTGCTGCTCGGCGTGGCGCTGCGCGCCCCGGCCGCCGGCGCGGTCGTCGCCGGCCTGCGGGACGCCGGGTTCCTGGCCAACGCGGTCCAGCCGGACGTGGTCCGGTTGGCCCCGCCGCTGGTGCTGACCGCCGCGCAGGCCGACGCCTTCCTCGCCGCGCTGCCCGGCGCGCTGGACGCGGCGCGGGTGCCGTCGTGACCCGGCACTTCCTGGCCGACGACGACCTGAACGCGGCGGAGCAGGCCGCGGTGCTGGACCTCGCCGCCCGGATGAAGGCCGACCGGTACGGCCACCGGCCGCTGGCCGGTCCGCGGTCGGTGGCGGTGCTGTTCGACAAGCCCAGCCTGCGCACCCGGACCTCGTTCGACGTGGGCATCACCGAGCTGGGTGGCCATTCGCTGATGGTGGACACCCAGGTCACCCACTTCGGCCGCGGCGAGTCGCTGCCGGACGCCGGCCGGGTGCTGTCCCGGTACGTGGCAGCGATCGTGCTGCGCACCCACGCCGACGACCGGATCGCGCAGATCGCCGCCGGGGCCACCGTGCCGGTGGTGAACGCCCTCACCGACGGCTTCCACCCCTGCCAGTTGCTGGCCGACCTGCTCACCGTCCGGGAACGGCTGGGCGGCACCGCCGGGCGCACGCTGACCTACGTCGGGGACGCGTCGAACAACATGGCCCAGTCGTACCTGCTGGCCGGGGCGACCGCCGGGATGCACGTGCGGATCGCCGGCCCGGCCGGCTTCCGTCCCGACCCGGAGATCCTGGCCCGGGCCGAGAAGATCGCCGCCGGCACCGGCGGGTCGGCGCGGGTCCTCGGCGACCCGGTCGAGGCGGCGCGCGGGGCCGACGTGCTGGCCACCGACGCCTGGACCTCGATGGGGCAGGAGGGCGACGGCCTGGACCGGGTCACCCCGTTCTGGCCGTACCAGGTCAACGCCGCGCTGCTGCGGGTGGCCGCGCCCGGGGCGATCGTGCTGCACTGCCTGCCGGCGCACCGCGGCGAGGAGATCACCGACGAGGTGCTCGACGGCCCGCAGAGCGCCGTCTTCGACCAGGCGGAGAACCGGCTGCACGCCCAGAAGGCGCTGCTGGCGTTCCTGCTGGCGGCAACCCCGGCCACGGCGGGCGCGGCCGGGGTGGCCGCTCCAGCGGTCGACCCGCCGGCGGGCACCGGAGGGACCGCATGACCGCGCCGCTGAACCGGGTCGCCCGGCACGCCCGCATCGTCGACCTGATCCGCCTGATGCCCGTCCGGTCACAGACCGAACTGGGCGACCTGCTGGCCCGGGACGGGGTGCAGGTCACCCAGGCCACCCTCTCCCGGGACCTGGAGGAACTCGGCGCCGTGAAGGTGCGCGGCGGGGACGGCCCGGCGGTCTACCTGATCCCCGAGGACGGGCACCGCCCGCTGCGCGACGCCGAGACCGCGCCGGCCCGGCTGGTCCGGCTGCTGCGCGAACTGCTCAACGGCGTCGACTCCAGCGGCAACATCGCCGTGTTGCGTACCCCGCCGGGCGCTGCCCACTACCTGGCCAGCGCGTTGGACCGGGCGGGACTGCCCGAGGTCGTCGGCACCATCGCCGGCGACGACACCATCCTCGTCGTGGCCCGTACGGCCGTCGGCGGCGCGGCGCTGGGCGACAAGCTCGCCGGCTGGGCTCGCCGGGAAGAAAACATCGAAGGGAGCACCACGCCATGAGCGAGCGGGTCGTACTTGCGTACTCCGGGGGGTTGGACACCTCGGTCGCCATTCCCTACCTGGCCGAGCAGACCGGCGCCGAGGTGATCGCCGTGGCGGTCGACGTCGGGCAGGGCGGCGAGGACCTGGCCGTCATCCGCCAGCGCGCCCTGGACTGCGGCGCCGCCGAGTCCGTGGTGGTGGACGCGCGGGAGGAGTTCGCCGCGCAGTACTGCCTGCCGGCGGTGCGCGCCAACGCCCTCTACATGGACCGCTACCCGCTGGTGTCCGCGCTGTCCCGGCCGCTGATCGTCAAGCACCTGGTGACCGCGGCGCGGGCGCACGGCGGGACGATCGTGTCGCACGGCTGCACCGGCAAGGGCAACGACCAGGTGCGGTTCGAGGCCGGTCTCGGTGCCCTGGCCCCCGACCTGCGGGTGATCGCGCCGGCCCGGGACTTCGCCTGGACCCGGGACAAGGCGATCGCCTTCGCCGAGGAGAAGGGCCTGCCGATCGACGTGTCGGCCAAGTCGCCCTACTCGATCGACCAGAACCTGTGGGGCCGGGCCGTGGAGACCGGCTTCCTGGAGGACATCTGGAACGGGCCGATCGAGGACCTGTACTCCTACACCGCCGACCCGAGCGCCGAGCGTGACCCGGACGAGGTGGTGATCTCCTTCGACGGCGGCGTGCCGGTGGCGATCGACGGCGAGACGGTCACCCCGTTCCAGGCGGTCGCCGAGCTGAACCGGCGGGCCGGCGCGCACGGCGTGGGCCGGCTGGACATGGTCGAGGACCGGCTGGTCGGCATCAAGAGCCGCGAGGTGTACGAGGCGCCGGGCGCGATCGCGCTGATCACCGCCCACCAGGAGCTGGAGAACGTCACCGTGGAGCGGGACACCGCCCGGTTCAAGCGCGCCGTGGACCAGCGCTGGGGCGAGCTGGTCTACGACGGCCTGTGGTTCTCCCCGCTTCGGCAGTCGCTGGACGCCTTCATCGCCGAGACCCAGCGGTACGTCACCGGCGACGTGCGGCTCACCCTGCACGGCGGCCGGGCCGTGGTGACCGGCCGGCGTTCGGAGGCCAGCCTGTACGACTTCGGGATGGCCACCTACGACACCGGCGACACCTTCGACCAGTCCCTGGCCAAGGGATTCGTCCAGCTCTGGGGTCTGCCCAGCCGGATGGCCGCGGCCCGGGACGCCCGGTTGGGCGGCCCGAACCGGTGACCGCCAGAATGGTCGGCGTGGACGACCGGAGCCTGACCGAGAACACCGCCGCCGCCAACCGCACCAGCCTGTGGGGTGGCCGCTTCGCCGGCGGCCCCTCCGAGGCGCTCGCGCGGCTGTCGGTGAGCGTCCAGTTCGACTGGCGGCTCGCGCCGTACGACCTGGCGGCCTCCCGGGCGCACGCCCGGGTGCTGGCCGGGGCCGGCCTGCTCGACCCGGACGAACTGGGCCGGATGTTGGCCGCGCTGGACGACCTGGAGGCCGCCTGCGCCTCCGGGGCGTTCCGGCCCACGGTGGACGACGAGGACGTGCACACGGCACTGGAGCGAGGGCTGCTGGAACGGCTCGGCGCGCTCGGCGGCAAGCTGCGCGCCGGCCGGTCCCGCAACGACCAGGTCGCCACCGACCTCCGGCTCTACCTGCGGGACCACGCCCGCGGGTGGCGGCCCGGCTGGTGGAGCTGGCGGACGCGCTTGTCGACCAGGCCGGCGCGCACGTCGACACCCCGGCGCCCGGGATGACGCACGTGCAGCACGCCCAGCCGGTCACCTTCGGACACTGGCTGCTGGCGCACGTCCAGCCGCTGCTGCGGGACCTGGACCGGCTGCGGGACTGGGACCGGCGTACCGCCGTGAGCCCGCTCGGCGCCGGCGCGCTGGCCGGCTCCGGCCTGCCGCTGGACCCGGTGGCGGTCTCCAAGGAACTCGGCTTCACCACCTCGTTCGCCAACTCGATGGACGCGGTGGCCGACCGGGACTTCGTGGCCGAGTTCCTGTTCATCACCGCGCTGATCGGGATCCACCTGTCCCGGCTCGGCGAGGAGGTGGTGCTCTGGACCTCCCAGGAGTTCGGCTGGGTCGAACTGGACGACGCGTTCGCCACCGGCTCGTCGATCATGCCGCAGAAGAAGAACGCCGACATCGCCGAGCTGGCCCGGGGCAAGTCGGGCCGGCTGGTCGGCGGGCTGACCGCCGTGCTCACCATGCTCAAGGGCCTCCCGCTCAGCTACGACCGGGACATGCAGGAGGACAAGGAACCGGCGTTCGACGCCGTGGACACCCTCGAACTGCTGCTGCCGGCCCTGGCCGGGATGGTGGCCACCATGACGGTGCGGGTCGACCGGCTGGTCGCCGCCGCGCCGGTCGGCTTCTCCCTGGCCACCGAGGTGGCCGACTGGCTGGTCCGGCGGGGGGTGCCGTTCCGCGAGGCGCACGAGATCACCGGCCGTCTCGTGGCGCTCTGCGCGGCCCGCGAGTGTGCCCTCGACGAGGTCTCCGACGACGATCTGCGGTTGGTCAGCGAGCACCTGGAGCCGAGCGTCCGGGACGTGCTGTCGGTCCGGTCGGCGCTGGCCGCCCGGACCACCCCGGGCTCGACCGGCCCCGGCCCGGTGTCCGACCAGTTGGCCGCCGCCGCGGAGCAGGTGCGCGACTGGCGGGAGTGGGCCGCGCGCAGCGTCGTTCCCCGCTGAGTCGTCCCGCACCGGGGAGTCGGCCATCTTCCGGCCGGTGTCGACACGTCTTGCGGGAAGTCGGGGTGTTCCGGCGCCGGTTACACCCCGACTTCCCGGAAGATGAGTCGACCTTGCCGGCGGGTCCACGGCAGGGCTGTCCCGCGCCGATCCCGATGGCGGGAACGTCCCGTTCGTGGTGAACCGGCCTCGGCGGGCGGTGCGCGACCGCTCGTCGGGTATCCGCCGGCCACCGCCCGTGGAGTGTCCACGGTGGTCGGCGACCGGTCGAGCGCGACGGTAACGCCAGGTGAGCAATCCGCCCCTTTCCGTGGCGGGTCCGCACTAGGGTCGGTCTCATGCGGGCCATCCCTCGGGCCACGGCGCTGCTGGGCGTCGTCGCCCTCTTCCTGCTGACCGCCACCGCGCCCGCGGTGACCGCCGGGACCGCCGTCCCGGCGCACGCGGGCCTCATGCCGGCCACCGCGGGCCTCATGCCGGCCACCGCGGGCCTCATGCCGGCCACCGCGGGCCTCATGCCGGCCACCGCGGTGACCGCCGTACCGGGCGGGGTGACCGCCGTCGCGGACACCGCGAGTGCCGCACCGGGCGGGGTGGCGACCGCGGGTCCGAGCACCGCGGCGGCCCCCGCGCCGTGTCCGCAGCCCAGCCCCGCGGTGGCCCGACCGCCGCGCCCGACGTCCCCGCCGCAGCGGCCCGCGGACCGCGCGGTCGGCGGGTCGGCGCTGGCCGTGACCGGCCTGGCAGTGCCGCCCGGTACGGCGCCGCCACCCCCGGTCACCGCGACCTCCTGGGTGGTCGCCGACCTGGACAGCGGCGCCGTCCTCGGCGGCTGCGACCCGCACCAGTCCACCCCGCCGGCCAGCGTGCAGAAGCTGCTGCTGCTGGAGACGGTCCTGCCCCGGCTGGACCCGGACGCCGTGGTCGAGGTGACGCCGGAGGACATGAACTTCGAGCCCGGCAGTTCGGCCATGGGGGTGGTGGAGGGCGGCCACTATCCGGTGCGGACGCTGCTGCTCGGACTGCTGCTCAACTCGGGCAACGACGCGGCGAACGTGCTGGCCCGGGTCGCCGGCGGCGCGGCCGGGCTGCCGGGCACCATGGCCGCGATGAACACCGAGGCGCGGCGGCTGGGCGCCTACCAGACCCACGCCGTGACCCCGTCCGGCCTGGACGGTCCGGGGCAGTTCACCAGCGCGTACGACCTGGCGCTCATCGCGCGGGCCGACTTCGCGCGGGCCGACTTCCGCCAGTACGTGTCCACCCGGACCGCCCAGGTCCCGCCGCAGCCGCCGCGGGATCCCAAGGGCTACCAGATCACCAACGACAACCAGCTTCTGTGGCGGTATCCGGGCGCGCTCGGCGGCAAGACCGGCTTCACGGACCTGGCCCGGCACACGTTCGTGGGCGCCGCCGAGCGGGACGGCCGGCGCCTGGTGGTGACGCTGGTGGGCGCCGAGGCCGCGCCGCAGCGCGGCTGGGAGCAGGGTGCCGCGCTGCTGGACTGGGGATTCGGGCTGCCCGGCGGTGCCCGGGTCGGCGAGCTGGTCGCGCCGGCCAACCCGACCCCGGCGCCCAGCGGCACCAGCCCGTCGCCGATCGCCGGCAGCCACCCGGTCGCGGCCGGGGCCGGGGGCAGCGCCCGGATCGGTCCCGGCGTGGCGGTCGGCGTCGCGCTGGCCGCGGCGCTGGCCGCCGGGGTGACGCTGTTCGCCGTCCGCCGCCGCGTCCCCCGCTGAGCCGCCGCGTCGCCCGCCGGGCCGCGGCGTTGCCCGCCGGGCCGCCGCGTCCTCCGCCGAGCGCCGCCTGCCGGCCGCGTCTCCCGCCGAGCGCCGCCTGCCGGCCGCGTCGCCCGCCGGATCGGCCGGCTGATCCGCCGGGTCCGGGACGCGGAACGGACGTTTCGCCCCGGCCCGACTCCATGATCGACGACGGCACTGGTCGCGCGTAGGATCCCGCGGCATGACACGGTCCGACGCCCCCGGTCCGGCCCGACCCGACACCCCGGCGGACGATTCCGACGCCCGGTCGAAAGAGCCCACCGCGTCCCAGGACGAATCCGGCACGTCCGGCGACGACTCCGAAACCACCCCGGACGGCCCCGCCGCGACCTCGGACGGCGCGACTCCGGACGGCGCGACCCCGGCTGCTGCGACCCCGGATGCCGCGACCCCGGGCGGCGGCCGGCGACCCCGGCGCTGGCGGCGCCGGCTGGCCCGGGTGGCGATCTCGGTCGTCGCGGTCGCGCTGGTGCTCGCGCTGGTCGCCACCGGCCTGGTCATCTGGTCGGTCCGGCGGGCCTTTCCGGAGTACGGCGGCAGCCTGTCGCTGCCCGGCCTCGGCGCGCCGGTGACCGTGCTGCGGGACGCGCACGGCATCCCGCAGCTCTACGCGCACACCGAGGAGGACCTGTTCCGGGCGCAGGGCTACGCGCACGCCCAGGAGCGGTTCTGGGAGATGGACTTCCGCCGGCACGTGACGGCCGGCCGGCTCGCCGAACTGTTCGGCCCGTCGCAGTTGGAGACCGACACGTACATCCGCACCCTGGGCTGGCGGCGGGTGGCCGAGCAGGAGTGGGCGCTGATCTCGCCGGACAGCCGGCGCTACCTCACCGCGTACGCCGACGGGGTGAACGCGTACCTGGTGGCCCAGGGGGTGCTGGCCGATCCGGCCGCCGCCGACGGCGCGCCGAGCGGGTCGGTCAGCCTGGAGTACACGCTGCTGGGGCTGCTCAACCGGGGCCACCGGATCGAGCGCTGGGAACCGGTGGACAGCCTCGCCTGGCTCAAGGCGATGGCCTGGGACCTGCGCGGCAACATGTCCAGCGAGCTGGATCGGGCCAACCTCTACGGCCAGGGTCTGAGCCTGGCGCAGATCGACCAGCTCTACCCGACGTACCCGTACGAACGGAACCGGACGATCGTGCCGGCCTCCGGTGGCACCGGCGGCACCGGCGGCGGCGTCCCGGCCGAGCCCGCGGGGGACCGCCCGCCGTACCCGGCCAGCACCGCGGCCGTCGCGGCGCCGGCGCTGGCGGCGGCCCGGAACCTGGCCGCCGGCCTGCCGAACCTGCTCGGACCGGACGGCGAGGGCATCGGCTCGAACTCGTTCGTGCTCGCCGGCTCGCGGACCACGACCGGCGCGCCGATCCTGGCCAACGATCCGCACCTCGGGCCGTCGCTGCCGGGAATCTGGATGCAGATGGGCCTGCACTGCGACTGCGGGTACGCCGCGGCCGGCTACACCTTCTCCGGGATGCCCGGCGTGGTGATCGGGCACAACGACCGGCTGGCCTGGGGGTTCACCAACCTCGACCCGGACGTCACCGATCTCTACCTGGAGCGCGTGGACGGCGACCGCTACCTCGTGGACGGGGCGTGGCGACCGCTGCGCGAGCGGACCGAGACGATCCGGGTGGCCGGCGCGACGCCCGTGACGATCACGGTCCGGGAGACCGGGCACGGACCGCTGCTGTCCGACGCGTCCGAGCCGCTGCGCGCCATCGCCGCCACCCCGCCGCCGACCGAACCGGCCGGCCGCGCCCCCGCCGACCAGGCCGGCGCCGGCCCGTCGCCGACCGGCGGCGCCGGACCGGCACCGGCCGCCGCGGCGCCGACCGGACCGGTCACGGCGGTGGCGCTGCGCTGGACGGCACTGGACCCGGGCCGCACCATGGACGCGGTGTTCGCGATCAACCGGGCCACCGACCCGGCGACGCTGCGGCAGGCCGCCGCGCTGTTCGAGGTGCCGGCGCAGAACATCGTGTACGCCACGGTGGACGGCCGGATCGGCTACCAGGCGCCCGGGCGGATCCCGGTCCGCGGCGCCGGTGACGGCCGCTGGCCGGCGCCCGGCTGGGACTCCCGGTACGACTGGCGCGGGTTCATCCCGTTCGCCGAGCTGCCCGCGGTGAGCGACCCGCCGGACGGGGCGATCGTGACGGCCAACCAGGCGGTGGTCGGCCCGGCGTACCCCGGGCTGCTCACCATGGACTGGACGGCCGGCTACCGGTCGCAGCGGATCAACGAGCTGCTCGCGGCGGCCCCGAAGCACTCGGTGCAGGACGTGTCCCGGATCCAGTTCGACAGCCGTAACCCGGTCGCCGCCGACCTGGTGCCCGAACTGCTCGCCGCGCCCCTGGACGGCCCGGCCGTGGAGGCCCGGGACCTGCTGCGCGACTGGGACGGCCAGCAGCCGGACACCGGCCCGGACGGCTCGGCGCAGGCCCACTCGTCCGCGGCGGCCGCGTACTTCAACGCGGTCTGGCGGCACCTGCTGCTGCGGACCTTCGACGAGGTGCCGGCCGGCTCGCCACCGGACGGCGGCGAGCGGTGGTTCCAGATCGTCACCGGGCTCGCCCCGAACTCGCCGTGGTGGGACGACCGGTCCACGCCGGCCGTCGAGGACCGCACCGCCATGCTCACGGCGGCGCTGCGGGACGGGTACGCGGAACTGGCCGACCGGCTCGGCGACCACCCGGCGAAGTGGCGCTGGGGCGACCTGCACACCCTCACCCTGCGCAACCAGTCGTACGGCAGTTCCGGCATCGGCCCGGTGGAGTGGCTGTTCAACGCCGGCCCCTACCGCACCTCCGGCGGGAAGGGCCTGGTCAACGCGACCGGCTGGAACGCCGGGCAGGGCTACGAGGTGAACTGGGTCCCGTCCATGCGCATGATCGTGGACCTGGGCGACCTGGACCGGTCCCGCTGGGTGGACCTGGCCGGGGTGTCCGGGCACGCGTTCGGCCCGCACTACACCGACCAGGTGCCGCTGTGGCGCACCGGCGCGACGCTGCCGATGCCCTGGAACCGGCCCGCGGTCGAGGCGGCGGCGAAGCACCGGCAGACCCTCGTACCCTGAGCCGAAGGTCCGCCGCCGCGGCGCCGGCCGGGTGTGCTTTGCTGGTGGCGTGTCCGACGCCCGGCCGGTCGATCTCGCGGCGCTGCTGGCCGGACCGGTCGAGCCTGCGGCGCGCGGACTGCTCGGCGCCCGGCTGAGCGCCGGCGGCGTCACGGTCCGGATCACCGAGGTCGAGGCGTACGCGGGCTCGGGCGGCGATCCCGCCTCGCACGCCCACCGCGGGCCGACCCGGCGCAACCGGGTGATGTTCGGGCCGCCCGGACACGCGTACCTCTACTTCACCTACGGCATGCACTGGTGCATGAACGTGGTGACCGGCCCGGCCGGGGAGGCGTCGGCGGTGCTGCTGCGCGCCGGTGCGGTGGTCGACGGCCTGGCCACGGCCCGGGACCGCCGGCCGGCCGTACGCCGGGACGTGGAACTGGCCCGCGGCCCGGCCCGGCTCTGTTCGGCGCTCGGCCTCGACGGCGCCGCGTACGGGGCGTACCTGCTGGCCGACGGCCCGGTCCGGCTGGCGGAGCCGGTGGAGCCGGTGGACCCCACGGCCGTGGCCGCCGGCCCGCGGGTCGGGGTGACCGGCGCGCACGACCTACCGTGGCGGTTCTGGCTGGCCGGCGACCCGACGGTCAGCGCGTACCGCCGGCACGTGCCACGCCGCCGTCCCTGACCGGCGTCGCTCCCGACCGGCGCCGTCCCCCACCGGCGGCCGTCGCTGACGAAGCCGCCGCCGCCGACCGGCGGCGTCCCTGCGGACGCGGCCCGACTGTGTGCCGCGCCGGCGGAACGGATTTGCCGTCGAGCGCACTCGAACTCATACCGTGGGCGGGATGGTCGGGCGCCGCGCACGGCGGCGCCGCGAGAAGGAGGCACGATGCGTACCGTCGCACTCGGCAGCCAGGGTCTGCGGGTCTCGGCTCAGGGACTGGGCTGCATGGGGATGAGCCAGTCGTACGGGCCGGCCGACGACACCTCGTCGATCGCGACCCTGCACCGGGCGCTGGAACTCGGCGTCACCCTGCTGGACACCGCGAACGTCTACGGCGAGTTGGGGATCTACGGCTTCGGCGCCAACGAGCGGCTGCTCGGGTACGCCCTGCGGGGCCGGCGCGACGAGGTGGTGCTGGCCACCAAGGTCGGGATCCGGGGCATCGACCGGGCGGACGGCAGCACCCGGTTCCGCCTCGGCGCCGACCCCGACTACGTCCGGCGGGCCTGCGACGAGTCGCTGACCCGGTTGGGCATGGAGCACATCGACCTGTACTACCTGCACCGGGTCGACCCGGACACCCCGATCGAGGAGACCGTGTCCGCGCTGGCCGGGCTCGTCGAGGCCGGCAAGGTGCGCTACCTGGGGCTGTCCGAGGTGACGGCCGAGGAGTTGGAGCGGGCACACGCCGTACACCCGATCACCGCCGTGCAGAGCGAGTGGTCGCTGTGGACCCGCGGCGTCGAGGAGTCGGTGGTGCCGGCGGCGCGGCGGCTGGGTGTCGGTCTCGTGCCGTTCTCGCCGCTGGGCCGCGGCTTCCTCACCGGGGCGCTGAGCGCCGGGCAGGAGTTCGCCGCCGACGACTTCCGGCGGACCAATCCACGGTTCGCGGCCGACGCGCTGGCCGCCAACCAGCGCCTCGTGGACGTGGTGCGGCAGATCGCCGCCGAGCGGGAGGTGCTTCCCGGCCAGGTGGCGCTGGCCTGGGTGCACGCGCAGGGCGAGGACGTGGTGCCGATCCCCGGCACCAAGCGGGTGAGCTACCTGGAACAGAACGTGGCCGCCGCCGACCTGCGGCTGGACGCGGCCGACCTGGCCCGGCTGGACCGGCTCGCCGAGCAGACCGTGGGCGCCCGGTACTGACGGAGCCGGCGGCGGCACCGGATGCGATCCGGTGCCGCCGCGTGCACCCGGCGCCCCGCAATCTCCTTGGTCGGCTTCGGGATTCGCCGTCCGTGCGGCTGGGCATTGCCAGGCTGACGGACGGCGTACCGGGGGACCCGGCCCGGCGGTGAGGAGACGAAGCGGTGCAGACCTGGATGCAGCTCGCCCTGGTCGGCGTGCTGGTGATCGTCAATGCTGCCTTCGCCGGCAGCGAGATGGCCCTGGTCTCGCTGCGGGAGAGCCAGCTCCAGCGGCTGGAACGCACCAGCCGCTCGGGCCGGGTGCTGGCCCGGCTGGCGACGGACCCGAACCGCTTCCTGGCCACCATCCAGATCGGCATCACGCTCGCCGGCTTCCTCGCCTCGGCGGCCGCCGCGGTGTCGCTGGCGAAGCCCCTCGTACCGCTGCTGGGAGTGCTCGGCGAGGCCGCCCAGCCGGTCGCCGTCATCCTGGTGACGCTGGCGTTGACCTTCGTCACCCTGGTCTTCGGCGAACTGGCCCCGAAACGGATCGCCATGCAGCGGGCCGAGGGCTGGGCCCTGGTCGTCGCCCGCCCGCTGGACCTGCTGGCGAGCCTCTCCCGGCCGGTCGTCTGGGCGCTGGGCCGCACGACCGACCTCGCGGTACGGCTCGCCGGGGTCGACCCGCGGCAGCAGCGGGACGAGATCAGCCCGGACGAGCTGCGGGAGATCGTCACGAATCACCACGGCCTGACGGTGGAGCAGCAGACCATCATCGCGGGCGCCGTGGAGATCGCCGAACGGCAGCTCCGGGCGGTCCTGGTGCCCCGGCTGGAGGTGTTCTGCCTGGACAGCGGCACCTCAGCGGAGGCCGCCCGGATCGTCCTGGCGGCCTCGGGCAACTCCCGGGCGCCGGTGGTCCGGCACGGCATGCTCGACGACGCGGTCGGCGTCGTGCACCTGCGGGACCTGGTCGGCGTACCCGACGAGCGGCCGGTGGACGACTACGCCCGGCCGCCGCTGCTGCTGCCGGACTCGCTGCCGGTGGTGGCGGCGCTGCGCCGGTTCAAGGCCGAACGGCAGCACATCGCCCTGGTGGTGGACGAGCGGGGCGCGGTCGACGGCATCGTCACCCTGGAGGACGTGCTGGAGGAGATCGTCGGGGAGATCTACGACGAGACGGACCGGGACGTCCGCGGGGTACGCGCCGAACCGGACGGCGCGATGCTGGTGCCCGGCACGTTCCCCGTGCACGACCTGCCGGACATCGGCGTCGAACTGTCCGCCCGCCCGGCCGGGGACTACACCACGATCGCCGGACTCATCCTGGCCAGGCTCGGCCGGATCCCCACCGAACCGGGCGAGACGCTGGCCGTCGACGGCTGGAACCTCCAGGTCGAGGCCGTGGCCCACCACGCGATCACCCGGGTACGGCTGCGCCGCGCCGACCCGTCGAACGCGCAGGCGCCGACCGGAAGCGGTGACCCGACCGCGGACCCTGGCACCGACCCTGGCACCGACCCGAGCACCGACCGGGTCACCGACCCGGAGCCGGACCGGCTCAGCCGAGCTGTTCCGCGGACGGAAGGTTCTGCAACCGGACCTGGCCGCGAGACACCAGCCGGCCGGCCGTATCGGTGATCTCGACCTGCCACAGCTGCTGCGACCGGCCCCGGTGCACCGGCGAGGCGACGGCGGTCAGCTCACCCTCGCGGACCGCCCGCAGGAAGTCCGTGTGGTTGCTCACCCCCACCACGTTCCCCCGGTCGCCGAACCACATGGCCGCGCCGACGCTCGCGGCGGTCTCCACCACCGAGGCGTACACGCCGCCGTGCTGGATGCCGTACGGCTGGTGCAGCTCCGGACGGACCCGCCAGCGGATCACCACCCGGTCCGGCGTGCTCTCCTGGAACTCCAGGCCGAGCAGCGTCACGAAGCCGCCGGTCGTCACCTCGGACTTCTCCATACCCGGCCCCCAATGGCCTCGTGCGGATCTTCCCCGGCCAGCCTAGGGCCGGACGCCCGGCGGGATCGAAACCGGGTACGACCGCCCGCTCGGGATGGGGGAGAATGCCCTGCGTGACCGACAGCGACCTTTCTCCCGCCGCGTCCGGCGGTGACCCTTCCCCCGCCGGTGACCCGTCCCCCGTCGCGGGCGGCGGCGGCCTCCTCGACGACCTCCGGTGGCGCGGGCTGATCAGCGACTCGACCGGCCTCGACGAGTTCGGTGAACTCCTGGCCGGCGGCCCGGTCACGTTCTATGTGGGC